>NZ_JBDJAV010000019.1:0-166597 GCF_039649625.1 Plantactinospora sp. ZYX-F-223 | reverse complement strand
GCGGGTTGGTGAGCGCGAGGAGTGAGCCGGCGGGGGTGACGGTCGGCGTCCTGGCGCTACAGGGCGACGTACGCGAGCATCTGGCCGCGCTGACCGCCGCGGGTGCGGCGGCGCGGCCGGTCCGCCGGCCGGAGGAGCTGGAACAGGTCGACGGCCTGGTGATCCCGGGCGGCGAGTCGACCACCATCAGCAAGCTGGCCGAGACGTTCGACCTGCTCGACCCGATCCGCAAGCGCGTCGGCGCGGGCATGCCGGTCTACGGCTCCTGCGCCGGAATGATCATGTTGGCGACCGAGGTGCTGGACGGCCGCCCCGACCAGCAGAGCTTCGGCGGCATCGAGATGACCGTCCGGCGGAACGCGTTCGGCCGGCAGGTCGACTCCTTCGAGGCGCCGGTGGAGATCGCCGGTATTCCCGGCCCGAGTTTCCACGCCGTCTTCATCCGGGCCCCCTGGGTCGAGCGGGTCGCCGACGGGGTGGAGGTGCTCGGGCGGGTGAGCGACGGCCCGGCGGCCGGCCGGATCGTCGCGGTCCGGCAGGGGAACGCGGTCGCCACCGCCTTCCATCCGGAACTGACCGGCGACCGGCGCCTGCACCGGTGGTTCGTCGACCTGGTGCGCCGAACGGCCGCCTGATGCTCCGGGAGGCGACCGCCTGACCGGGACCGGCACCGGCTCGGCCGCCGGTGTCACCGGCTGGTCGGGTGGTTCACCGACCCGCCCGGTGGGTCACACCTCGGCGCGGAGTACCAGCCAGGGGTGCCGGGAATCCCCCATTGGGTCCGTGCGGCGGTGCCGGCCCGGCAGATGGAACGGGACGCGCCGCGACGCGGTGCCGGTGGGACCTGACAGCGACCGGTCCGGCGCCGGTAGGATTGCCGGGTTCGGCCGGGACAGTCTGCTCGTGATCGCCTGCCACCCCAGAGCCAACCGACCGAGGTCGTGCTGGTTGTCGTCCTCTGGGTGATACGCAGGGTTGGTCGGGATCATCGGGAAGATGAGCGGGCGGTCGTGTATCGAGGCGTGTTGACGACGGAGGTTACAGATGTCCGGCCACTCAAAGTGGGCGACGACGAAGCACAAGAAGGCGGTCATCGACGCCAAGCGCGGCAAGATGTTCGCCAAGCTCATCAAGAACGTCGAGGTCGCGGCGCGCACCGGCGGTGGTGACCCGGCCGGTAACCCGACCCTCTTCGACGCCATCCAGAAGGCGAAGAAGAACTCGGTGCCGAACGACAACATCGACCGCGCCGTCAAGCGCGGCTCCGGCCTGGAGGCTGGAGGCGCCGACTGGCAGACGGTGATGTACGAGGGGTACGCCCCGGGCGGCGTCGCGCTGTTGATCGAGTGCCTGACCGACAACCGCAACCGTGCCGCGACCGAGGTACGCACCGCGCTGACCCGCAACGGCGGTTCGCTGGCGGATGCGGGCTCGGTGTCGTACATGTTCTCCCGCAAGGGCGTCGTGATCGTGCCGAAGGCGGGGCTCTCCGAGGACGACGTGCTGCTCGCCGTACTCGACGCCGGGGCCGAGGAGGTCAACGACCTGGACGAGGCGTTCGAGGTGGTCTCCGAGCCCGGTGACCTGATCGCCGTGCGGACCGCGTTGCAGGACGCCGGCATCGACTACGAGTCGGCCGAGTCGTCTCTGGTGCCCAGCGTCACCGTGCCGCTGGACGAGGAAGGCGCCCGCAAGGTCTTCAAGCTGATCGACGCGCTGGAGGACTCCGACGACGTGCAGAACGTCTACGGCAACTTCGACGTCTCCGACGAGGTCATGGCGGCGGTCGGCTGAGCCGGCCACCCCGGCCGGTTAGCGCCGGCCTGTGCCGGGTCAGCGTTCGGTGTCGCGGTCGAGTACCGGCTTCACGTCCAGGATCGGGGTGCCGTCCAGCGCCTCCAGGTCGCGTACCCGGATCCGGAGGTCGTCGATCTCCAGCAGGTGCACCCGGTGCAGGCCGATCGGGTTGGGCCGGTCCGGGGAGCGGGTGCTGAAGACGCCGGTCGGCGGCCGGGTCAGGTCGCCCCGGGGATGCACCACCAGCACGTCCCGGCGGGACCGGTCGAACCAGGTCAGCAGGATGACGTCGGTGCCGGGGCGGAGATCGCGCAGACCGTCGCGTACCGCCGGGTCGAAGACCAGCCACGCCTCGGGTGCGCCCTCGTCGCCCTGCCGGGGTGCCGAGGCCCGGTCGACCAGCGGTGACTCGACCCGCCCGATCGGGGCCAGGCCGACCCTGGTCGGTGTGCTGCCGGAACCGTCCGTCACGCCTCGCTCCTTCCCGCGCGGTTGGCCGAGCCTACCGGGCAGGGCGGTGCCCCGTCGCTTCGTGTGCTGTTACTGCCCCTTGTGCTGCTGCCCCTTCAGGGGTGTACCAACAGGCACCATCGCCGCTGGCTCAGGCGTCCTGGTCGGAGTGGAGGAAGGCCGGACGGTTCCTGCGCCAGTCGGGCAGGTCCAGGGAGTTGAGCACGGAGACGAGCTTCTTCTCCTCGTACGTGAAGTGCGTCTCCATGATGGCCGACAGTCCCTCCAACTCGGCCCGTACCCGGATCGCGGTGGCCGGGTCGGGTTCTGCCGGCAACTCGCGCAGCAGCTTCTCCAGGTTGCCGAGGATCCAGTCGATCCGGTTGTGGTCGGTCTTCAGTTCGGTGATCACCTGGCGCAGTTCGGGGAACTCGTCGGCGATCACCGGGAACGGCCCGCCGTCCTCGCCGGTGTGGTGCCGGGTCAGCGCCGTGCAGAAGGCGAGGCAGTGCACGCGCAGGTCGCGGGGCGGAGGGCCGTCGCCCGCGAAATACCCGTCGACGTTGTCCCGCAGCTCCGCCAGCAGCTCGCGGAGCCAGATGTGTACCTCGATCAATTGGTTGCCGAAGGCGGTGAGGCGACTGCTCGCCTCGTCACCGGTTGCCATGCTCCTCCAGAGGTCGTCCGTCCGCGTGCCGCCGGCCGCACGGACGGACAGCCAGTATGCCTGCTCCGGCCCGCCCACGTCCGCGTGGCCGGTCCGGGGGTCTACCGGTCGCCGGGGAATGGAGAGGGGCTTTCGGCGAGGTCGGTGCAGTGCGCGAGGGTGGCATCGTCGGCCGCCACTGCCTGGCGGGCTTCCGCCTCCCGGACGCGGCGGATGATCGTGGCGGGTCCGCTCGATGCGAGGACCGCCAGCACCTCCGGCCAGCCGGCGAGCCGGAACCGGTCGACGATCCGGCTGGCTCCGTTGCTGAGCAGGACGGCACCGGTCAGTTCCGAGACGGGTCGGCTTTCGACGACCGCCTCGGCCGCCGCCCGGGGATCGTCCTTGGCCACCCAGTAGCCGCCCGGCTGGTTGCGGTTGGCGCGCAGCACGGCGATGCCGTCGCGGCGGACCTGTTCGTACTCTGCGCTGCCCTCCGCCGCGGCTTCCAGCGCGGACCGGTACGGCCGGGCCATCGTCACCTCCCGGGGATCGGAGACGACCAGCGGCACGCCGGCTCGGTCGAGAACGAGGACCGAGTCGCCGAGCACGAGGTAGTCGGCCCAGCCGTCGCAAAGGCGCAGGATCGCCACGGTTGCCCAGGGGCTGCGGGGGTCAGCGAGGTCGCAGGTGTCCCGGTGGGCGCCCGCCACCCGCTCGATCGCCTCGGCCAGCAGCGCCGCAACGGGTCGGTCGCCGTCGGGTGACAACAGGCCGAGCAGTTCCACTCCCAGCCGGCGGGCATACCAGGCCGCGCCGTGCCGGCAGACCAGTTCGCTCCCGGAAACCCCACCGGCACCGTCGATCAGCACGGCCGCCGTGGGGACGGCGCCGACGAAGTCCTCGTTGCCGCGGCCGGTCCGGGCCGCGGCACTTGCCATCGTCACCCGCACGTCCCGCCGCCTTCCGCCGGAGCCGTCGACCGGCTAGGTGAACCGGCCGTGCGGAGCGGTCCATCTGAAGAAGCCACATGAGACAAGCGTCCACGAGGATACCCGGCACTCGCTGGTGCGGGGTCTTCGTGATCGCGGAACGTGTGGCCCGCCCAGACGTGCCGAACGCTCCGGGATCACGGCTGCCCGCAGCCGTGCGGGGGTCAGCGGAAGTCGGCGGCGTGGTCGTGTGCCCACTGGGCGAACGTACGGGCGGGGCGCCCGGTCACCGCTTCCGCGGTGGGCAGCGGCCCGTACGCCCCGAGGTCCAGCTCCGCCATGGACGCCGGATCGGAGTCGTTGCCCGAGTAGTCCTCGAAGCCGAGCAGGAAGTCGGCGTTGTCCGCGGCGAAGCCGCCCTGTGCCCGGTAGATCTCCCTGGCCCGCTCGGGCGTCACCACCTCCAGCCGGACGTCCCGGCCGATCGCCGAGGCGATCGCCCGCACCTGCTCCCGTCGGGTGATCAGCTCCGGCCCGTTCAGGTCGTACGCCCGGCCCTGATGCCCGTCGGCCAGCAGGGCGGTGACGGCGACCTCGGCGATGTCGCGTTCGTGCACCGGGCACCACGCCACGTCCGGGAAGGGCTCGCGGACCACGCTCTCGGCACGGATGGACGGCCCCCAGAGCCAGACCTTGTTGAGCATGAACTCGCCTGGCCGGACATGCGTCCACTCCAGCCCCGACTCCTCGACGGCCCGCTCCACGGGCAGGTGGAAATCGGTGTCGAAGCCGCCGGTGACCGCGCCGGAGGAGAGTACGACGATCCGGCGTACCCCGGCGAGCTTCGCCTGGGCGACCACCTCGCGGGCGGTATGGGCGACCGGGAAGAGGTACATCCGCTCGACGTCGTCGAATGTGGACCGCAACGTCGTCGGGTCGGCGAGGTCGCCGCGTACCACCTCGACGCCGTCGGGGAAGCTGGCCGACCCAGGGTCGCGGGTCAGCGCGCGTACCCGTACGCCCGTCTCGACCAACTGGGCGACCACGAGTCGGCCCACGCTTCCGGTGGCGCCGGTGACCAGGATCGACATGAATTCTCCCTCTGTTCGGTCTGGGTGTCGGCGGGCACGCGGGATCGCGCGTCGTCAGGACGCGTCACGACAGGAATTGTTGACAGTCGATCCCGTGCCCGGGCTCGAAGACGACTCATCTTTACCTGCCCAGTGCGGGAATGGCAAACGCGAACAAGGTGTTCACGTTCGCTCTGACCTGCGGAAACGTCATCGGGGGCGGGTGCCGGTGCCGAGGGATTTCCGGGGGATCCGGGTTCGTCCGCGCCGCCGTCGAGGCGCCGACTCCGCAGGTGTTCCAGTCGGTGTCCAGTCCTCGTCCAGTGCTGGTCGCGACGCTGACGTCAGGCGTACCGGAAAGGGGTGGTCCGATGACGACCTCGCGCTCGGACGGGTTCGGTGCGGCGCTGGTGGCGGCGGGCCTGGCCATGGCCGGCACGCTGGTCGCCGGCCCCACCGCCACCGCCGTGACCACCGCTCGGCCGGACCGCGAGGTGGGGAGCGGGAGCACGGGCGGGAGCACGGGCGGGGCAGCTCGACAGGATGCGCGGCAGGAACCGTCCCCGTCCCCGGCCACCACCGCCGCACCGGACACCCCGGAACCCCGGCCCGCCGGTTCGGGAACCGGAGCAGGCCGGGGTAACCGGATCGGGTCGGATGACCGGTTCAGACGGTGAAGCCGCCGTCGACGTTGATCGTCGCCCCGGTGACGTACGAGCTGTCGGCGCCGGCCACCCAGGCGACCGTCGCCGCGATCTCGGCCGGCGCGGCGTACCGGCGGACGGCGGTGAAGTCGCGGATGGTCTCCGCCATCGGGCCGTCGGCCGGATTCGAGTCGGTGTCGGTCGGGCCGGGGTTGACCAGGTTGACCGTGATGCCCTGGGGCCCGAGATCCCGGGCGAGTCCCTTGGTCAGTCCGGTCAGCGCGGTCTTGCTCATCGAATAGAGCGCGAAGCCCGGAAACGCCGCCCGTTCGGCCATGTTGCTGCCGATGGTGATGATCCGTCCACCGTCGACCATGTGCCGGGCCGCCGCCTGGGCGGCGACGAACGGCGCCCGGACGTTCACCGCCACGCTCCGCTCGAACTCGGCGAGCCCCACCTCCACCGCCGGCCCGACGAGAAACGCCCCGGCGTTGTTGACCAGTACGTCGAGTCGGCCGAACTCGCCGGCCGCCCGCTCCACCGCCGAGACGACGGCCGCCGGGTCGGCGCTGTCCGCCTGGATCGCCAGCCCGCGCCGGCCGATCGCCTTGATCCGGTCCAGCACCGCGCCGGCCGCCTCGGCATTCTGCTGGTAGGTCAGCGCCACGTCCGCACCGTCCTGGGCCAGCCGGACCGCCACCGCCGCACCGATGCCCCGGCTGCCGCCGGTGACAAACGCTACTTTTCCATCCAGAACACTGCTCTTTACTGAAATAACCTCGCTCATGCCACCCATCGTGATCGGACGCCGAGCCGCCGTCTGGCGGCGATCGGACGCCTCGTTCCGCCGGCACCGAACGTGGTCACCAGTGGACCGCCGAGCGCGGCGCCGAGCGGTGTCGCGGCGGTGATGACCGCGCCCCGGGCGGCGAGTATCGCCGGCGGGTCCGCCGGGTCGCGCGGTCGGAGAAGGGCGGCGGGGTTATCCGTACAAGGCGGTACGCCCTGTCGGGGCAGGCGCGCCCTGGGGCCACGGCGGAGGCCGGGGTGAGGCGGGTCACAATACGATACGGAACGGTGCCGTTTCGGTTCTGAGCTGACTATCGTCGGTGCGGTCAAGAAACTTCCCCGCAGCCGAATCCGGCGATGCGGGGTCTCGGGGGGACACCACGGCATGGAGTTAACGGAAAACACCGGGCACCCGAGGCGCTGGGCCATTCTCGGCGTGCTCGTGGTCAGCCTGCTGGTGATCGTGCTGGACAACACGGTCCTGAACGTCGCACTGCGCACCCTGGCCGACCCGGTGCACGGCCTCGGCGCCAGCCAGGGCCAACTGGAATGGTCCATCAACTCGTACACCCTGGTCTTCGCCGGGCTGCTGTTCACCTTCGGCGTGCTCGGCGACCGGTACGGGCGGAAGTGGTTCCTACTGGTCGGCCTGGCGATCTTCGGACTCGCCTCGCTGCTGTCGGCGTACGCGCAGAGCCCGGGGCAACTGATCGGGGCCCGGGCGCTGATGGGCTTCGGGGCCGCCGCCGTGATGCCGGTGACCCTGTCGATCATCTCGAACGTCTTCGACCCCCGGGAGCGCGGTCGCGCGATCGGGGTCTGGGCCGGCGCGATCGGCCTCGGCGTGGCGATCGGCCCGGTGCTGGGCGGCCTGCTGCTGGAGAACTACTGGTGGGGGTCGGTCTTCCTGATCAACGTCCCGGTGGTGCTGATCGGGCTGGTCGCGGTGGCCCTGCTGGTGCCCGACTCGCGGGACCCGAAGCCGGGCCGGATCGACGTGATCGGCGTACTGCTCTCGGTGATCGGTCTGGTCGCGCTCTCGTACGGGATCATCGACGGTGGCGAGCACGGCTTCGGCCGGCCGCTGATCTGGGCGTCGATCGTCGGCGGCCTGGCCGTACTGGCCGCCTTCGTGGCCTGGGAGCGCCGGGTCGAGTTCCCGTCCCTGGACGTACGGCTGTTCCGGGTACCCCGGTTCGCCGCTCCGGTCGCGGTGATCGGCCTGGTCTTCTTCGCCGCCATGGGCGTGATGTTCTTCAGCGCGTTCTACCTCCAGCTCGTCCGGGGCTACAGCCCGCTGGAGACCGGCCTGCTGATGCTGCCGTTCGCCGTCGCCCAACTGGTCTTCGCACCGCGCAGCGCGACCATGGTCAAGCGGTACGGCGGCAAGGCCGTGGCGGTGACCGGGCTGGCGCTCACCTCGGCGGCGCTGGTGGCGTTCGCCTTCGCCACCGCCACCACCCCGATCTGGATCATCGGGCTGATCTTCTTCGTCCAGGGCGTCGGGATGGCCAACATCATGCCGCCGGCGACCGAGTCGATCATGTCGGCGCTGCCCCGGGAGAAGGCCGGGGTCGGTTCGGCGGTCAGCAACACCGTCCGCCAGGTGGCCGGTGCGCTCGGCGTCGCGGTGCTCGGCTCGGTGCTCTCCGGGGTCTACCGGGACCAGATCGAGCCGGCGGCCCGCGCGCTGCCGGCGCCGGTCCGGGACGCCGCGTCCGAGTCGGTCTCCGGGGCGTACGCGGTCGCGGAGCGGCTCGGGGGTCCGGCCGGCTCGGCGGTGACCAGCGCGGCCAACGACGCCTTCGTCTCGGCCATGCACTGGGCCAGCGGGATCTCGGCGGTGGTCGCCGCCCTCGGCATCCTGGTGGTGCTCCGCTGGCTGCCCGGCCGCACGGCCGAGGAGCAGCTGCTGCCGCCGGAGCCGGTGGCCGATCCCGAACTGGTCGCCGCCTGACCAGCAGGGGACAATGGTTAACGTGACCGAAACGATGGATGCTCCGCGGGCGCCA
Source organism: Plantactinospora sp. ZYX-F-223 (assembly GCF_039649625.1). Taxonomy (NCBI): domain Bacteria; kingdom Bacillati; phylum Actinomycetota; class Actinomycetes; order Micromonosporales; family Micromonosporaceae; genus Plantactinospora; species Plantactinospora sp. ZYX-F-223. The sequence goes on along the minus strand of NZ_JBDJAV010000019.1, from coordinate 158,257 downwards.
GGACGCCCGCGGAGCATTCGCGCGGACGAGGCGATCCTGGAAGCGGCGCTCGACCTGCTCGCCGAGGGCAGCAGCATCGAGACGCTGTCGATCGAGGCGATCGCCGCGCGGGCCGGCGTGGGCAAGGCGACCATCTACCGGCGCTGGACCGGCAAGGAGGCCCTGCTCCAGGACGCGCTGCGCCGGCTGAAGCCGCCACCGCCGCCACCGCCCGGCCGGTCCGTACGCGAGGACCTGATCGCGCTGGTCGGCAACACCGGGCACAACCCGGACCCCCGGATGCGGCAGATCATGCCCTGCCTGATGCCCACGATCAGCCGCAGCCCGGAGCAGTACCGGCTCTATCAGGAGCTGGTCGAGCCGCGGCGGCGGATGATCCGCGAGGTGCTGCGCCGGGGGATCGACCTCGGCGAGCTGCGGGCCGACCTCGACGTCGAGCTCACCCTCTCGCTGCTCACCGCCCCGTTGCTGATGCAGCGGCTGCTCCGCGCCCAGCCCGAGCTGGACGAGCGCGACCTGCCGGCGCGGGTCGTCGACGCGGTCATCGCCGGCATCGCCGCCCGCTGAGCCACCCCGCATCGCCGCCCGCCCAGTGGCCGGTGCGTCCGGTCGGCGTCCGCTCGTCGTCATCGCCGGCATCGCCGCCCGCTGAGCCACCCCGCATCGCCGCCCGCCGAGTGGCCGGTGCGTCCGGTCGGCGTCCGCTCGTCGCCCGGCGGGTCCGGCGCGCGCGAGCCACCGCTGGGCGGTGGCGCCCCGGGCGGCGGCGCTGTCAGGGCAGTTCGGGCCGGGCGTCCGCCGCGACCCGGCCGGACGAGGCGCGCAGCCGGTGTAGCCGCAGCGCGAGCTGCACCTCCAGTGCCCGCTCCGGTTTCTGCCACTCCGGCCCCAGTAGCTGCCCGACCCGGTCCAGCCGCTGGGTCACCGTGTTGACGTGCACGTGCAGCACCTCCGCCGCCCGGGCCAGGCTGCCACCGACCCCGAAGTACGCCTCCAGGGTCTTCACCAGCGCGGTCCCCCGGCGGGCGTCGTAGTCGACCACCGGGCCGACGGTGTCGACCAGGAACCGGGCCACCTCCCGGTCGCCGCCGGACTCGACCGCGCCCAGCAGCAGCCCGACGAAGCCGAGCTCGGCGCTGCCGGCACCCTCGCCGGCCCGGCCCAGCGCGCGCAGCGCGGTCAGGCAGCGCTCCGCCTCCCGGGCCGCACCGACCAGCGAGGCAGGTCCGGTCGCCGGCCCGCCCGCTCCGGCGGTGACCGGCCGGCCCAGCGCCCGGGACAGGTCCCGGACCACGGTCCGGGCCGCCGCACCGGCGTCGCCGCCCGGCAGCATCAGCACCGCCCGGCCGTCCCGGGCCGCCGCCAGGCCGCCGTGGGCCGAGGCGTACGTGCTGGCCCACGAGGTGACCCGCTGCCGCGACGAGGTACTGCCGGCCATCGCGTCGTCACCGACCGCGACGAGCACGTGCGGGGCGTCCAGGTCCACGCCGAGCCGGCGGGCCCGGCCGCGCAGCGCGGCGACGTCGAGTACCGGCCGGGCGATCAGGTCGTCGAGCAGTTCGCCCCGGACCCGTCCCTCCGCCTCGGCGACCGTCTGCCGGAACAGCAGCAGCAGCGCGGTGACCAGGGCCGCCCGCTCCAGGATCCGCTGGTCGGCGTCGACCAGCTCCTCCTCCGGGCGGGAGACCAGGGCGCCGAGGTTCTCCGTACCGGCGACCACGGCGGCGTACCAGAGGTCGCCCCGGCGCACGCTGCGCCCCTCGGTACGCGACGCCACCACCGCCTCGTCCAGCGCCGCCCGGTCCGGCTCGCCGATCTCGCCGACCCGGGCCAGTGTCCGGCCCTCGGCGTCCAGCGCCAGCAGCGCCCCGCCGAGCACCTCGGTCACCGCCGCCGCCACGTCCTCCACCCCGCCGCCGCGCAGCACCAGCGAGGTCATCCGGTCGTGCGCGGCGGCGGCCCGTTCCACCGACGCGCTGTGTGCCTGGATCGTGGAGTTGGCCGCCGACAGTTCCGCCAGCGCGGCCCGGGTCTCGGCGAGCAGCCGGGCGGTGTCGATCGCCACCGCGGCGTGCGCGGCCAGCGAGAGCAACAGCGACACCTCCTCCCGGGCGAACGGCCGGGCCGACCGGTTGGCGGCGTAGAGCACCCCGATCACCCGGGAGCCGAGCCGCAGCGGTACCCCGAGGATGGCGACCAGCCCCTCCTCGCCGACCCCGGCGTCGATCTCCCCGGTGTGGTGGAACCGGGCGTCCTCCGGATAGTTCGCGGTCGCGTACGGGCTGCCGGTCTGCGCCACCAGCCCGCCGAGTCCGGCGCCCATCGGCAGCCGCAGCCCCTGGAACCGCGCCGAGATCGAGCCGTCGGTGACCCGCATGTACGTGTCGCCCCGGTCGTCGTCGACCAACGTCATGTACGCCACGTCGGTGCCGAGCAGGTGCCGGGCCCGGTGCACGATCGCCCGGAGTACGTCGTCCGAGTCGCGCAGCCCGGCGAGGTCGCTGGCGGTGTCGTACAGGCCGGAGAGTTCCGCCTCGCGCCGCCGCCGCCGTTCCAGCAGGGCGCGTACCCGCAGCGCCACCACCTTCGCCGCCTCCAGTTCGGCGAGCCGGTCGGCGGGGACCCCGGCGGCCCGGGCGGCCACCAGCGGCCCCTCGAACTCGACCGGAGCGGCCTCCCGGGCGAGGAGCTCCAGAAACTCGATCGGCGAGGACACGGGGTTCATTCTGCGGGAGGCGCCGGGTCAGTTCGCCGTCCAGCCCCCGTCGAGGGGGATCGAGGCGCCGGTGAGGAAGGAGGCGGCGGGGGAGCAGAGGTAGGCGACCAGTTCGGCGACCTCCTCCGGCTCGATCAACCGCTTGATCGCCGCCCGGGCCAGCATGATCCGCTCCACCACCTCGGTCTCGGCGATGCCGTGCGCGCTCGCCTGCGCGGCGATCTGCCCCTCGACCAGCGGTGTCCGGACGTACGCCGGGTTGACGCAGTTGGCCGTCACGCCGTGCGCCGCCCCCTCCAGGGCGACCACCTTCGACAGCCCCTCCAGGGCGTGCTTCGCGGAGACGTACGCCGACTTGAACGGCGAGGCGAGCAGCCCGTGCACCGAGGAGATGTTGACGATCCGGCCCCACTGGCGGGCGTACATGTGCGGCAGCGCGCGCCGGACGATCAGGAAGGGCGCCGTCACCATCACCCGGTGCAGGTGGTCGAAGCGTTCCGGCGGGAACTCGTCGACCGGCGCCACGTGTTGCAGCCCGGCGTTGTTGACCACGACGTCCAACTCGGGATCGATCCGGTCGGCGGCGCCGGGATCGGCGAGGTCCAGCCCGAGCGCCCGACCGCCGATCTCGGCGGCGACCGCCTCGGCCCGGTCGGCGTCCCGGTCCAACACGGTCACCTTGGCGCCGGCCGCGGCCAGCCGGACGGCACAGGCCCGGCCGATGCCGCTGGCACCGCCGGTTACCAGGGCGGTCCGCCCGGACAGGTCGAGCCGGACGACCTGCGGGAGGCGCGGATCGGCGCCGGTCGCGCCCGGCGCCCCGGCCTCCTGCTGCCGCCGTCGCGCGGCCTGGTCGTCCCGACCGGGTTCTACCGTCATGGCCGAAAAAGCTACGAGCCAACCGGGCGGCGGCACATGGGCGGCGGCCACATACTCCGGTACCGGCCTATGTGGCGGGCTGCGGCACCCGGACGACCGCGGCCGGGCCCGGGGTCTGATGATCGGGTACGGGCGTGTCGACGTTTCCGGCTCCGGCCCAGGCCAGTAGGGTGTCGAACACACGTACGTGCTGCGGCACGGGGAGGGGGCGGCGTGCGGGTGCTGGGCGTCGACCCGGGGCTGACCCGGTGCGGGGTCGGCGTGGTCGAGGGCGTACCCGGCCGGCCGTGCACCCTGGTGGCCTACTACGTCGTCTACACCGACCCGGCCGACGAGCTGCCGCTGCGGCTGCTGCACCTGGACACCGAACTGGCCCGGCTGGTGGCCGAGCACCGGCCGCAGAGTGTGGCGGTGGAACGGGTCTTCAGCCAGCACAACGTGCGGACGGTGATGGGCACCGCGCAGGCCAGCGCGGTGGCGGTGCTGGCCGGGGCCCGGGCCGGGCTGCCGGTGCAGACGTACACCCCGAGCGAGGTCAAGGCGGCGGTCACCGGTTCCGGCCAGGCGGACAAGGCGCAGATGATGTCGATGGTCACCCGGCTGCTGCGGCTGGCCGAGCCGCCCCGGCCGGCCGACGCCGCCGACGCGCTGGCGCTGGCGATCTGCCACATCTGGCGCGGCGGCACCCGAGCGAGGATCGCGGAGGCGGCCAGCGCGGTCCGGCAGCGCACGGCGGCGGCCGCGTCCCGGGACGGCGCCCGTTCCGGTACGCCCCGGCGGGCCGCCCGGCCGGGCTCGAAGCGACAGGGAGGAACGGGATGATCGCGAGTGTCCGGGGCGTGGTCGCCGGGCTGTCCCCGGACGGCGCGGTGATCGAGGTCGGCGGGGTGGGGCTGGCGGTGCAGTGCGCGCCGGGCACCCTGGCCGGGCTGCGGGTCGGCTCGCCCGCCCGGCTCGCCACCAGCCTGGTGGTCCGGGAGGACTCGCTGACCCTCTACGGCTTCGCCGACGACGACGAGAAGCAGCTCTTCGAGCTGCTCCAGACCGCCAGCGGGGTCGGCCCCCGGTTGGCCCAGGCGGTTCTCGCCGTGCATGCCCCCGACGTGGTGCGCAAGGCGATCGCGAACGCCGACACCGGCACCCTGACCCGGGTACCCGGGATCGGCAAGAAGGGGGCCGAGCGGCTGGTGCTGGAGTTGCGTGACCGGATCGGCCCGGTCCCGGTCGGCCCGGACGGCGCGGCGGGAGTCACCGGCGGAGCCTGGCCGGAGCAGGTGCGGCAGGCGCTGGTCGGGCTCGGCTGGACGGCGGCCCAGGCCGACCAGGCGGTGGCGGCGGTGGCGGAGACGATCGACGGCGCGGCCCCGCCGGTGCCGGTCCTGTTGAAGCAGGCCATCCGGCTGCTGGGCAGGACCCGGTGACCGACGCGGAGGGGCTGGTCTCGGCGTACGCCAGCGACGCCGAGCGGGACGCCGAGGTCACGGTACGCCCGAAACGGCTCGCCGACTTCATCGCCCAGCACCGGGTACGCGACCAGCTCGACCTGCTGCTGCGCGGCGCGATGGGCCGGGGCAGCCCGCCGGACCATATTCTGCTGTCAGGCCCACCTGGCCTCGGTAAGCCGGTCTCGGTCGAGGCTCTGGTGCTGCTCGCCGACGGCACCCGACGCCGGCTGGGCGACATCGTGCCGGGCGACCGCGTGATCACCCGCACCGGGCGTCCGGCGCTGGTCGAGGCCGTGCACGAGCAGGGGGAACTCGACTGCGTGCGGATCCGGACGAGCAGCGGCCGGGAGGTGGTGGCGGCTCCGGACCACCCGTTCTGGACTACGGACGGGTGGATGAAAGCCGGCGACCTGACCGACCGGGACGTGTTGGCGAACGTGTTGCGTCCCGAGCTGGCGGCCGGCGGCGCCGAGTCGACCGACGAGTTCCGGTTGGCCGGTTACCTGATCGGCGACGGCTGTACGTCGAACCAGGTCACCTTCACCGGAAGCGACCCGGACGTGCTGGACGACTTCCGGTCGGTGTGTGACCGGCTCGGTCATCCGCACCGGACCCGGCCGAACAGCGCCCGCAGTTCCCTCGTCCGGATTTCCGGGCTGCGGGGCTGGCTTGCCGAGCACGGGCTGCTGGACAAGACGGCCTGGCACAAGCGGGTCCCGCCCTTCGTCTACCGGGGCGACGAGTGGCAGGTGGGCGCCTTCCTCGGGGCGTACTTCGCCTGTGACGGGTCGGTGAACCGGCGGGGGCGTGACCGGTACGACGTGGTGGTCGAGTTCTACAGCGTCTCGTACGGGCTGCTCCAGGACGTGCAGCACCTGCTGCTGCGGCTCGGGGTCCAGTCCCGGCTGAAGCTCAAGCGGGGCAGCTACCAGGGGCGGCCGCACGAGTCGTGGCGGCTGAGCGTCACCAGCCAGGACGACGTCGCGCGGTTCGTCGAGCGGATCACCGTGCTCGGCGAGCGTGGCCGGCGGCTGGCGGAGTGGGCGCCCCGTCGGGACCGGTTCGAGGAGAGTCTCGCCGCCGACCGGGTCGCCTCGGTCGAGCCGGCCGGACTCCATCCGTGCCGGTGTCTCACCGTCGCCGACGACCACACCTTCACCGTCAACGATCTGGTCGTGCACAACACGACCCTGGCGAACATCGTCGCCGCCGAGCTGGGTGCGGGGATCCGGGTGACCAGCGGTCCGGCGATCGAGCGCTCCGGTGACCTCGCCGCGATCCTGACCAGCCTGTCCGAGGGCGACGTGCTCTTCATCGACGAGATCCACCGGATCGCCAAGCCGGCCGAGGAGCTGCTCTACAGCGCGATGGAGGACTTCCGGGTCGACGTGGTGGTGGGCAAGGGGCCGGGCGCGACCGCGATCCCGCTGGACGTCGAGCCGTTCACCCTGGTCGGCGCGACCACCCGGTCCGGGCTGTTGACCGGCCCGATGCGGGACCGGTTCGGCTTCGTCGCGCACCTCGACTTCTACTCCGCGGACGAGCTGGACGTGCTGCTCCAGCGGTCGGCGCGGATCCTGGGGGTGCCGATCACCGAGGGCGGTTCGGCGGAGATCGCCGGCCGGTCCCGGGGTACGCCCCGGATCGCCAACCGGCTGCTCCGCCGGGTACGCGACTTCGCCGAGGTCCGGGCGGACGGGACGGTGACCCGGGAGACCGCGCGGGCGGCGCTGCGGGTCTACGACGTGGACGAGCTGGGGCTGGACCGGCTGGACCGGGCGGTGTTGACCGCGCTGGTCGACTCGTTCCGGGGCGGTCCGGTGGGGCTCTCGACCCTGGCGGTGGCGGTGGGGGAGCAGCCGGACACCGTCGAGGAGGTCTGCGAGCCCTTCCTGGTCCGGGCCGGTCTGCTGGCCCGTACGCCCCGGGGACGGGTGGCCACCGAGGCCGCTTGGCGACACTTGGGGCGCAATCCGCCAAATGGTACATTTGGTGCGAGCGGGCCCGCGGTGCCCGACCTCTTCTCCGCAGGGTCCCAGGAGGTGTGATTCGTTCGTGATCTGTGCCGCATTCGGTGTTCTCAGGTGCAGGGACTAGACTCGCCGCGTTTGTACAGGACGTGAGTTCCTGCCTCCGCTCCGGCATGCTCATGCCGCGACGAGGCCGATGGGAAGGTCGTAACAGTGCCTTTGGCAGCAGCGAGCGGCGGCGGAGCCGGGAGTTTCATGCCGCTCCTCATGATTGTCCTGCTCTTCGTCGTCATGTACTTCATGATGATCCGGCCGCAGCAGAAGCGGCGCCGCGAGGCCGAGCAGATGCAGTCCTCGATCGGCCCCGGCGACGAGGTGGTCACCATCGGCGGGCTCTACGGCACCGTCACCAGCGTGGACGACGAGACCGTGATGCTCGAGGTGGCGCCCGGCGTACAGACGCGGTACGCGCGGCCGGCGATCGCCCGGGTCGTCCAGAAGGTGGAGCGGGTCGAGTCGGTGCCGGAAGAGGTCGACGCGAAGGAATGAACCTTTTCCAACCTCACCTTGCGGTCCGGCGGACCGCAGGGTCGGCTGCGGTGCGTGGGTGCCGCGCGGTTCAGGTTGAAAAGGTTCAACGACCGACCCCGCCCGACGGGGCAGGGTTGGCATCGAAGATAATAGATCGACGGGCCGGTGGGACCCCCACCGGTGCGGTACGCATGTCGCCGGACTCCGCCGGCCTCCGACCCGCCGCCCACCACTAGCGGCCGAACCGCGCAGGGAGACAGGAAAGCCGTGGCACCACCTCAGGGACAGATGCGACCCGGGCGGCAGCTGGCCGTGCTCGGGTTGATCTTCACCGTCCTCTACCTTCTGGTGTTCTTCGCCGCCGGGGCCAAGGGCAGCTGGACGGACCGGCTTGAGCCGAAGCTCGGCCTGGATCTCGTCGGCGGCACCCGGATGACCCTGACCACCGAGGCCGGCGAGGCGCCCCCCGCCAGCTCCCTGGAGAGGGCCCGGCAGATCATCCAGAACCGGGTGGACGGCCGCGGTGTCGCCGAGGCCGAGGTGGTCACCGAGGGCAACCGCAACATCGTGATCTCGGTGCCGGGTCAGAACGCCGACCTCAACGACGTCGGCACCCCGGCCGAGCTGCGGTTCCGCAAGGTGCTCAAGACCGTCGACGGCGGCGGTCCGGTCAACGCCGCACCGTCGCCCGGCGCGTCGGCCAGCCCGGCCCCGTCCGGCAGCCCAGCCCCCTCCGGCAGCGCCAGCCCGTCCGGCAGCCCGTCTCCGGCGGTGACCTCGTCGCCAGGCGCCGGCGGTGGACAGGGCGGCGGCGCTCCGGCCCCCACGCCCACGCCGAGCGGCAGCGCCTCGCCGGCACCGAGCGCCTCGGCCAGCGCCGCCCCGGCGGCTCCGGGCGACCAGACCCCGGAGCAGCAGCGCGCGGCGGTGGAGCGGAAGGTCGGTGCCGAGGCATGGGCCGCCGCCACCGCGCTCCAGGCGCCGGCGGACTTCAGCGCGGACCCGGCGCTTGCCGAGAAGCTCAAGCCGTTCGCCGACCTGACCCCGCAGGAGATCCGGGTCCTGCCGGCCGGCGTCCAGTTCAACGTACCGACCATCACCTGCGAGAAGCTCGACCAGCGGCCGCCCGGCTCGATCAAGGAGTCGAACCAGCAGGTGGTCGCCTGCGAGAGTGGCCAGCAGAAGAACCTGCTGGACGTCGCCAAGGTGGAGGGGACCGACGTCCAGGACGCCGACGGGGTGCTCGACCAGACCACCAGCCAGTACGTGGTCAGCCTCGACTTCACCGGCGACGGCCAGAGCAAGTGGACCAACCTGACCCGCGAGGCGTACAACAACACCGACAGCCAGTGCGACCAGGCGGCCCTGGGCGACGAGGGCCGGTGCCGGGTGGCGGTGGTGCTGGACAACCAGATCATCTCCTCCCCGGAGATCCAGGGCGTGCTGACCGGTGACTCTCAGATCACCGGCAGCTTCACCAACGCCAGCGCCAACGAGCTGGCCAGCCAGCTCCGCTACGGTGCCCTGCCGCTGACCTTCGAGCCGCAGGAAGCGCAGAACATCACCGCCACGCTCGGCACCGAGCACCTGCGAGCCGGCCTGCTGGCCGCCGGCATCGGCATGCTCCTGGTGATCATCTACGCCTTCTTCTACTACCGGCTGCTCGGCTCGGTGATCTTCCTCAGCCTGATCCTCTCCGCCATCCTGGTCTTCGGCGCGCTGGTGGTGCTCGGCCGCCAGATCGGCTTCACCCTGACGCTGGCCGGGATCGCCGGGTTCATCGTCTCGCTGGGCGTCGCCGCCGACTCCTTCGTCATCTACTTCGAACGTCTGAAAGACGAGATCCGGGAGGGGCGCAGCCCGCGCAGCGCGGTACCCCGCGCCTGGGCCCGGGCCCGCCGTACGATCATCTCGGCGAACGCCATCTCGATCATGGCCGCCGTGGTGCTCTACCTCGTCTCGGCCGGCACGGTGCGCGGCTTCGCCTTCGCGCTGGGCCTGGCCACCATCCTCGACCTGGTGGTCGTCTTCCTGTTCCGGCATCCGATCATGACGATGTTCGCGCGTACCCCGGCATTCCTGTCGCCGCGGGTCAGCGGGCTGGGTCGGGCGCTGCATACCGGGGACGACGACGAGGCGCCGACGACCGGCAAGACCCGCGTGAAGGAGGCCTGAGATGAGCAGGAGTGGGCTCGCCAGCCGCTTGTACCGCGGTGAGGCCGGTCTCGCGATCGTCCCCCGCCGCAAGCTGTGGTTCAGCATCTGCGGTGGCCTGGTCTTGCTGACCGTGCTGAGCTTCGTGATCCAGGGCTTCACCCTCGGCATCGAGTTCAGGGGCGGCAACGAGTTCCAGGTGCCGACCTCGGTCGGCACCATGCAGCGGGCCGAGGAGGCGGTGCACAACGCGCTCGCCGACGAGTCGACTCCGGAGGGGCCGGCCGAGGTGGTCTCCAGCCAGCAGGTCGGCAACGGAGCCAACGCCACCTACCTGTTCCGGACCTCGCCGCTCGACCAGCAGCAGGCCACTGACGTACGGACGGCGGTCGCGCAGGAGCTGGGCGTCCCGGTCAGCGACAACCGGGTCAGCGCGGCCTGGGGCGCCCAGATCACCCAGCGGGCGCTGATCGGTCTGGTGATCTTCCTCGTGCTGGTCACCGGCTACCTGGTGCTCCGGTTCGAGCTGCGGATGGCGATCGCGGCGGTCTCCGGCCTCGCCCTCGACCTGCTGCTCACCGCCGGCATCTACTCGGCGGTCGGCTTCGAGGTGACCCCGTCGACCGTCGTCGGCTTCCTCACCATCCTCGGTTTCGCGCTCTACGACACCGTGGTGGTCTTCGACAAGATCCAGGAGAACACCCGGGGCATCACCGGTGGCAGCAGCCAGACGTACGCCGAGGCGGCCAACCTGGCCCTGAACCAGACGCTGATGCGGTCGATCAACACCTCGGTGGTCGCCCTGCTGCCGGTCGGTGGTCTGCTCTTCATCGGTGCCGGGCTGCTCGGCGCCGGCACGCTGAAGGACCTCGGCCTGGTGCTCTTCGTCGGTATGGGCGCCGCGTTCTTCTCGTCGATCTTCTTCTCGACGCCGCTGCTGGTGTCGCTGAAGGAGCGGGAGCCGCGGATCCGGCAGCACACCCAGCGGGTGCTGGCCCGCCGGGCCGGCGGTGGCCGGGACGCTTCCGCCACGCGCCGCCCCGCCCGGCAACCCGGCCAGGCCCGGCCGGCCGCCGAGACGCCGGCCGAGCCGACGGCTGAGGATGCTCCGGCGCCGGCGGCCGAGGCGACCGCGCTGGCCGGGGCCGCGCCGAAGGTCGGCTCCCGGCCGTCGGGCAAGCGGTCCGGTGGCGCCCGGGGCGGTCGCTCCGGTGGCAACCGGCCCGGTGGCAAGCGGCGCTGAGCCGGACAGCCGGCGCTGAGCCGGACGAACGGACCGAAAGGCGCCCGACGCGCCGCCCAGGCGGCGGGTCGGGCGCCTTTGCCCGGAGAGGACGCAGTGTGACGGAGACCCCGACCGAGGTACGCGGCGACAGCGGCCCGGTCACCGCGCAGTTGGTGGCCAGCCGGGTACTGGACGTGCCCGACTTCCCGAAACCCGGCATCGTGTTCAAGGACCTGATGCCGTTGTTCGCCGACGGCATCGCGTTCCGGACGGTGATCGACGACATCGTCGACCACCACGGGCGGGACTCGTTCGACGTGGTGGTCGGGATCGAGGCGCGCGGCTTCGTGGTGGCCGCCGCGATCGCGTACGCCACCGGGGTCGGGGTGGTGCCGGTGCGCAAGGCCGGCAAGCTGCCCCGGGCCGCGTACGCCGCCTCGTACGCCCTGGAGTACGGCGAGGCCACCCTGGAGGTGCACCAGGACGCGTTTACGGCCGGACACCGGGTCCTGGTGGTCGACGACGTACTCGCCACCGGCGGGACGGCACAGGCCACCCTGGAGTTGGTCGAGCGGGCCGGCGGCACGGTGGCCGGGTTCAGCGTGCTGATGGAGCTGGGCTTCCTGAATGGTCGCGAGCGGCTCGCGCCCCGGTCGGTTCATGCCCTGTTGACCGTTTAGCCCCCCGGTGACCGCTCGACCGCGCCGTACGTCCGGAGGACGGTCACCAGGTTGTCCGGGCGGGTACGATTGCCCTTCGTGGCTGGCCCGGGCGACATGCCCGTGACTGGCGTAGGACCGGCTCGACCGGCTACGGTCGGGTCATTCCCGGCGAAGTGTTGAGGAGGCCGGTGTCTTCCGATGTCGCCCCTCCGGCGGAGGGCATGGTGCATCCCACCAACGAGGCTGGTACTTCTGCCGACGTCACGACCAGCGCTGGCGGCGCCCAGTCCCCGGCCGGCGGACCCACTCGTCCTGGTGCGCTCTCCGGGCCCGTGGAGCCGACGGCCGCCGCCGAGCAGGCCCAGACCGGCCCCGGGCGGGCCGGCGGGGCGACGCGACCGCTCGGTGCGGCCCAGCCGGCCGCCGGCAGCCAGGCCGGTGCCGCCGCTGCGGCTGCCGGACCGCTCGGCGGTCCCGCCCCCGTACCGGCCGTACCGGCCGGCGTCGGTGCCATCGGGGCCGGCACGACCGCCGAGTTCGCCGGAATGGCGGGCGGGGCTCCGCAGCCGCCCGCGACGAGCTTCGCCCTGGCCAACGCGCCGACCGGGCGCCGGGTCCGGGCCCGGCTGGCCCGGTTCAACGCTCCCTGGCAGACCCCGCAGGTGAGCGAGGTGCTGGAGCCGCTGATCGCGACACACCGTGCGTCGCACCCCAAGGCGGACGCGCGGCTGCTGCAACGTGCCTTCGACATGGCCGCCCGGTGGCACTCCGGGCAATACCGCAAATCCGGTGACCCCTACATCACCCACCCGCTGGCGGTCGCCACCATCCTGGCCAACCTCGGGATGGACACCACCACCCTGGTCGCCGCGCTGCTGCACGACACCATCGAGGACACCGACTACGGGCTCGACCAGATGCGCGCCGACTTCGGCGCCGAGGTCGCCCTGCTGGTCGACGGCGTCACCAAGCTGGACAAGGTCAAGCTGGGCGACGCGGCCAAGGCGGAGACGATCCGCAAGATGGTCGTGGCGATGGCCAAGGACCCCCGGGTGCTGGTCATCAAGCTGGCCGACCGGCTGCACAACATGCGTACCCTGACCTTCCTGCCCCCGGCCAAGCGGGAGCAGAAGGCGAAGGAGACGCTGGAGATCCTGGCGCCGCTGGCGCACCGGCTCGGTATGAACACCATCAAGTGGGAGCTGGAGGATCTGGCCTTCGCCAACCTCTTCCCGAAGCGCTACGAGGAGATCAACCGGCTGATCGGGGAGCACCAGCCGCAGCGTGAGGCGCTGCTGCGGCAGGTGACCCAGAAGGTGCAGATCGATCTCCGTTCCGCCAAGATCAAGGCGGAGACCACCGGCCGGCCCAAGCACCTCTACTCGATCTACCAGAAGATGATCGTCCGGGGTCGGGACTTCAACGACATCTACGACCTGGTCGGCGTGCGCATCCTGGTCGACACGGTGCGGGACTGCTACGCGGCACTCGGTGTGATCCACGCGAACTGGCAGCCCGTGCCGGGGCGGTTCAAGGACTACATCGCGATGCCGAAGTTCAACATGTACCAGTCGTTGCACACCACGGTCATCGGGCCTTCCGGCAAGCCGGTCGAGATGCAGATCCGCACCTACGCGATGCACCGTACGGCCGAGTTCGGCATCGCCGCGCACTGGAAGTACAAGGAGAAGAAGGGCGAGACGATCGTCGGCCCGCCGGCCCACATCGACGAGATGACGTGGCTGCGGCAGTTGCTGGACTGGCAGCGCGAGGCGGCCGATCCGAGCGAGTTCCTCGACGCGCTCCGCTTCGACCTCTCCAGCCAGGAGGTCTACGTCTTCACGCCCAAGGGCGACGTGATCCCGCTGCCGACCGCCTCGACTCCGGTGGACTTCGCGTACGCGGTGCACACCGAGGTCGGGCACAAGTGCATCGGCGCGCGGGTGAACGGCAAGCTGGTGCCGCTGGAGTCGACGCTCTCCAACGGCGACGTGATCGAGATCTTCACCTCGAAGTCCGACACCGCCGGCCCGACCCAGGACTGGCTGGGCTTCGTCAAGAGCCCACGGGCCCGGACGAAGATCCGGCAGTACTTCAACAAGGAGCGCCGCGAGGAGGCGATCGAGGCCGGCAAGGACGCGATCGTCAAGGCGATGCGCAAGCAGGGCATGCCGTTGCAGCGGATGCTGACCACGGACAACCTGATGACCATCGCCCGGGACCTGCACCTCGCCGACGTCGCCTCGCTCTACGCGGCGGTCGGCGACAGCCAGGTCTCCGCGCAGTCCGTGGTGCAGAAGTTGATGGCCGGCTACGGCGGCGAGGAGGGGGCCGCGGAGGACCTCGCCGAGACCGCGGTCGCCACGCGCCCGCAGCGCCGGGGCAACAGCAACGACCCGGGCGTGGTGGTCCGGGGGGTCAGCGACGTCTGGATCAAGCTCGCCCGCTGCTGCACGCCGGTTCCGCCGGACTCCGTGTTCGGCTTCGTGACCCGCTCCGGCGGGGTGAGCGTGCACCGCGACGACTGCGCGAACGCCGAGGACCTCAGGGCGCAGACCGAACGCGTCGTCGAGGTGAGCTGGCGGCTCACCTCGGCCTCGACGTTCCTGGTCGCGATCCAGGTCGAGGCGCTCGACCGGCACAAGCTGCTCGCGGACGTGACCCGGGTGCTCTCCGACGAGCGGGTCAACATCCTCTCCGCCACCGTGACCACCACCCGGGACCGGGTGGCGGTCAGCCGGTTCAGCTTCGAGATGGCCGACCCCAAGCACCTGGGGCACCTGCTCGCCGCCGTACGCAAGGTGGACGGCGTCTTCGACGCCTACCGGGTCACCTCAGGCGCCTGAGCCGTCCGGGAGGCCGGGAGAACGGGCCGCCGGCACGGGGGGGCCTCACGTCACGAACGACAAGAACGGCGCCGCGCCACCCCTCGACGGGGCGGCGCGGCGCCGTTGTGCCTACGGGTCCGGTCTCAGCCGACCGGGGCGCTCATGGTCAGCGACTTGATCAGGACTTCCTTCTTCGGGTGGCCGCCACCGGCCTGCTGCGCGAAGGCGCCGTCGTCACCGGCCGCGCCGACCTGGGCGACCAGGTCCAGACCGCCGGTGACGGTGCCGAGCACCGTGTACGAGGCGGGCAGCTGCGAGTCGCCGTACACGATGAAGAACTGGCTGCCGGTGCTGCCCGGCTGCCCCGAGTTCGCCATCGCGATCACTCCGGCCGGGTACGGCGGCCGCTTGTCCGTCGGCAGGTTCTCCTCGGCGAACCGGTAGGTCGGCCCGCCGGTGCCGTCGGTCTCCTTCCACTTGTCGCCGGTGACGCTCGGGTCGCCGCACTGGAGCACCTGGAGGCCCTGGGTGACCAGCCGGTGGCACTTGGTGTTGTCGAAGAACTTCTTCTCGGCGAGGTGGGTGAAGCTGGCGGCGGTGCAGGGCACGTCGGCGAGGTTGATCTTGGCGGTGATCGGACCGAGGTTGGTGTCGATCGTCATCGTCTGGCTGCCGGTGTTCTTCACCGAGGTCGGCGGCAGCCCGACGTCCTTGGTCGCCGCGTTGCGCTGCTCGGCCGGGATGTCGGTCCAGGCGCAGGTGGCGGCGCCCGCCTCGGTCGAGGCGTCCTTGTCGTCGCCGAGACTCATCACCAGCCACACCGAGCCGGCGACCACCAGCAGCAACGCCACCCCCGCGCCGATGCTGGCCTGCACTTGCCGGCGCTTGCGGGCGGCGGCGGCGCGCTCGGCCATCTCCCGTTCCAGCTTGGCCCGCGCCGCGGCGCGCTGCCGCTCTCTGGTGGACGTCACGGTGGCTCCTCCTGGACTATGTGCAGCGCGGCCGGGTCCGCGGCTGGGCTGGTCTCTGCGGTTCTCAGGACTGTCCGGCGACCGTCGGGCTGGCCGACGGCGCGGTCGGCGTCGGGGTCGCCGCCGACGGTACCGCCGTCGGGTCGCCCGACGCCGGCTCACCGACGGTGAGGCTCTGGATCACCACGTCGGTCTTCGGCTTGATTTTGACGCCGGAACCATTGTCCACGGTTTCCATGGCGCCGATCTTCTTGATCACGTCGAGCCCGCCGGTCACCCGGCCGACGATCGGGTAGTTGGGCTGGGTCGGGCTGAAGTCCTTGAAGAAGATCAGGAACTGGCTGCCGTTGGCGCCGGGTGGGTTGCCGATCATCGCGACGGTGCCGACCGGGTAGAGCGGCGCGGCGGGGGTGGTCGCGGTCGGGCTGGGGGACGGGCTCGCCGACGGGCTGGCGCTGGCCGACGGGTCGGCGGACGGGCTCGGCGCCGGGGCGTCCGGGGTGTTCTCGCTGAAGAACGTGTACGTCGGGCCGCCCTGGCCGGTACCGCTCGGGTCGCCGCAGCGCAGCGCTCCCTCGCTGGTCAGTTCGTGGCACTTGGTGTTGTCGAAGAACGACTTCCCGGCCAGGTGGCTGAAGCTGGCCGCCGCACACGGCGCATTCGCCAGGTCCAGCTCGACGGTGACCGGGGCGCCCTGGTCCGTGGTGATCGTCATCGGCCGGGTGCCGGTGGTGGGCAGGTCCCGGGTGGGCGGGGTGCCGACGTCCTTCAGGTTCGTGTTCGCCTGGGCGTCCTGGCTGGTCCAGGCGCACGTCTCGGGGGCGGCGGCGTCGTCGGCCGGGTCACGGTCGAAACCGCCGAGCGCCCAGAACGAGCCCAACACGATCAGCAGCAGTGCGACGGCGGAGCCGATACCGGCCCGGATCTGTCGCTTGCGCCGGGCGGCGGCCGCCCGGCGGGCCATCTGCCGGTCGAGCTTGGCCCGCGCGAGTTTGCGCTGCCGGTCTCTGCTGGAAGCCACCCGCGCTCCCCTTTCCATGTGCCCTGGTCGTCGTCTTACCTCAGGTCGCCGTGCCGGCGGTCGTCCTGGCCACGGCACGATCCGCCGCCCCGGCGTCAAGTGCGCCACGCCACACGCCCGCCAGAGTGTACGGGTAACCGCTGGGAAAGTGTTGTACGAGGTCACCCCGAAACCATCGGAGATTATCACTGTGTCTCCTGGCGCCTCCCGGGGCAGGTGTATATGAGCGGTCGGTCGTGCGGGCCGCCCGATATGGTGGGGTCGAAACTGACATTGAGACCTGAGGGCCAAACGCTACTGAGACCGTCGGATGGGAGGAGCCCACGTGCTCGTCGCCGGCTTCCCCGCGGACGCCTTCGGCACCAACTGCTATGTGGTGGCCACCGCGCCAGGGGAACAGTGTGTCGTCGTCGACCCCGGCATCGGGGTGCTGGACCGGCTCGACGATCTGCTGGCCGAGCATCGGCTGCGGCCGGCCGCCGTGCTGCTGACCCACGGTCATCTCGACCACACCTTCTCGGTCGCGCCGGTCTGCGGCGCCCGGGGCATTCCGGCGTACGTGCATCCGGGCGACCGCGAGCTGCTCGCCGACCCGGCCAAGGCGCTCTCGATGGACCTCGCCCAGCTCTTCGGCGGCCGGCTGCCGTACGCCGAGCCGGAGGAGGTGGCCGAGCTGACCGACGGGGCGACCCTGGCCCTGGCCGGGTTGGAGATCACCGTCGACCACGCGCCGGGCCATACCGGCGGGTCGGTGCTGTTCCGGCTGCCGGGCGCGGGCCCGGCCGTCCGGTCCGACCTGCCCCTTCCACCCGGGGTGGACTGGGCGGCGGAGCAGATCTGCCTGGCGGGCGACGTGCTCTTCGCCGGGTCGATCGGCCGCACCGACCTGCCGGGCGGCAGCCTGCCGACCATGGTGCGGAGCCTGCGGGAGAAGATCCTCCCGCTTGCCGACGACACCGTCGTGCTGCCCGGCCACGGCCCCGCGACCAGCATCGGCCGCGAGCGGGCGAGCAACCCGTACCTGATCGAGGTCGCTGACCTCGACGGGCCGTGGGTCGCGCCCACCCGGGGCTGGTAATCCCCGCTCGCGCGTTGGCGCGAGATCCGACAGGAGCATGATGAGCAAGCCAACATCGATCTCCGGCTTCCCGGAGTGGACCCCGCCGCAGCGGATGATCGAGCAGTACGTGCTGGAGCGGATCCGGCGCACCTTCGAGCTGTACGGCTTCGCGCCGCTGGAGACCCGCGCCGTCGAGCCGCTGGAGCAGCTCCTGCGCAAGGGTGAGACCTCCAAGGAGGTCTACCTGATCAGCCGGCTCCAGGAGGAGGGGCCGGCGGGCGCCGGCGAGGGCACCCTGGGGCTGCACTTCGACCTGACGGTGCCGTTCGCCCGGTACGTGCTGGAGAACGCCGGCCGGCTCCAGTTCCCGTTCCGGCGCTACCAGATCCAGAAGGTCTGGCGGGGGGAGCGCCCGCAGGAGGGGCGCTACCGCGAGTTCCTCCAGGCCGACATCGACATCGTGGACCGGGACGTCCTGCCGCCGCACCACGAGGCCGAGATCCCGCTGGTGATCGGCGACGCGCTCGGCGGCCTGCCGATCGGTGGCACCGACGGGCGGCTGCCGATCACGATCCAGGTGAACAACCGCAAGATCCTGGAGGGCTTCTACCGGGGGGTCGGGCTGGCCGACCCGCTGGCGGCACTGCGCGCGCTGGACCGGCTGGACCGGATCGGGCCGGACCGGGTGGCGGCGCTGCTGGCCGAGACCGCCGGGGCGACCGAGGCACAGGCCAAGGCGTGCCTGGCGCTGGCCGAGATCGCCACAGCGGATCCGTCCTTCGCCGACGCGGTGCGCGGGCTCGGGGTGACCGACCCGATGCTGGACGAGGGGCTGGCCGAGCTGGTCGCGGTGATGGAGAACGCGGTCGCGCACGCCCCCGGGCTCTGCGTGGCCGACCTGCGCATCGCCCGGGGCCTGGACTACTACACCGGTACGGTCTACGAGACCCAGTTGCGCGGGTACGAGCGGTTCGGCTCGGTCAGCTCCGGCGGCCGGTACGACAACCTCGCCAGCGACGCCAATGCCCGGTTCCCGGGAGTGGGCATCTCGATCGGGGTCACCCGGCTGCTCGGGCTGCTCTTCGGCGCGGAGGCGTTGACGATCTCCCGCAGCGTGCCGACCTGCGTGCTGGTGGCGCTGGCGGCCGAGGAGCGCCGGCCGGAGAGCAACCGGATCGCCGACGCGCTGCGCCGCCGGGGCATCCCGACCGAGGTGTCGCCGTCGGCGGCGAAGTTCGGCAAGCAGATCCGGTACGCGCAGCGGCGCGGCATCCCGTACGTCTGGTTCCCGGGCGCGGACGGCGTCGGCGACGAGGTGAAGGACATCCGCTCCGGCGACCAGGTGGCGGCGGCGCCGGATGTCTGGCAGCCGCCGGCGGCGGACCTCTGGCCGACGGTGGGCTGATCTTGCCTGACCGGGGGTGCCGGCCGTAACCTACGCGAACGTAACTTACGCCAGCGTAGGGAGAGCCCGTGACCGTCACCCCCACCGCACCGCTGGGCCAGACCGCCCTGCTGATCGAGTTGGAGCCGGTCGTCGCGGACAATCTCGACCGGCACCTCCGGGTTGCCAAGGAGTGGTTCCCGCACGAGTACGTGCCGTGGGGTGAGGGGCGGACCTTCGACGGGATCCTCGACGGCGAGGCGTGGGCGCCCGAGGACAGCACGGTGCCCGAGGTGGCCCGGACCGCGCTGGTGGTCAACCTGCTGACCGAGGACAACCTGCCGTCGTACCACCACCAGATCGCGACGCTCTTCGGTCGGGACGGCGCCTGGGGGACCTGGGTGCACCGGTGGACCGCCGAGGAGGGGCGGCACGGCACGGCGATCCGGGACTACCTCACCGTGACCCGGGCGGTCGACCCGGTGGCGCTGGAGCGGGCCCGGATGACCCACATGTCCGCCGGCTACGACAACCCGCACGACGACGAGGTGCTGCACTCGCTGGCGTACGTCTCGTTCCAGGAACTCGCCACCCGGATCTCGCACCGCAACACCGGCCGGGTCACCGGCGACCCGCGCTGCGAACAACTGCTCGCCCGGATCGCCGCGGACGAGAACCTGCACATGGTCTTCTACCGCAACCTGCTCGGCGCCGCCTTCGAGCTGGCCCCGAGCCAGGCGATGCGGGCGGTCGCCGACGTGGTGGCCGACTTCCAGATGCCCGGCAACGGCATCGAGGGCTTCGCCCGCAAGTCGGTGGCGATGGCCCTGGCCGGGATCTACGACCTGCGCCAGCACCGCGACGACGTGCTGCTGCCGGTACTGCGGCAGTGGGACGTCTGGAACGTCACCGGCCTGGACTCCGACGGCGAGGCCGCCCGCGAGCAGATGGCGGCGCAACTCGACGAGCTGGACCGGGCGGCGGCCCGGTTCGAGGAGAAGCGGGACGCCCGGCTGGCCCGCCGGGCCGGGGCCTGACAGACCCACACCGGGGAGGGGGCGGCCCGGTCCCGGGAGCGCCCGCTCCGGGACCGGGCCGGGTCAGCGCCGGTCGACCGCGGGGACCCGTCCCCCGCGCTGGACCTGCCCGGTCGCGGTCATTCCGTGCGGAGCCCGGTCGGCCGGAGCAACCGCCACAGCACCGGCAGGCTCGCCCCGGTCACCAGCAGGACGACGCTGGCCGCGATCCCGGACATGGTGCCGATGCTGGGCCAGTCGAGGCGTACCGGCTGGCCGACCAGGGACAGCAGGATGCCGCCGAGCGCCGTACCCAGCACGATCGCCAGGGCCAGGCCGAGCAGCACCGGTACGGCGGTCTGCCAGAGCACCGAGGCGCCCAGCGTGCCGCGCCGGGTGCCGAACGCCACCAGCACGGCGAGCGTCCGGCGCCGTTCCCGCAACTGCTCCAGGATGCCGACCAGCAGGCTGGCGCCGAGCAGCAGCAGGGTGGCGACCACCCCGACGTAGAGCCCGCGGCGGATCTGGGCGAACCGACTGACCTCCTCGGTGGCGCGCAGCGTCTGCACGTCGGTCGTCGGACCGATCCCGGCGGCCGCGTTGCGGACCAGTTCGATGGTGTCAGGGCGGCTCAGGTCCATCACGAGGTAGACCCTGCCGCGCAGACCAGGTAGCGCGGCCGGGTCGAGTGCGCCGGGGGTGGCGAGCAGGCCGGTGAACCGGTTGCCGGCCGGGTCGGTGCGGGCGGGTACGGTCCGCAGATCGGTCGGGACGGTCCACCGCGTGGTGGTCTCCGGATCCCGGAAACCGATCTCCACCTGCTGCCCGGGTGCCGGCTGGTTCGCCTGTTCCGGTGACTGCTCGTCGACGATCTGGAACACGTCGCCGTCCACGCAGCGGTCCGGGTTGGCGAGTTCGCGCAGCTCCGCGCAGTCCGCGATCCGCAGCAGGCCGCCGGGCCGCTCGCCGTACTCGTCGGGTGTGGAGCCGACCGGCGAGATGGTGGTGTCGAGGACGGCGGCCGCCCGTTCGACCCCTGGGACGGTCCGGAACCGTTCGGCCAGCGAGCCGGCGTCCGGCCCCAGATCGTCCCTGACCAGGACCATCGCCTGGGCCCGGCTGACGTCCTGGCCGGTGTCCCGGACGTAGTTGTGCTGGACCCCGGCGAAGAGCATCTGCAGGGCGATCCCGCCGGCCACCGCGACCGCGACCCCGCTCACCATCCGGGCCGAGGACTCGCTGTCGAGTTGCAGCCGGCGGATGGCGAGCTGCCACGAGACGCTGCCGCCGCGCATCCGGCGGACCACGGCTTCGACCAGCCAGGGCAGCAGCGCGGCGACCCCGACCAGCAGCAGCACCACTCCGATGATCACCTGAGCCTGGTTGACCGGGCCGCCGGTCTGGTCGATCCCGCCGCGCAGCGGGGCGAGCAGCGCGGCGCCGACGACCGGCACGATCAAACGCCACCAGAGCCGGCGCCGCCGGTTGGCGGACCGGCGTACCACGCCGAGCGGTTCGACGACGATCCGGCGCAGCGCGAGCTGGGCGACCGCGACGGCGACCGCCGGCACCGCCAGCACGATCAGTACGGCGAGCGCCGGGCTGGGCCGAACGTCCCCGGCGAAGACGCTGATCCCCTCCAGCGTGACGAGTTCGACGAGTTGCCGGCCGAGCAGGAAGAAGACCGCACCGCCGAGCAGCCCGAAGAGCGCGCCGACCAGCGCCTCGCCGGCCGCGACCCGGCGGGTCGTCACCGCGTCGGCGCCGACCAGCCGGAGTGCGGCGAGTCGCCGGTCCCGGGCCTCGCCGCCGAAGCGTACGGCGGCGGCGATGAAGACCGCGATCGGCAGCAGCAGCACCACGAAGATGATCATGACGAGCAGCATCAGCACGGGGTCCAGCCCCTCGCCGCTCGGCTCGGCACCGAAGTGGTCGATCCGCATCGTGCCGCCGCCCGGCCGGAGCCGGTCCGTGCCGAGGTAGTAGGCGTACTCGTTGGGGCCGGAGAGGCCCTGGTCGGCGATGGTGCCGACGACGGGATGGTCGAGCCGGGGCCGGAGCAGGGCCCCGTCCGGCGAGTCGAGCAGCCGGGCCAGTGCGGGGGAGACCACCAGCTCACCGGGGCCGGGCAGCCGGGTCAGCCCCGGGGGTACCGGCGGATGCGCCCCATCCGGTTGGAGCAGCCGGCCCCGGATCACCTCGTCCCGGTAGACGGTGTCAGCGGCCGTGACCAGCAGGGTCCGGTCGCCGGGCGGCGGCTGGTCGACACCGAAGAACTGGTCGTCGCGGGCGGCGGTCCGCTCCGAGCGGCCGTCCAGCATGGTGGAGATGGAGGTGCTGGTCAGCAGCAGCGCCACCCCGAGGCCCACCCCGAGGGCGGTCATCAGGGTCCGGAGCAGCCCGTTGCGGCCACCGGCGAAGACCAGCCGGGCCCCGAGGGCCAGGTCGGCCGCCCAGCCGGTGGCGCGGGGCCGGCTCACCGGTCCGCCAGCACGGTCTCGCGGGTACGGCCGTCCCGCACCACGATCTCCCGATCGGCGTACGCGGCGACCCGCGGCTCGTGCGTGACCAGTACGACGGCGGCCCCGGCCTCCCGGGCCGCCCCGGTGAGCAGCCGCATCACCTGCTCGCCGTTGAGCGAGTCCAACGCGCCGGTCGGCTCGTCGGCGAAGACCGCCCGGGGCGCGGTGACCAGGGCCCGGGCCACCGCGACCCGCTGCCCCTGCCCGCCGGAGACCTCGCCGGGGCGCTGCCCGGCCACGTCGGTGACCTCCAGGCGGGCCAGCCACTCGGCCGCCCGGCGCTCGGCCTCGCGGCGGCGTACCCCGGCCAGCCGCAGTGGCAGCGCGACGTTCTCCAGGCAGGTCAGTTCGGGTACCAGTTGGCCGAACTGGAACACGAAGCCGAACTCGCTGCGGCGCAGCGCGCTGCGCTCGGCGTCCGACATCGCGGAGAGTTCCCGGTCGCGGTAGCGCACCGCACCGGCGTCCGGCCGGACGATCCCGGCCAGGCAGTGCAGCAGGGTCGACTTGCCCGAGCCGGAGGGACCCATCACGGCCACCACCTCGCCGGCCCGGATCGCCAGGCTCGCCCCGTCCAATGCCGGAGTCGTCCCGTACGCCTTGTGCAGCGCGACCGCCGCAAGCAGCGGCTGGTCCCCGGTGCTCAGGTGTTCCGCGGTGCTCATGCCGGCACCCCGCGTCCGGTCGGCTCGCCGGACCGCACCGATGCCTCGGCCCGCGCCGCCGATGCCTCGGTCTGTGGTGCTGCTGCGTCGGTCCGGGCCGCCGGTGTGGCGGCGGAGAGCGTGGCGGCGAGCTGGTCGAGGCGGGCGGCGGTCAGCTCCAGCCACCGCAGGTCGGCCTCCAGGTGGAAGAGCGCGAAGTCGCAGATGAGCTGGTCGGCGAGGTCGCCGTCGGCCTTGCGCCGGGTCAGGGTACGCATCAGCCGCAGGTGCTCGGCGCGCTGCACGTCCAGGATGTCGGCGGCGTCGCGGCCGGTGAGCAGCCCGAGCACCACCTTGGCGTAGAGGGTGTTCTGCAGGTAGGCGTCGGGCTTCTCCGGTTGGGCCAGCCAGCGCCGTACGTCGGTGACCCCGGCCTCGGTGATGGCGTAGCGCTTGCGCTCCGGGCCGGCGCCGGGCTCCACCCCGTCGACCTCGACCAGACCGCTTTTCAGCAGCCGGGCCAGCGTCGAGTAGACCTGCCCGTAGTGCAGCGGGCGGCCCTGGCCGAACCGTTCGTCGTAGACCCGTTTCAGCTCGTAACCGTGCCGGGGGCTGGCCTCGAGGAGGCCCAGGAAAGTCTGTCCGATCGACATGCCCGGGGACTCTACACCACACGTATACACCCAATGTATAGCCGGGGTGCGTACCGGCTCCGTGACTCTGATGGTCGATCTGCGTTGTGAGAGTTCGTTAACACGACAGACATCGATGCACTCAGATTCATGAAATCCTTCATTCCTACGGTTCGTGGCACTACGCAGCAGCCCGGTGAAAGGGGAGGCGGATGCCACGAGGCGTACGGAACCGGCTGGTCATGCTGGCCGCGGCGGCGATGGTGCTGGCCGCGGCCGGATGTGCCGAAGATCCGACGACGGCGTCGGGAGCTGGCAGTGGAAGCACCATCAAGGTCGGCATCCTGCACTCGTTGAGCGGCACCATGGCGATCAGCGAGGTGACCGTACGGGATGCCGAACTGCTCGCCATCGAAGAGATCAACGCGGCCGGTGGGGTACTCGGCAAGAAGCTCGAACCCGTCGTCGAGGACGGCGCCTCGGACTGGCCCACCTTCGCCGAGAAGGCGCAGAAGCTCATCTCCGCCGACCGGGTCGCCACCGTCTTCGGCGGGTGGACCTCGGCCAGCCGCAAGGCGATGCTGCCGGTCTTCGAGCGCAACAAGGCGCTGCTCTGGTATCCGGTCCAGTACGAGGGGCTGGAGAGTTCGCCGTACATCTTCTACACCGGAGCGACCACCAACCAGCAGATCGTGCCCGGCCTGGACTACCTGAAGGAGCAGGGCAAGAAGACCATCTTCCTGGTCGGCAGCGACTACGTCTTCCCGCGTACCGCAAACAAGATCATCAAGGCGTACGCGGCGGCGAACGGGATGACCGTGCTCGGCGAGGAGTACACCCCGCTGGGGCACACCGAGTACAGCACGGTGGTGAACAAGCTCCAGCAGGCCAGGCCGGACGCGGTCTTCAACACCCTCAACGGGGACAGCAACGTCGCCTTCTTCAAGCAGTTGCGCAGCAGCGGCATCACCGCCGAGGCGATGCCGACCGTCTCGGTCAGCGTCGCCGAGGAGGAGGTCGTCGGGATCGGCCCGGAGAACGTGGCCGGGCACCTGGTCGCCTGGAACTACTACCAGACCACCGCCGGGGCCCGGAACGACACCTTCGTGCAGGCGTTCAAGGCCAAGTACGGCGCCGCCAAGGTCACCTCCGACCCGATGGAGGCCGGCTACAACGCCGTCTACCTCTGGGCGGAGGCGGTGCGCAAGGCCGGCAGTGTGGACGTCGAGGCGGTGAAAAAGGCGTCGGCCGGGATCGCGCTGGAGACCCCGGAGGGGACCGTCACCATCGACGGCGAGAACCAGCACGTCTTCAAGACCGCCCGGATCGGGCTGGTGCAGCCGGACGGCCAGATCAAGGAGGTCTGGAACTCCGGCCAGCCGATCAAGCCGGACCCCTACCTGAAGGGGTACCCGTGGGCCGCCGGGCTCTCCTGACCGGCGGGCACCGACCGCGACCGACTACCGGGCGCCGGCCCGGCTGAGGACCGAGCACCGGGCGCCGGCCCGGCTGAGGACCGAGCACCGGGCACCGGCCCGGCTGACGACCGACTGACGGCTGCGAGCCGGGACGGAGGCGCGGCGCCATGGCGACACTCAACCAACTGGTGATCGGGGCGAGCATCGGAGCGGTGCTGCTCCTGATCGCCCTCGGTCTGACCTTCACGTTCGGCCAGATGGGCGTGATCAACATGGCCCACGGCGAGTTCATCATGGCCGGCGCGTACACCGCGTACCTGCTGCAACCGCTGGTCGGTACCCAGTCGGTGCTGGTCGCCCTGCCGGTGGCGTTCGCCGTCGCCGGCGTGCTGGGGCTGATCCTCGAACGGCTGGCGATCCGGCACTTCTACGGCAGGCCGCTGGACACCCTGCTGCTCACCTGGGGGATCAGCCTCATCCTGCAACAGGTTGCCCGGGACATCTTCGGCGCGCCGAACGTGCAGGTACGCGCCCCGGGCTGGCTCACCGGCGGCCTCGACCTCGGTGGCGTGCGGCTGCCGTACAACCGGGTCTTCATCATGATGCTCGCGGTCGGCTGCGTGCTGGCGATCTGGCTCTACCTGACCCGGCTGCGGCACGGCCGGCGGATGCGCGCGGTGATGCAGAACCGGCAGCTCGCCGCGGTCAGCGGGGTGGCCACCGAACGGGTCGACCAGCTCACCTTCTTCATCGGCTCCGGCCTGGCCGGGGTGGCCGGGGTGGCGCTCACCCTGATCGGCCCGGTCGGGCCCACCCTGGGCACCAACTACATCGTGGACGCGTTCCTGGTGGTCGTCGCCGGCGGCCTCGGGCAACTCCGGGGCGCGGTCATCGCCGCCTTCGCCCTCGGCATCCTGAACAGCTTCGTCGAATTCTGGGTCGACAACGGGGCCAGCTTCGCCAAGGTGGTGGTGTTCGCCGTGATCATCGCATTCCTCCAGCTCCGCCCGCAGGGGATGTTCGTCGTCCGTACCCGGGCACTGTCGTGACCGGGGCGGTGGCGACCGTGCCGGACGGGTCGGCCGGCCCGGTCCGGCGGCGGCTGGCCGGTCCGGCACTCTTCGTCGCGGTCGGCCTGCTGCTGGTACTGGTCGCCCCGGCGGTGCTCTCGCCGTTCCGGCTGGACCTGCTCGGCAAGTACCTCTGCTACGCCATCGTCGCGGTCGGGATCGGCCTGGCCTGGGGCCGGGGCGGCATGCTCACCCTCGGCCAGGGCGTCTTCTTCGGCCTCGGCGGCTACGCCATGGGCATGCACCTGAAACTGCGCGAGGCCGGCCCCGGCGGGCTGCCGGACTTCATGGTCTGGAGCGGGGTGGAGAGCCTGCCGGCGCTGTGGCGGCCGTTCGCCAACCCGGTCTTCGCGCTCGCCATGGTGGTGGTGTTGCCGGTCACCGTCGCGGTCCTGCTCGGCCTGCTGGTCTTCCGGCAGCGGGTCCGGGGCGCCTACTTCGCCGTGCTCTCCCAGGCGCTGGCCGCCGCGTTCGTGATCCTGCTGGTCGGCCAGCAGGGGCTGACCGGCGGCACGAACGGGCTGACCAACTTCCAGATGTTCTACGGCCTCGACCTCTACCAGCCGGGCGACAAGCGGATCCTCTACCTGGTCGTGGTGGCTGTGCTCGGGGCGATGTTCCTGCTCGCCTGGCAGCTCTCGCGCAGCCGCTTCGGGCAACTGCTGGTCGCGGTCCGGGACGGCGAGGACCGGGTGCGTTTCCTCGGCTACGAGCCGGCCGTGGTGAAGACCATCGCGTTCGCCGTCTCCGCCGGGATGGCCGGGATCGCCGGTGCGCTCTTCGTGCCGATGGTCGGCCTGCTCAGCCCGGCCAACCTGGGCATCGTCGCCTCGCTCGAGCTGCTGATCGGGGTGGCGATCGGCGGCCGGTTCTCGCTGGCCGGCGCGGTCGGCGGCGCCCTGCTGGTCAACTACGCCAAGACCATCTTCAGCGAGGAGTCGGCGGACAACTGGGTCTACCTCCAGGGCGCGATGTTCGTGGTGGTGATGCTCTGGGCGCCGCGCGGGCTCGCCGGGCTCACCGCCGACCTCCGGGCCGCCGTCCGGCACCGGCGCCGCCGCCCGCCCCGCGCCGTGGCGGCCCCGGTCGGCTCGGGTACGGCGGCGGCGAACGGATCCGGCCCTGTCGACCCGGCCGCGCGGGTCGAGCGCCCGGCGGCCGGGGTACCGGCGGTGGCCGCCAACCGGGGGGAGGAGCCGGCATGACCGAGCTGTTGCAGGTGCGCGGGCTGAACGTGGTCTTCTCCGGTTTCCGGGCCATCACCGACCTCGATCTCACCGTCAGCACCGGCGAGCTGCGCTTCCTGATCGGACCGAACGGAGCCGGCAAGACCACCCTGATCGACGTGATCACCGGGCTGACCAGACCCGCCTCCGGCTCCGTACGCTTCGCCGGTGCCGAACTGCTGGGGCGGTGGGAGCACCAGATCGTCCGGCTCGGCATCGGCCGTACCTTCCAGACGTCGGTGGTCTTCGAGCAGTTGACCGTACTGGAGAACCTGGATCTGGCGGCGACGTTCCGGCGCCCGCTCGGCACCCTGCTGCGGCGCCGCCGGGGGATCGCCGACCAGGTGGCGGAGGCGCTGGAGACCACCGGGCTGGCCGGGTTGGCGGACCGGCTGGCGGGAGAACTCTCGCACGGGCAGCGGCAGTGGCTGGAGATCGGCATGCTGCTCGCCCAGCGGCCCAGCCTGCTGCTGCTGGACGAGCCGGTGGCCGGGATGAGCCGGGACGAGCGGGCCCGCACCGGCGAGCTGCTCCGGCAGGTGGCGAGGGAGCACACGGTGATCGTGGTGGAACACGACATGGACTTCCTGCGCCGGTTCGCCAGCACCGTCACGGTGCTGCACGAGGGCAGGCTGCTCTGCGAGGGGACGGTGGCCGAGGTGCAGGCCGACCCCCGGGTGCAGGAGGTGTATCTCGGCCGGACCCGCAAGGAGAGTGCCGACCTGGTCAAGGAGGTGTCGTGATGCTGACCGTGCAGGGCCTGGACGTGGCGTACGGGCGGGCGCAGGTGCTCTTCGGGGTGGACCTGGAAGCGCCGGCCGGCTCCCTGGTCTGCGTGATGGGGCGCAACGGCGTGGGCAAGACGACCCTGCTCAAGGCGATCATGGGCGTACTGCCGGTCCGGGGCGGCCGGGTGCACTTCGCCGGGGAGGACATCACCGGGCTGAAGACCCACGAACGGGTACGTCGGGGACTCGGTTACGTGCCGCCCGGCCACGAGACCTTTCCGCAGCTCACCGTCGCGGAAAACCTCCAGGTGGCGGCGGAGGCGGCCGGTCAGGTCAGCCAGGGCGCGGTGGACGAGGCCCTCGACCTGTTTCCGGCGCTGCCCGCGTTGCGCAAGCGCCGGGCCGGCTTTCTCTCCGGCGGGCAACAGCAGCAGCTCGCCATCGCCCGTGCGCTGGTCAGCCGGCCGAAGATGCTGTTGCTGGACGAGCCGACCGAGGGCATCCAGCCGTCGATCATCCTGGAGATCGAGGAGGCGGTACAGCGGCTGCACAGTGAACTCGGGCTTGCCATCCTGCTCGTCGAGCAGTATCTGGACCTGGCACTGCGGCTCGCCGACCGGTTCGTGATCCTGGACGCCGGCGAGGTGGTCCGGTCCGGCGACCGGGGCGACCTGCGCGACCCGTCGGTGCGCTCACTGCTCTCGGTCTAGGGGATCTGGCCCGGCTCCGGGAATCGGGTCACCCCGGTCCCGGATCCGGGTGGGTCTCCGGTCGGCGTGGCTGCGCAATGCCGTTCCGTGTCGGGCATGCCATCCGTGTCGGGCATGCCGCCCGTGTCGGGCATGCCGCTCCTTTCGCGGGGGCCGGCCGGCATGCCCGCCCGACTAAGATGCGGTAAGTGATCGTCGATGCGCTGACGTCGTCCGATCATTTCTCCGTCGTTCATTCCGGTCGATTCGCCCTTCGATTCCACTCGACCTGATCCGGCGCCGGCCGAGCCTCCACGAGGGATCCCCACAATCGTGTTCCTGCTTTCTCTCTCCATCCTTTGGCTGTCCGTCGCCGCGGCGGAGGGGCGGCATTCCGGGACGGCGAGCCGCCGATGACCGACGGGACGGGCCGGCGTACG
This sequence comes from Plantactinospora sp. ZYX-F-223, assembly GCF_039649625.1. Taxonomy (NCBI): domain Bacteria; kingdom Bacillati; phylum Actinomycetota; class Actinomycetes; order Micromonosporales; family Micromonosporaceae; genus Plantactinospora; species Plantactinospora sp. ZYX-F-223. Next base: position 129,026 of record NZ_JBDJAV010000019.1, on the reverse strand, counting down.
CCGGAGCGGTCCGCCCGCCGTACCGCCGGCGAACCGGCCTGGACCGGCCTGCCGCGCTGGATCTGGGGGCCGCCCGGCCGGCGACCGCGACCGCTGCCGGCGCGACCCGGGCCGTACCAGCCGGTGCCGGCCTGGGTCACCGCGCTGGTCGGCTTCACCGACGACCGGACCGGACGCCCCCGGGCACTGGTCACCAGCTATGCCGGGGCCCGGGTAGTGCTCGACCTGCCCGACGGTGAACTGGTCGGCGCGGTGGACGAGCGGGCCCACGCGCGGGCGTCCGCGACCGTCCGGATCGACGGCGAGCAGTTGGTCGTCTCCGGCGCCGGCGCCGGCTACCTCCAGGTGAGCGACCTCGACAGCGGCCGGTCCCGCTGGCGGCAGTGGTGCGGCGACGTGCGGTCCCTGGCCACCGTCACGCTGGCCGGCCGTCCCTGCGCGGTGCTGACCGGCGGATCGCCGCACCTGGAGATCTGGTCGCTCGGCGCCGACCGGGGTGCCCGGCTGCGCACGCTGCGGACCGGGAGCGAGCGGATCAGCGTGCTGGCCGCGACCGAGGCGGGCCAGGCCGCCGTGTTGGCGGTCGGTACCAGTGCCGGTCGGGTGTCGCTGTGGCGACTGGAGTTGACGCCGGCCGACGGCGACGGCGTCCGGGTCGAGTCGCTCGGCGAGTACGGCTTCGAGGTTTCCGGGCTGGTGACCGTGCTGGGGTTCGCGGACTGGCACGGCCGGCCGATCCTGCTCGGCGCCGCCGGGCGGGTGGCCCGGGCCTGGGACCTGCGCGACCGGCGACCTCTCGGGCCGGCATTCGCCGGGCACACCGGCCAGGTCAACTCCGTGCTGGCCGGCCGGCTCGGCGAGCGTACGGTGCTGTGGAGCGGCGACGACGCGACCGTACGGGCCTGGCTGCCGGAGACCGGCCGGCAACTGGGCGAGGCGTTCCGCTACCCGTACGAGGCGGCGCCGACCCGGACGATCGCGGTCGAGATCGGCGGGCGGTCGATGCTGGTCACCGGGGACGGTGCGGGCCTGGTCTGGGTCTGGGACCCGGAGCGCCCGTACCCGTTCCGGCGCGACCCGCCGCCCGGCGACCAGGACGGCGCGGCGCCGGAGCCGCCGGGCGTTTCCGGGCATCGCCTCGCGGTCGGCGGGCTGGCGGGGCGGCCGGTGCTGCTCGCGGCGTTGTCCGGGTCTCGGGTCCGGGGACTCGACCCCGTGACCGGGGCCGAGGTCGAGTTGCCGCTCGACGGGGTCCCGGACGGGGCAGTGCTGGTGCCGGGCGAGCACCCGGTGCTGGCCGAGATCGGGCCGGACGGCGTCGCGCTCTGGGACCCGGGCACCGGGGACCCGATCGGCGCGGTGCCGTTCGGCCGGAACCCCGCGGGCCGCCCGGGGCCGGAATCGCGGCACGCGGCGGGTGCGGCCGGCGGTTCCCCATCCGGGCCGCTCGGCACGGGGCTGCTGGACGGCCGCCGGGTGCTGCTGGTGGCGGACGGCGCCGCGCTGTTCCGGGTCGACATCCCGACCGGCCGGCGGGACGGCGCGGTGACCGGGCACTCCGGCCGGATCCGGGGGGTGGCGATCGGCGAGCTGGCCGGGGTACCGGTCGGGTTGACCGCCGCCGAGGACGACACCGTACGACTCTGGGACCTCGACGCCTGGGGGTCGCCCGGGTGGACGGTACTGGACGGTCACGGGGGTGCCGCGTACGCCGTGGCGACCGGGACGGTCCACGGGCGCGGCCTGGTGTTCGGGGCCGGCCGCAACGGGCAGGTCCGCTGCGTCGACGTCACCGACCTGGTCCGGTCGAAGCGGTCCGGCCGGCCCGGTGGCGGGCAGCCCGGGGCCGGCGGCGAGCCCGACGGTCCGGTCGCGCCGATGGTGGACGACCCGCCGCCCGAACCCGTCGTCGTGCTGACCGCCACCCGGCCGGTACGCGCGCTTGCCGTCGTCCAGGCCGACCGGACCAGTTGGTTGGTGGCGGCCGACGGCAGCGTGCTGCGGTGGCAGCCCGTCGGCGAGCCGGGGACACCGGGCCGGACGATCGAGGTGGGTGCCCCGGTGACCGATCTCGTAGCGCTGCCCGGGCTGCTGGTGGTGGCGACCGGGGACGGACTTGTCGGTTACCGCCCGCCGCCCGACCGGGTCGGATAGGTCGGCCGGCGGAGGCGGTCCGAACTAGCCGACCGGCGTGCCGCCGGGCTGGCTGCCGGACGTGGTCGCGACCGGCCCGGCATCCTCCTCGGTGGTCTCGAAGAGCAGGCAGGACGAGGTGGCGTGCGCGACCAGCCGGCCGCTCCCGTCGGTGAGCCGCGCCTCGGCGAGGGCGGTCCGGCGGCCGCGCTGGATGACCGTGCCCTCGCAGCGCAGCATCCCGCTCTGCACCGTCACCGGGCGGAGGAACTTCACGTTGAGATCCATCGTCGTGTAGCCCATCCCGGCCGGCAGCGTGGTGTGCACGGCGCAGCCGGCGGCGGTGTCCAGCAGGATCGACAGCACCCCGCCGTGCACCGTGCCGAGCGGGTTGTAGTGGAACTCCCGCGCGGTCATCTCGACCGAGACCCGGCCCTCCTCGGCGGTCATCCGACCCATCCCGATCAGCTCGGTGACCGGCGGCGCGGCCAGCTCGCCGGCGATCATCGCGCGGAGCAGGTCGAGTCCGGCCCGCCGCCCGAGCTGGGCCGCACTGTCTGTCGGATCGGCCCACGAGAAGGTGCGGTGGCGTTCGCCCGCCCGCGTGTCGGTCACGTCGTCTCCTCGCTTCGCTCGTCGTCGCCATGACCTGGCAACCTGTGCTGCCTGGTGACCTCGCGGGGCTCGGTCACGTCGTCTCCTCGCTTCGCTCGTCGTCGCCATGACCTGGCAACCTGTGCTGCCTGGTGACCTCGCGGGGCTCGGTCACGTCGTCGCCCCGTTTCGCCCGGTCAGAGGGCAGCTTCCCAGGAGGTTGCTGGGTCTGTCAACGAGACCTAGCCTAGGTCACATGGTGGCACCGGAGGCGCTGGGCTGGTCGGTCGACAACTGCACCATCGGGCGGGCGATGGCGATCCTCGGCGAGCGGTGGACCGTCGTGGTGCTGCGCGAGGTGTTCAACGGGATCCGGCGCTTCGACGACATGCGCCAGCGCACCGGGATTCCTCGGCAGGTGCTCACCGACCGGCTGGCCATGCTGGTCGACGAGGGTCTGCTACGCCGCGAGCCGTACCGGGAGCCGGGTGCGCGGTCGCGGCACGAGTACCGGCTCACCACAAAGGGGCTCGACCTGTGGCCGGTGCTGGTGGCGGTGCTGGAGTGGGGTGACCGCTATCTGGCCGACCCGGAGGGATCGCCGCTGACCACGGTGCACCGGGACTGTGCCGCGCAGGTGCGGGTCGTGCTCCGCTGCGCGGACGGTCACGAGGTGACCTCGCCCCGGGACGTGCTGCCCCGCCCCGGCCCCGGCGCACGCCGCCGGCGCTGACGAGAGTCGGGCGGGAAGCGCCGGACCGATCTCCGGCCCTTCCCACCCGAGGACTGCTACCAGCGGAATCCGGCGCCGTACGAGATCTCGGCCAGCACCTGCTGCCCGGAGGCGTTGGGGTGGAAGTAGTCCCAGCCGGACAACTGGCCCAGCGTGAACGGATAGTTGAACACCGCGTTGCCGTCGAACACGCAGTTCGACCCGTACGCGGCGCAGGCCTGGGCGAGCTGGCTGTTGTAGTCGACCACCCGTTGCCGTACCCGGCTGCGCCGGTCCACGTCGGCCTGCGCGGTGGAGGTCGGGCTGGCCAGCATCGACTGGCAGATGCTGAAGAGGGACCACGCCGTACGGGCGGCGAGGCTGCCCCGGCCGACCGACCAGAGCCGCTGGATGTCGGGCACGCTGATCACGAACACCCGGGCGTTCGGCAGCCCGGCGCGGAGCCGGCCCAACGCGGCGTCGATGTTGCTCCGGAAGGTGCTCACCGGGGTCATGCCCGACTCGGAGCTGGCGCAGGCGTCGTTCGCGCCGATCAGCATCGTCACGTAGCCGACGCCCTGTGAGACGGCGGCGTCGGCCTGGCCGGCCATGTCCGCGGATTCCGCACCGGACTCACCGTTGTTGTGGTTGCGCCCGCCGATCGCCGGGTTCACCGCACGGATCCGCAGATAGTGGCTGTGCACTCCGGCATCGTCGCCGGTGCTGAACGAGCGGGACGGGCAGTCGACGTACCAGCCGCAGGCGTTGAATCCCCGGGTGATCGAGTCACCCAGGCTGGCCATCGAGGCGGGCGGTGGACCGGGTTCGGCGTGCGCCGGGCCGGCGACCAGCCCGACCGAGGTGACGGATACGACGGCGGCGAGGAGGGTGGACAGGAGGGTGGCGGTGCGGCGGGGAGCGGACATGGGCGGCCTCCGGATCGCGGTTGCCTGAGCCGGCTGGGAGTGGGCGAATCATATAGACCGAGCTGAGTCTCCACAACGGAGATGACCATAAGGCGAACGCCCTGTTGCAGGCGATATGTTAGGCATCTTGTTCATGATCTTAGATGTCTGAATACTCGTATCAGATGTGCCAACTCGGCGCAGACACCTCCAAACCCCCCTTGGGAGGCTCTACATGCGACCCACAAGGTCTTCGATCCGCCTTGTCGCGATCGCGTCCGCGGCCGGCTCCCTCGTCGCCGGCATGCTGATCGGCGTACCGGCACAGGCTGCCCCGGTCGCCACGCCGGAGGCGGCGACGGCGCTCTCCGAGCGGCTCGGCGCCCGGTCCGCCGGGACGTACCTGGGCGCCGACGGCAAGATGGTCGTCACGGTGACCGACGAGGCGGCGGCCCGCCAGGTCCGGGCCTCCGGGGCGACCGCCAAGGTCGTCACCCGCGGCTCCGCCCAACTGGCCGAGGTCACCGCCGAGTTGGACCGGTCGGCCAGGATCCCCGGCACCGCGTGGTACGTCGACCCGGTCACCAACCAGGTCGCGGTCGACGTGGACAGCACGGTCACCGGTGCCAAGCTGGCCAAGATCAAGGCCGTCACCGCCCGCTTCGGCGGCGCCGTCCGGATCCAGTCGATCCCCGGCACGCTGAGCACCACCATCTCCGGCGGCAACGCGATCTACACCAGCAGCAGCCGGTGCTCGCTGGGCTTCAACGTCCGCAGCGGCAGCACCTACTACTTCCTCACCGCCGGCCACTGCACCAACGCCGGCGCGAACTGGTCGGCCAGCTCGGGCGGTTCGGTGATCGGCACCCGGGCCGGCAGCAGCTTCCCCGGCAACGACTACGGCATCGTCCGGTACGCCAGCGGTGTCGCCCAGCAGCCGGGTGACGTCTACCTCTACGGCGGCTACCGGGACATCACCGGTGCGGCCAACCCGACCGTCAACCAGTCGGTGCAGCGCAGCGGCAGCACCACCGGGCTGCGCAGCGGCCGGGTGACCGCACTGAACGCCACCGTCACCTACCAGGGCAGCGGCACCGTTTCCGGCCTGATCCGGACCACCGTCTGCGCCCAGCCGGGCGACAGCGGCGGCCCGCTCTTCGCCGGCAACACCGCGCTCGGCCTGACCTCGGGCGGCAGCGGCAACTGCAGCACCGGCGGCACGACGTTCTTCCAGCCGGTGGTCGAGGCGCTCAACGCGTACGGCGTGAGCATCTACTGAGCTGATCCGGGCCGGCGATCGATCGGCGTGATCGGGATCCTCGGCGGTAGTCCGGCGAACGGCCGGCACCCGCCCTCCCGGTCACGCCGATCGGCGTGACCGGGACCGGCCTCGCCGTCCCGGGGCGGGTGTCGTCGTCCCCACGTGGGTCCGGTCCCGGGTCGGGTGCCGTCATTTCATTCCCGTCGACGGGGTCGAGCGCAATCACGGTCAACCGGGTGCCGTCGCCGGTCGCCGGCGGGGCCGGCGGAGCAGGGTCAACACCACGACCAGCGGCCAGATTGCCTCGGTGCCGGCGATCAGCCGTTCGGCCAACCCCGCCCAGCCGCCGTCGGGCAGTTGCAGTGCCAACCACAGCCCGAAGCCGAGCATCACCAGCGAGGCCGCGCCGCCGGCCGCCGGACGCAGCACCCACGGCCGAGCGGGTTGGCGAGCCGGCCGAGCCCTTGCGGGTGGCTCGCCGCGTGCGCCGCGGCCATGGTGACGGCCGGATCGGTCCGCCGCCTGGTCCACGGGAGAGCGGCGCGGAGCGTCGGCGCCCGGCCGGTCGTGCCGGGACGCGCCCGGCCGGTGCCTCTTCCGGTCGCGCCAGGGGACCGGCAGGGCAGCCACCGCCGGCCAGGCCGCCAGCGCCACGAAGGCGACCACGGCGGCGACCCCGTGCACCCGGGGCGTCTGGGAGTCGGTCTTCGGCACCGCCGCCACCAGGATCGTGGCCGCCCCGCCGCTGCCGTAGAGCACTCGGGCGGCGGTGCGGACCGGGCGCAGACCGATCGCGGTGACCAGGTGGGCCACCCCGAGCCCGGCGAGGCAGCCGACCAGGATCTGCCGGTCGAGCATCCCGTACGAGGAGAGCGAGCTGACGGTGTCCGCCCACGGGTCGTACCCGGGCGGTTGCCGCACGGCTGCGGTGGTCCATCCGATCACCAGCAGCATCGGGAGCGCTGCCGCCGAGAAGACCGCCCACCAGGGCACCGCAGGCATGTCGTCACCCTACGTGACAGCATGCTCGGGTACGTGTCGATATGCCGCTCTGCTCGCCGCTCCCGCCGTCCCCTCCGGCGACCGCTGGAGGCCGAGGGGATTGGCCGACTCCGATTCGCTGGCATCGTCCCGGCGCGCGGTGCGGCTGATCTCCGCGCTGCCTTCGGAGTCGGCCGGTCGGCCAGGGCGTCAGCCCGGGCGGAACTGACTCGGTGGTCGGCTAGGGCCGGCCGGCTGGCCAGCCGAGTGCCCGGTCGAGCCGGGTCCGGACCGCGCGTGCGTCCGCGCCGACCGCACTGACCAGCACGGCCGGCCCACCGGCCAGCGGCAGCACCGCCGCCGCCACCGCCGGCTCCGGCCGTACCGGCCCGGCCGTACCGGCCGCCGGCCCCGGCGCTGCCCCACCCGACGGCCCGGCCCGGTCCGGCGCGTTCGGTCCGGGTGGCACCGCCGAGTCGTAGCCGGCCGGCCCGGGTGGCGGAGATCCGGTCCAGGCCGGGTCGACCATCAGCACCGAGCCCACCGCCCGGGCGCCGCCGAGCACCGCCGGGCCGGACCAGCCGGCGGCGCCGGGTCCGACCGCGAGATCGTTGCGGAGCAGGGTACGACCGCCGTACCGCGCCGTCATCTCCAGCCGTACGTCGCCGACCGGCTCGGCGTGCCGGCCGCAGACCAGTTCCTCGCGCCAGCACAGCGCCGCCCCTTCGGCCAGCTCGACGACGCAGGTGGTCCGGTGTGCACAGCCGGCCGCCCCGATCAGCGGCTCGGGCAGCCAGCGCAGCCGTCCACCGGCCGCCACCCGGGCCTGTACGACGAGCCGGGACTCGGCACCGTCCCGCGCCGGCAGCGCCAGCGACGCGGCCACACTCCGTACGCAGAGCCGCGCTCCCGGCCCGACCTCGATCTCGATCCGCAGCCGGTCGCCGCCGAGCGGGCCGGCCGCCCCGCCGACGAGGTGCAGTTGGACCTCGCGCCCGGGACCCGCCGGGCCGACCGGTCCGGTCCGCCGGGGCAGCAGCGGCGGTTCGCCGCGCAGCACGGTCAGCCGGGTCCCCCGCAGCGGGTCGGCCTCGGCGACGATCCGGGCCAGTGCCCGCATCAGCCCCGGTGTTCCGGGTGGTCGTCCACCGGTACCGCCGGTGCCGGCAGCAGCGTCCGGATCCAGTCGGCGACCGCCGTCGCGGCCGGATCCTCCACCAGGGAGAGGAAGACCGTGGGCAGCGCGCCGCGCCGGGCGGCCGCGTCCCGGGCCATCACCGACAGGTCCGCGCCGACCAGCGGAGCGAGATCGGTCTTGTTCACCACCAGCAGGTCCGCACCGGTCACCCCGGGGCCACCCTTGCGTGGCACCTTGTCCCCGCCGGCCACGTCGACCACGAAGATCTGCCGGTCCACCAGTCCCCGGCTGAAGGTGGCGGTGAGGTTGTCCCCACCGCTCTCCACCAGGACCAGGTCCAGCGGCCCCAGCAGGGCCTCCAGTTCCTCCACCGCGTCCAGGTTGGCCGAGATGTCGTCCCGGATCGCGGTGTGCGGACAGCAGCCGGTCTCCACCGCCCGGATCCGCTCCGCCGGCAGTACGCCGTTGCGGAGCAGGAAGTCGGCGTCCTCGGTGGTGTAGATGTCGTTGGTGACCACGGCCAGCCGCAGCTCGTCGGCGAGGGTCCGGCACAGCGCGGCGACCAGTGCGGTCTTGCCCGAGCCGACCGGGCCGCCGATGCCGACCCGGACCGGTACGGAGCCGCCCGGCCGGTCCACCGGCGGATGGGGGTCGACCTCCGGGTCCGGGTGCCGGTGCGGCACCTCGCCGTCGGGGTGCTGGTGCGGTGCCCCGCCGTCCGGGTGTCTGTGCGGGCCGGTTCCGTGGTCGGGTCGGTCAGGATGCAAAGAGACGCACCTCCCAGCTCGCGTGAACCTCGGCGCCGATCTCCAGCAGCGGGGTGGAGTCGGCGGGCAGCCGGTCGACCGGATCGTCCGCCCCGGCCACGGCCAGCGCGGCCAGCCGGTCGCAGACGCCGGCCAACCCGGCGAGCAGGGCGTGTACGGCGTACGGGTCCAGGCCGAGCAGCCGTACGGCGGCGCTGGCCGGCCCGCTGACCGTCCCGTACGCCCCGGTGACCGCCGCCTCGGCCGGGGAGAGTCCGGCGGCGGCAGCCACCACGCCGAGAGCCACCGGATGGTGTGGATTCCGGATCACCGGATCGACCGGCCACATCGCCCGGCCGGCCCGGAGCAGCGCCCGACCCTGCGCCCGGGAGGCCCGGCGCAGCGCCGGAGACGGGGTCCGGGCGTCCATCCCCTGGTCGAGCGCGTCGGTCCTCGCGATGTCGTCGGCCTTCGCGGCGGCGCAGGCGGCCGCCGCGAAGGCCGCGGCGACCCGGCCGGTGCCGGCGAGCCGGCCGTGCAGGAAGGCGGTCAGCCCGGCCAGGTCGCGGAGCCGGCCGCTGGTCACCGCCGCCTCCAGCCCACCCGAGTGGGCGTGGCCGCCGGCGGGCAGCCGGCCGTCGGCGAGCACCAGCAGGGTGGCGAGTCCGGTCACGGCGGTCAACCTTCAGAAGAGGAAGTAGCGCTGGGCCATCGGCAGCTCGACCGCAGGCTCCGGCTCCACGACCGCGCCGTCGATGCGTACCGTGAAGGTGTCCGGCTCGACCTCGATGCGCGGCAGGGCGTCGTTGCCCGGCAGGTCGGCCTTGCCCCTGGAGCGGGTGTCGGCCACCGGTGCCAACGCCCGGCGGATGCCGATCCGGTCGCCGAGCAGCGCGTCGATGGCGGCCGGGGCCACGAAGGCGAGGCTGGTCGCGGCGGGCGCCGCGCCGTACGCGCCGAACATCGGCCGGGGCAGCATCGGCTGCGGGGTCGGGATCGAGGCGTTGGCGTCGCCCATCTGGCCGAGCGCGATCATGCCGCCCTTGAGCACCAGGTGCGGGCGTACCCCGAAGAAGGCCGGATCCCAGAGCACCAGGTCGGCGAGCTTGCCCGGCTCGACCGACCCCACCTCGCCGTCGATGCCGTGCGCGACGGCGGGGCAGATCGTGTACTTGGCGACGTACCGGCGGGCCCGCAGGTTGTCGGCGGCGCCGTCACCGGGGAGCGCGCCGCGCCGGGCCTTCATCACGTGCGCGGTCTGCCAGGTACGCAGGATCACCTCGCCGACCCGTCCCATCGCCTGGGAGTCCGAGCCGATCATCGAGATCGCGCCGAGGTCGTGCAGCACGTCCTCGGCGGCCATGGTGCTCGGCCGGATCCGGCTCTCCGCGAACGCCAGGTCCTCCGGCACGGTCGGGTTGAGATGGTGGCAGACCATCAGCATGTCGAGGTGCTCGTCGAGGGTGTTCCGGGTGTACGGCCGGGTCGGATTGGTCGACGACGGGAGTACGTTCGCCGCTCCGGCGACGGTGATGATGTCCGGCGCGTGCCCGCCGCCCGCCCCCTCGGTGTGGTACGCGTGGATCGACCGCCCGCCGATCGCCCGCAGGGTGTCCTCGACGAAGCCGGCCTCGTTCAGCGTGTCGGTGTGGATCGCGACCTGCACGCCGGAGGCGTCGGCGACCCGCAGGCAGGTGTCGATCGCGGCCGGTGTGGTGCCCCAGTCCTCGTGCAGCTTGAAGCCGCCCGCCCCGCCGCGCAACTGCTCCCAGAGCGACTCCTCGCTGACCGTGTTGCCCTTGCCGAGCAGCAGGACGTTGACCGGCCAGGGGTCGAGCGCCTCCAGCATCCGCCCCAGATACCAGGGGTTCGGGGTGACCGTGGTCGCCTTGGTCCCCTCGGCCGGGCCGGTACCGCCGCCGATGATCGTGGTGATCCCGCTGGCCAGCGCGGTTTCCAGGATCTGCGGGCAGATCAGGTGTACGTGGCTGTCGATCGCACCGGCGGTGAGGATCCTGCCGTTGCCGGAGATGATCTCCGTGCCCGGTCCGATCACCAGCTCGGGGTGGACCCCGTCCATGGTGTCCGGGTTGCCGGCCTTGCCGAGCGCGACGATCCGGCCGTCCCGGATGCCGAGGTCGGCCTTGACCACGCCCCAGTGGTCCAGCACCAGCGCGCCGGTGATCACCGTGTCCGGGGCGCCGTCGGCGCGGGTGACCAGGGACTGGCCCATCGACTCGCGGATCACCTTGCCGCCGCCGAAGACCGCCTCGTCGCCGTACCCGCAGTGGTCCTGTTCGACCTCGATCAGCAGGTTGGTGTCGGCGAGCCGTATCCGGTCGCCGACGGTGGGGCCGTACAGGGCGGCGTACCGGCGCCGGTCCAGGGTGCTCACGACACCTCCCCGGCGGGGTCCGAGGCGGCAGCACCGGGCTCGGGCGGGTCGGTCCGGTCGAGTGGGCCGGCGCACTCGCCGCGCAGTCCGGGGACGATCCGGGCGCCGCCGAGCGGCACCAGGTCGACGTCCCGGCCGATGCCCGGCTCGAACCGGACGGACGTGCCGGCCGGTACGCCGAGCCGGTGCCCCCAGGCCGCCGCCCGGTCGAACTCCAGCGCCGGGTTCGCCTCGGCGAAGTGGTAGTGCGAGCCGACCTGGACCGGCCGGTCCCCGGTGTTCACGACGGCCAGGGTGCGGACGGGTCGGCCGGGGTTGATCGTCACGTCGCCCGTACCGGGCAGCAGTTCGCCGGGGATCACGCCCGCCCCCGTCACGGAATCGGCTCGTGTACGGTCACCAGCTTGGTACCGTCCGGGAACGTCGCCTCCACCTGCACCTCCGCGATCATCTCCGGAACACCGTCGAGTACGTCGTCGCGACCGAGCACGGTCCGCCCGGCTTCCATCAGCTCGGCGACGGTACGCCCGTCCCGGGCGCTCTCCAGCAGGAACGCCGTGATCACGGCGACCGCCTCCGGGTGGTTGAGCCGCAGCCCGCGCTCACGTCGGCGCCACGCCAGATCGGCCGCGACATGGACCATCAGCCGTTCTTGCTCGTGACGGGTGAGGAACATCTACACCTCCGCAGCGGGCGAGGACTCAGCGGATCGTGTCAGTCAGAGATTTCGATGAGGTTACGACCACCGCGCGCCGGTGGCGACTTGCCGGGGCCAATCGGTCAGCCGGACGGAGCCCCGGCGGGCGGGCCGGACGGAGCCTGACGGAGGGGCCGGACGGAGCCCCGGCGGGCAGGCCGGACGGAGCCTGGCGGAGGGGCGGACCAGGGCCGGTATCTTGACGAAATCCTGACGCTTCTGAGTTTTCACAAACTTGTGAAATGGGCGTAGCGTCGGCGCCATGACTACTGCTATCTCGGTCTCCGGCGTGGTCAAGTCCTTCGGCCGGAGCCGCGCACTGGACGGGCTGGACCTCTCCGTCGACGTCGGCGAGGTGCACGGCTTTCTCGGTCCGAACGGTGCCGGGAAGTCGACCACCATCCGGGTGCTGCTGGGACTGCTCCGGGCCGACGCCGGCCAGGTGAGCCTGCTCGGCGGGCACCCGTGGCGGGACGCGGTGGCGCTGCACCGGCGGCTGGCGTACGTGCCCGGTGACGTGAACCTCTGGCCGAACCTGACCGGCGGCGAGGCGATCGACCTGTTCGGGGCGCTGCGCGGCGGGCTGGACCGGCGGCGCCGCGACGAGTTGCTGGAGCGCTTCGAACTCGACCCGACCAAGAAGGCCCGGACGTACTCGAAGGGCAACCGGCAGAAGGTCGCCGTGGTCGCCGCGTTCGCCTCCGACGTCGAGCTCTACATCCTCGACGAGCCGACCTCCGGGCTCGACCCGCTGATGGAGGCGGTCTTCCAGGAGTGCGTACGCGAGGTGAAGCGGCAGGGCCGGACGGTGCTGCTCTCCAGCCACATCTTCTCCGAGGTAGAGGCGCTCTGCGACCGGGTGAGCATCATCCGGCAGGGGCGGACCGTGGAGTCCGGCACCCTGGCCGAGCTGCGGCACCTGACCCGTACCGCCATCTCGGTGGAGACGGCCCGACCGATCACCGGGCTGGTCGAGCTGGCCGGGGTGCACGACGCCCTGGTGGACGGCACGCACGCCCGGTTCGACGTCGACTCGGCCGAGCTGGATCCGGTGCTGCAACACCTGCACCGCTTCGAGTTGCGCGCGCTGACGAGTTCGCCGCCCTCCCTGGAGGAGCTGTTCATGCGGCACTACGGCAGCCGGGAAGCCCGCGACGAACTGGCCGGTGTCTGATGGCCGGCACCTTCACCGGCACCGCCCGGCTCACCCGGCTCGCGCTGCGCCGCGACCGGATCCAACTGCCACTGTGGATCGTCGGTACGACGGCGCTGCTCGCCTTCACGTACGCCGCCGAGCAGGAGCAGTTCCCGACCGAGGCCGACCGGGTCACCGCGTTGCGTACCGCTGCGGAGAGCCCGGCGATCCTGATGCTGCGCAACGCGCCGAGCGGGATCACCGACGGCGACATGCTGGCCTTCCAGATCCTCGCCTTCCTCGCCGTGCTGGCCGGGTTCATGAGCATCCTCGCCGTAGTCCGGCACACCCGGCAGAACGAGGAGACCGGGCGTACCGAGATGATCGGCTCGATGGTGGTCGGCCGGCACGCCAGCCTGACCGCGGCGATGATCGTCACCGCCGGGGCGAACCTGCTGCTGGCCGCGCTGCTCGCGCTGACGCTGATCGGCAACGGCCTGCCGGCCGGCGGGTCGATCGCGTTCGGCCTCGGGGTCGGCGCCGCCGGCCTGACCTTCGGTGCGATCGCGGCGGTCGCCGCCCAGCTCAGCCAGGGCGCCCGGGCGGCGAACGGGATCGCCGCCGCCGCGATCGGCGCCGCCTATCTGGTACGCGGACTCGGCGACGCGTTCGGCGAGGTGCGGCCGGACGGCTACACCATGACCAGTGCCTGGCCGTCCTGGCTCTCCCCGATCGGCTGGACCACCCTGGTCCGGCCGTTCGCCGACGACCGCTGGTGGGTGCTCGTGCTCCCGGTGGCGGTCTTCGCCGCCCTGCTCGCAGCGGCCTTCGTGCTGGCCGACCGGCGGGACGTCGGGATGGGCATGATCTCCGCCCGGCCGGGACCGGCCCGGGCCGCCACCGCGCTGCTCAGCCCGCTCGGCCTGGCCTGGCGGCTCCAGCGCGGCACGCTGCTCGGCTGGGCCGTCGCGATCGGCCTGTTCGGGGTGGTCATCGGCTCCCTGGCCGGCACGGTGGCGGACGCGTTCGCCGGCAACGAGGGTGCGGCACGGACGATCCGGGAACTCGGCGGCGAGGGGGCCCTGGCCGACTCGTTCTTCACCGCGATGCTGGCCATGGTCGGGGCGATGGTGGCCGGCTACGTGGTGCAGGCGATGCTGCGGGTCCGGGCCGAGGAGGCCGGCGGGCGGGCGGAGCCGCTGCTCGCCACCGCCACCGGCCGGCTGCGCTGGCTGGGCAGCCACCTGCTCGTCGCGGCCCTGGGCGCGGTCTTCCTGCTGCTGCTCGCGGGCGTCTCGGCCGGCCTGGTCGCCGGGCTGAGCGCCGGCGACCTCTCCGACCGGCTGCCCGACCTCGGCGCCGCCGCGCTGGTGCAGACCGCGCCGGCGCTGATCATGATCGGGTACGTCGTGCTGGTCTTCGGCCTGCTGCCCCGGCTGGCCGTCGGGCTGGGCTGGCTCGGCTTCGCCGTCAGCCTGATCTTCGGTCAGTTCGGCGAGCTGCTCAACCTGCCCCAGGCGGTGCGGGACGTCTCACCGTTCAGTCACGTACCGGCACTGCCGTCCGCCGAGGTCTCGGCGACCCCGCTGGTGCTGCTGGCAGTGGTGGCAGTGGCGCTGGGCGCCGCCGGCCTGGCCCTGTTCCGGCGCCGCGACCTGGCACTCTGACCCGTACCGTCCCGGCAGTCGCCGGGTACCTGCCCCCGGCCGCCCGTACCGCCCCGCCAGCCGCGCCCCGACGGGCGCGGCTGGAGCCGTTGGTCCGCTCACGCGGTGTTGAGGCACAATTACACGATCTTCAGAAACGAGCGAAGGACGAAAATGACGCGAATCGACGTTCCGCGCGACGAGGAGGCCGTACGCCGTTTCGTCGAGCAGTTCGCGTTGTCCTTCAGCGATCTGGGCGTACCCCGGATGGCGGCCCGGGTGCTGGGTGCCCTGATGGTGACCGACGAGCCCGGGCTGACCGCCGGGGAGATCGCCGAGCGGCTCGGCGTCAGCGCCGCCGCGATCTCCGGCGCACTGCGTTATCTGCTGCACGTCAACCTGGTGGTGCGGGAGCCGGTGCCGAACTCCCGGCGGGACCGCTACCACGCCCCGGACGACATCTGGTACACGGCGGCGGTGCAGAGCGGGGTCTACCAGAAACTCGGCGACCTGATGCACCAGGGTGTACTGGCGGTCGGCGGCGACGTGTCGCCGTCCGGTACCCGGCTGGCCGACATGCGCGACTTCCTGTTCTTCGTCCAGGACGAGATGGCCGCGCTCGTCGAGCGGTGGAACGAGACCCGGCGGCGCGAGCACGGGTAGCGGGCCGGCTGACCCCGCCGAGCCCGCTCGGCCGGAACCCTCCCCAGTGGTCGTCGATGGGGCGCACGCTGCGCGGATGCCCCGAGCTGTCCGTGATTTGTCTGCCTGAGCAAATGTCTCATGACCGGTACATCTGTAACATGAGTGATATCCGGGGTGACCGAGTCCGTCGATCATCGACCTGGCGACCCGGCCGGCGGTCAGGCAGTGACCTATAGAGACCCGCCGGGGCGGGCGGAGCGCGTTCAGGGCGTGCACCTGTCGCGGTAACCCGCACCCCATGAGGTCTGTTCGGGAGAGACCATGCCTGCACCGCTCGTACCACTGACCCGTTGGCCAGGGCCGGCCACCACCGGCGTACCGGCCGACACCGCCCTCACCCCGTCCGGTTCCCTGGAGTTGCGTCGCGATGGTCAGGTGATCAGCGACCTGAACATCACCGGACGGGTGAGCGTGCACGCCAGGAACGTCACGCTCCGCCGGTCGAGGATCACCTCCGACGGCACCACCTTTCCGATCCGGACCTTCGACTCGGCGGTCAACCTGGTCGTCGAGGACGTGGAGATCGACGGCAGGGGAGTCTCACCGGTCGGCGTCTGCTTCGACGACTACACGCTGCGCCGGGTCAACCTCCATTCCGTCCAGGACGGACTCTGGATCGGTTCCCGGGTCAAGGTCGTTGACTCGTGGATCCACGACCTGGCCGGGGAGCCCGGTTCGCACAACGACTGCATCCGGGCCATCGGCGCGGGCGACGTGCTCATCCGACACAACCGGCTGGACGCCTGGCGGCCGAGTACGGCGGAGACGATGAACTCCTGCCTCTCCCTCGGGTTCGCCGTGCACAACCTCCGCTTCGAGGGGAACTACTGCGACGGCGGCACCTACACCATCGGGATCCGTCCGGACCTGGCCGCCTCGTCGGTGGTGTTCCGGGGCAACGTGTTCGGCCGGAACTACCGGACCGGGATCGTCACCAGCGTTGCCCATAAGGGAGTGAGCTGGGAAGCGTCCAACGTCTGGTTCGACAATGGCCGGCCGGTCCGGCATGCCTGAGCGGACGGTCCCGCGTCCCGGGCAGCGCTGGCGGATCCGGCACGCCAGGGTGGTCTCCGGCCGGCACCCGTTCGAGGTGACCTCGCTGGCCACCGCCGTCGTCTGCGGAGTGCTGCTGGTCGTGCTGGACAGCCGTCCCCGGTCGGTCTCGATCGCCATGCCCACTCTGCTGGAACAGGTCTGGGCGGTCGGCCTCATCGTCGCCGGCGTCGCGGGCCTGTGCGGGGTCGCCTGGCGGGGGCAACTCGCCATCGGTATGGGCGTGGAACTCGGGGCACTGCTGTCGTTCGGCGCCGTCACCGGGATGTACGCCATAGCTATCTTCGCCATCTCCGGCCGCGCGGGGCTCACCGCCGGTCTGTTCATCGCCGCGGTGGCCGTCGCCTCGTGGTGGCGGTGTGTGCAGATCACCTGGGACCTCTACCGGATGGCCCAGGCACAACAGCAGCGGGCCGCCGTCGAGGTACCGACACTTGTAGAGGGAGGCCCCCATGACCGCTCCAGTGCCAGCTGAGTCGGGCCCGCCCTGGGTCCAGATCCTGCTCTCCACCATCGGCATCCTCGGTGGGGGTGGCGGGGTCGCCTCGGCTGCCGCCGTCCTGCTGCAACGGCGCAGGTTCCGGGCGGACGCCGCCGACGTACTTACCGACACCGCACTCACCCTGGTCCAACCGCTCAAGCTCCGGGTCGCGGAGCTGGAGGCGGAGACGATCGTCGCCCGGCAGCAGGTGGAGAAGGCGACCCGGGAGGTTTCCGAACTGCGGACCGTGGTCCGGGAGGCGACCACGATGATCCGGCGATGGCGCGCGGCGATCCTCGCCCCGGACGCCACTGTCGGGCAGATCCGTACCCTCGTCTCGGACACCAGGCCCTGGCACGACGACATCTAGCAGGGTTGACGGCGTCGAGCTGTCCGGCGGGGTCCCCGGTGGTGGGGCTCCGCCGGGCCCTCCTCAGGCCACGCCGACCGGCCGGAACTGCACGCTGACCCGGGGACCGACCGGCCGGGACGTCTTCGGCACGGCGTGCTCCCAGGTGCGTTGGCAGGAGCCGCCCATCACGATCAGGTCGCCGTGCCCGAGCGGGAAGCGCAGGCTCGCGCCGCCGCCGCGCGGGCGCAGCAGCAACGGCCGGGGCGAGCCGAAGGAGAGGATCGCGACCATGGTGTCCTCGCGGGCCGAGCGGCCGTGGGTGTCACCGTGCCAGGCGACGCTGTCCCGCCCGTCGCGGTAGAGACACATCCCGGCGGTGACGAACGGCTCGCCCAGCTCGGCGGCGTAGTGCCGGCTGAGCCGTGACCGGGCGGTGCCGAGCACCGGGTGCGGGAGCGGTTCGCCGCCGGCGTACCAGCGGAGCAGCCGGGGGACGTCGACCACCCCGTCGTACATCCGGCGGCGCTCGGCCTGCCAGTCGACGTCGTCGAGCAGGGTGCGCAGCACGGCATCGGAGCCCCGGACCCAACCGGGCAGATGGTCGACCCAGGCGCCGGAGGTCAGCTCGTGCCGACGGAGTGCTCCGGCCAGCGGGCCGAGCGTGGCGCCGTCCCCGGCGATCCCGTCGCCGCTGGCGAGGTCCAGCATCGAGGGCTGGTAGGCACCGGACGTCATGCGGTCATGCTAACCCCGCTCGAACGCACGTACGAACCGGGCGTCGTCTGGGTGGGACCGGCCGCCACGGGAACCCGCGGAACGCGCCGGACGGCCGGTGGGCGTACCCGGCCGGTGTGCGGGGACCGGGCGGGTGGGGCGCCGGGCGGTCCGGACCGTCCTGACAGAATGTCAGGGCAGCAGCCCGGACCGCCCGGACAGACGTGAGGAGACACCTGTCGTGATCCGTACCCATGATGCCGGCACCCTGCGCGCGAGCGACGCCGGCCGCACGGTGACCCTCGCCGGCTGGGTCGCCCGCCGGCGGGACCACGGCGGAGTCATCTTCGTCGACCTGCGGGACGCCTCCGGCGTCGTGCAGGTGGTCTTCCGCGAGGGGATGGATTCGGCGCACGCGCTGCGCAACGAGTTCTGCGTCCGGGTCACCGGCGAGGTGACCCGCCGCCCCGAGGGCAACGACAACCCCGAACTGGCCACCGGCGAGATCGAGGTGACGGTCGACCGCCTGGAGATCCTCTCCGAGGCGGCGCCGCTGCCGCTGCCGGTGGACGACCAGGTGGAGGCGGGCGACGACGTACGCCTCAAATACCGCTACCTCGACCTGCGGCGCAGCGGCCCGGCCCGGGCGATGCGGCTGCGCTCGGCGGCCAACCAGCTCGCCCGGGGTGTGCTGCACTCCCGCGATTTCCTGGAGATCGAGACGCCGACCCTGACCCGGTCGACGCCGGAGGGCGCCCGCGACTTCCTGGTGCCGGTACGCCTCCAGCCCGGCACCTGGTACGCCCTGCCGCAGTCCCCGCAGCTCTTCAAGCAGTTGCTGATGGTCGGCGGGATGGAGCGCTATTACCAGATCGCCCGCTGCTACCGGGACGAGGACTTCCGGGCCGACCGGCAGCCGGAGTTCACCCAGCTCGACATCGAGATGTCGTTCGTCACCGAGGACGACGTGATCGACCTCGGTGAGGAGATCGTCGCCACGCTCTGGCGGGAGCTGGCCGGGCACGAGATCAGCCGGCCGATTCCCCGGATCACCTGGCACGACGCCATGGACCGGTACGGCTCCGAC
This sequence comes from Plantactinospora sp. ZYX-F-223, assembly GCF_039649625.1. Classification (NCBI taxonomy): domain Bacteria; kingdom Bacillati; phylum Actinomycetota; class Actinomycetes; order Micromonosporales; family Micromonosporaceae; genus Plantactinospora; species Plantactinospora sp. ZYX-F-223. The sequence continues at coordinate 110,291 of NZ_JBDJAV010000019.1, read as the reverse complement.
AAGCCCGACCTGCGCTACGGGGTCGAGCTGACCGAGCTGACCGACTACCTGCGCGGCACCGAGTTCCGGGTCTTCGCCGGGGCGATCGACGCCGGTGGCTACGTCGGCGCCGTGGTGATGCCGGGCGGCGCCGGGCAGAGCCGCAAGGAACTCGACGGCTGGCAGGACTGGGCGAAGGCACGCGGCGCCCGTGGCCTGGCGTACGTGGTGCTCGACGCCGAGTCGGGCGAGGCCCGGGGGCCGGTGGCCAAGAACCTGTCGGCCGAGCACCTGGCCGGGCTGGCCGACGCGGTCGGGGCGAAGCCGGGCGACGCGGTCTTCTTCGCCGCGAGCGCGCAGCGGCGCGAGGCGCAGGAGTTGCTCGGCGCGGCCCGGATCGAGATCGCCAAGCGGGCCGGTCTGGTCGACGAGAGCGCCTGGGCGTTCTGCTGGGTGGTCGACGCGCCGATGTTCGAGCCGGCCTCCGACGCCGAGAACGGCAGGGCGGGCGGCTGGACCGCCGTGCACCACCCGTTCACCTCGCCGAACGCCGACTGGGTGGACCGGTTCGAGGAGGCGCCGGACCGGGCGCTGGCGTACGCGTACGACATCGTCTGCAACGGCAACGAGATCGGCGGCGGCTCGATCCGTATCCACCGGGCCGACGTGCAGCGTCGGGTCTTCGACCTGCTCGGGATCAGCCCGGAGGACGCGGCCGACAAGTTCGGCTTCCTGCTGGAGGCGTTCAAGTACGGCCCGCCGCCGCACGGCGGCATCGCGTTCGGCTGGGACCGGGTCTGCATGCTGCTGGCCGGGGCCGACTCGATCCGCGAGGTGATCGCCTTCCCGAAGACCCGGGGCGGGTTCGATCCGCTGACCAGCGCGCCGACCCCGATCACCGCGCAGCAGCGGGCCGAGGCGGGCATCGACGCCAAGCCGAAGCCGGCGGCACCGTCGCATGGCGGCACCGCCGGGGTCGCCGCCCCGGTCGAGCCCTCCTGAGACAGCCGGGCCGCTGCCTCCCGAGACGTCCTGCGGCGTCTCGGGAGGCAGCGGCCCGGGCGACGGGCCCGGGACGGCCGGGGGTGGGCGGCAATTGATTTGCTTCGGATGCTCATACTCGGTCCATGGCGCCCAACCCTGATTTGATCATCGACTTGGACCCGAGCGAGGCGGGATCCGAGGTCGTCAAGACCGTCGTCCTGCCCTGGTCGGGCCAGAGCATCCCATTGCGGATCCCGGCCGGGCTCGGTGACGGCACCGTGCTGCGGCTGCCCGGCATCGGACCGGCGACCGTGCCCGGCGGCCCGCCCCGGGACGCGTACGTCCAGATCCGGATCGTGCCGGGCGGAGGCGGTGCGGTCCCCGCCAGCTTCGGAGCCGCCCCCTTCGGTACGCCCGGTCCGGTCCCGCCGGTGACGTCGGCCCCGCCGACCACCCCGTTCGGCGCGCCGCCGCCGGTCTCGGCCCCGCCGACCACGCCGTTCGGCGCGCCGCCGCCGGTCTCGGCCCCGCCGACCACGCCGTTCGGCGCGCCGCCGCCGGTCTCCGCCCCGCCCACCACGCCGTTCGGCGCCGGCCCGCCGGTCTCGGCTCCGCCGACCGGTCCCTACGGCACCCCGCCGGTTTCGGGCCCGCCGACCGCGCCGTTCGGTGCGCCGCCGCCGGTGTCAGGTCCGCCGACCGCGCCGTTCGGGGCCGGCCCGCCTGGGCCGCCGTTCGGTGGGCCGCCGCAGTTCGGTGCGTTCCCGCCACCACCGCCCGCCAAGCCCGGGCGCGGCAAGATCATCGCCATCGTCGGCGGTGCCGTCGCCGTGGTCCTGCTGGTCGCGCTGGCGGTGCCGCTGCTGATCTGGGCCGGTAACCGGGACTCCGAGGGGTCGCCCTCGGGCCGGACGGCCTCCGGCCAGGGCGGGGAGCCCTCGCCGAGCGCCGCGCCGATCAGCGCCCAGGAATACCAGGCGCTGCTGGCCGAGGTCGACAAGGCGGTGGCGCCGGGCTTCACCCAGCTCGGCTCGGCCAAGAACCCCAAGGCGGTGGGTACCGCCGCCGGCACCATCGGCCGGGCGCTCGACCAGCAGATCACCGCACTGTCCGGTGTGGTGCCGCCGCAGAACGCCGCGACGGCACACGCCGACCTGCTGCGCGGGCTGGAGGGCATGGTCGACTCGATCACCGAGACCGGCTCCGCCGCCGGGGCCGGTGAGGTCTGCCTCGGCTCGTCGGCGCTGGCCCGGCTCAGCCGGGATCCGGCCGCCGAAGACGTACGCACCGCGCAGCAGGCGCTGGCGGCGGCGGACCCGGCGCAGCCGTACCAGGTCGGCACGTTCGTGCCGAAGAAGACGGCGGACAGCAACCGGCGGCTGGGCAACGGTGCGTACCTCAAGCGGGTGCGCAGCGGCCAGGGACAGCTCAAGATCGAAAATGGCGGCAGCAGCGATGCGGTCATCAACCTGGTGCTGGGCAGCGCCAAGACCCCGACGGTCAGCGTCTACGTCCGGGCCAAGGGCAAGCACACCGTCTCCTCGATCAAGGACGGCACCTACCGGATCTACATGACCGGTGGCAAGGACTGGGACGGCCGGGCCAAGGCGTTCAGCCGGAACTGCAACTTCCAGCGCTTCGAGGACACCTTCAAGTTCACCACCACCTCCAGCCAGTACACGATCTGGACGATCACGCTGACTCCGGTCGCGGGTGGCAACGCGCGGACCAGCGAGGTCGACCCCAACACGTTCCCGGGCGGCTGACCGGCGGGCGATGATGCCCTCCCGATGGGAGGCGGGGACGGTGCCTACTGACGGCGTACCGGCCGGGTCCACGGATCCGGCCGGTACGCCTGTATGGTCTCCGGCTCCGCCCACCACGCCGGACCGCTGAACTTCCTCGGCTGTTCCCCGCCCACCTGATCTCTGCGCTGCCCGCCGGCTCCGGCCGGAGTGCCGATCTCATGCACAGATTCTATGCACAACTATTGTGCATAGAATCTGTGCACAGTTATTGTGCATCCATGGAACCTGAGTCGTCCCGTCCTGCCGAGCAGTCGCCCTCGGTGGTGACCCTGGACAGCACCCAGATCCGGGTGCTGGCCCATCCGCTGCGCGCCCGGCTGCTGATCGCACTCCGCTCGGACGGCCCGGCCACCGCGACCCGGCTGGCCGAGGCACTCGGCACCAACACCGGCGCCACCAGCTATCACCTGCGGCAGCTCGCCGATGCCGGGCTGGTGGTGGAGGAGTCGGACCGGGGGTCCGGACGGCAGCGCTGGTGGCGGGCGGCGCACCAGTTCAGCAGTTGGCGCCGGGACGACTTCGCCGGCGACCCGGACGCGCTGGCCGCCGCGGACTGGCTGCACCGGAACGCGGTACGGCTGCACGCCGACCTGACCGAGCGGTGGATCACCGAGCAGCGCGACTACCCGGCCGAGTGGCGTGACGCGGCGAGCTTCTCCGACGTGCTGCTCCGGCTGACCCCGCCGCAGTTGCGGCAGCTCAACGAGGAACTGCTCGCGGTGGTCGACCGCTACCGGCACGCCGTGCCGACGGTCGACGGCGCGAACCTGCCCGAGCCCGGTGACGGCACCGAGCAGGTTCTGCTCTACCTGCACAGCTTTCCGGTACGAGGGCCGATTCCCCTGGCCGGGGGCGTCGCCGAGAAGGGGGAGCGGTCGTGACCGCACTGACCGGCCGGCAGGTCCGGCGGCGTTACCTGATCCTGCACGGGCTGCGCTGGCTGCCCGTCGGGCTGCAGATTCCCGTGCTCATACTGCTGATGCTGGAACGCGGGCTCAGCCTCCCGCAGGTCGGGGTCGTCGCCGCGGCGCAGGGACTGGTGGTGCTCGCGCTGGAGCTGCCGACCGCCGGGCTCGCCGATGCACTGGGCCGCAAACCCCTGCTGGTCGCGGCCGGGCTGGTCAACCTCGGATCGCTGCTGCTGCTCCTGCTGGTGGCCGACTCCTTCGTGCTGTTCCTCCTCGCCTTCGTACTCCTGGGGATCTTCCGGGCCCTGGACAGCGGCCCGCTCGAGTCCTGGTACGTCGACGCCGCCCTGGCCGCCGATCCGGAGGCGCCGATCGAGCGGGGACTCAGTGCCGGCGGAGTCGTCCTCGGTGTCTGCATCAGCGCCGGCGCGCTGCTCAGCGGTGGCCTCGTCGCGCTCGGTCCGCTCGGCGGAGTCAGCGCGCTCAGCCTGCCGGTGCTGGCGTCGATCGCCCTGGAGGTCGTCGGCCTGGTCGCCCTGCTCCTGCTGCTGGTGGAGGTGCGCCCGGCCGCCGGTGTCGCCGCGCTGCGCACCTCGCTCCGGGCGGTGCCGGGCGTGATCGGCGGCGCACTCGGACTGGTCCGCCGTTCCCGGATCGTGCTCGCGCTGATCGCGGTGGAGTTGTTCTGGGGCTTCGGGATGGTCACCTTCGAGGCGCTGCTGCCGGTCCGGCTCGCCGAGGTGCTGGGCGACCCGGACCGGGCGGCGGCGCTGCTCGGACCGACCGCCTCGGTGGCCTGGCTCGCCTCGGCCGGCGGCGCGGCGCTGATCGCGTACGCGAGCCGGTGGCTGGGCGTGCCGCTCAGCGCCGGGCTGCTCCGGATCCTCCAGGGGGCCACGGTTGTCGCGATGGGACTACTCGCCGGGCCGGTCGGGATCATCGCGGCCTACCTGCTCTGTTACGCCGTGCACGGCGCGTCCAACCCGCTGCACTCCGGACTGCTGCACCGGCAGGTCGACGGCCCGTACCGGAACAGCGTCATCTCGCTGAACTCGATGGTGGCCCAGCCGGCCGGCGCGCTCGGCGGCGTCGTGCTCACCTCCCTGGCCGCGGCGACCTCGGTGCGCACGGCGATGGTGGTCGGCGGGGTCGTACTGGCCGCCGCTGCACCGCTCTACCTGCCCGCCTGGTGGGCGACCCGCCGTGCGGCCCCTCCGGCCCGACCAGAGCCGGCCGAGCCGGAGCCGGTCGCCTGACCGACCGCCACCGAGGTCCGGACGGGCGGGCCGGTGCAGCCGAGCCACGCGTGGAGCCGTCCGGTGCCGGTGGATTGGCCGGCGGCGCCGTCGGGTACATCCTGGCCGACCTACTGGGACCCCCGCCGGGAGGAACGCATGCTCGCCTACATCGCCGCCGGAGTTTTCGCCCTTGCGCTGCTGCTGGATCTGTTCGACGAGAACCTGGGCGCGCCCGACCTGTTCAACTTCCCCACCCTGGTGCTGATCGGACTGCTCTGTCTCGCCCTCTACCTCGCCGGAGTGGGCCGGGGCCCGGGCACCGCCGGCGGTGGTGGCCGGTGGTACCGGGGCCGCCGGCCAGGTCGGGGCTGATGTCCGTCGGAATCACGACCGGCCCGGTTATCGGTGCATTTCCGGCACCGGAAACCGGGCCGGTAGTGTCTTCCTGATGGAGTCCGACGGCCTATTCTCTCTCGTCGATCCCGCCGGTGGGCGCTCCGCGCCGGCCGGGACCGCCGCCGACGGCTTCACCGTACCCTCCGTCGATTCGCCGCTGCCGGTCCGGATGCGTCCGGCCAGCCTGGACGAGCTGGTCGGACAGGACCATCTGCTCGCGCCCGGCGCGCCGCTGCGACAGCTCGTGACGGGTACGTCACCGATGTCGGTGATCCTCTGGGGGCCGCCGGGCAGCGGCAAGACCACCATCGCCCACCTGGTGGCCCACGCCACCGAGCGGCGCTTCGTGGCGATGTCGGCGCTCTCCGCCGGGGTCAAGGACGTCCGTGCGGTGATCGACACCGCCCGTCGCGAGCGGCGGGCCGGCGGGCGCCCGACGGTGCTGTTCATCGACGAGGTGCACCGGTTCAGCAAGACGCAGCAGGACTCCCTGCTGGCCGCGGTCGAGGACCGTACGGTCACCCTGCTGGCGGCGACCACGGAGAACCCGTACTTCTCGGTCATCTCGCCGCTGCTGTCCCGGTGCGTACTGCTCACCCTGCAACCGCTGGACGACAACGCGGTACGGGGTCTGCTCCGCCGCGCCGTCGCCGACGAGCGCGGACTGGCCGGCGCGCTCACCCTCGCCCCCGATGCCGAGGAGCACCTGGTCCGGCTCGCCGGCGGAGACGTGCGCAAGGCGCTCACCGCGCTGGAGGCGGCGGCCGGCTCGGCCACGGCGCTGGGCGAGACCGTCATCAACCTGGCCACCGCCGAGCAGGCTGTCGACGTGGCGGCGGTCCGCTACGACCGGGACGGCGATGCCCACTACGACGTGGTGAGCGCGTTCATCAAGAGCATGCGGGGCTCCGATGTGGACGCCGCGCTGCACTGGCTGGCCCGGATGCTGGTGGCCGGCGAGGACGCCCGGTTCATCGCCCGGCGGATCGTGATCTTCGCAAGTGAGGACGTCGGGATGGCCGACCCCACCGCGCTGAGCGTGGCCACCGCCGCGGCGCACGCCGTGGAGTACGTCGGCCTGCCCGAGGCGCAGCTCAACCTCGCCCATGCCGTGATCCACATGGCCACCGCACCGAAGTCCAACTCGGCGACCACGGCGATCGGCGCGGCGATCGGCGACGTACGGGCCGGTCGGGGCGGTTCGGTGCCCCGGGCGCTGCGCGACGCCCACTATTCCGGAGCGCGCGGGCTGGGGCACGGCACCGGTTACCGCTATCCGCACGACGACCACCGGGGGGTGGTCACCCAGCAGTACGCCCCGGACGACCTCGTCGGAGTGGACTACTACCGGCCGAGCGGACACGGTGCGGAGCGTGCCGTCGGCACCCGGCTGCCACTGCTGCGCCGGATCGTCCGGGGACAGCCCGCACCGCCGCCCACCGACGGCGTACGCCCGCCGGCCCGCGAGGCCGTACACCCGCCCGGCGCCGACGGAGAAGTGCCCACAGGCGCCGGGGAGCGGGCCGGGGGTGGGGGCGGACCCGGCAGGGGGCCGACGGCAGCGGCGTCGTCCGGCAGCGTGCCGGAGCAGACCGTGCACGGCAAGGTGCCCGAGGGTGCCGTGGGCGGCAGCCGCGCCCGTCGAGGTCGTCAGGCGGCTGGCGCGGCGCCGGAAGAGGCGGTGCCGGGCAAGGTGCCAGAGGATGCCGTGAGCGGCGCGGCGCCGGACGATGCGGTGTCGGGCAGGGCGACAGAAGATCCCGGGCGCGGCGCGGTGCCGGAGGACGCCGGGCACGGCACGGTGACAGCAGATGGCGGCGGGACATCCGAGGGGGAGGAACACCAGTGAGATCGCGCGGTTCGGACCGGGGCGAGGACGGCCACGACGAGCGGCGGGAACCACGGGGCAAGGGACGCCGCTGGGGCCGGGGCAGGTCGGAGGAGGCTCCGCCCGCGGAGCCTGAGGTCAGCGGCGAGGAGCTGGGCTGGATCACCGACCTGCGTACCGCCAAGGAGCAGAAGGTCGATATCGGTCCGGCCGACGGCACCAGCCCGGCTGACCCGCCGGCCCGGGTCCCCGCCGCCTACGAGCGGTTGCCGGAGGCGGGACCGGACGACACCGGATCGGTGCCGCCTCCCGGTGCGCCGTCGGCGGATCCGATCGCCGGCCCCGGTCGCCGTCGGGGCGACGAGCCGGAGCCGGGAGCACCGGTACCGCCCCGGCGGGCAGCGGAGCCGACGGACCCGGCCCAGCCCGCCCGGGGCGCCGGGCCCCAGCCGCCGCGCGCCGAGCCGAGGCCCCCGGGCGTACCGCCGACGCCGCCGTCCGTGGTGCCGCCGGTCGTGCCAGCGCCGCCGCCCGGTCGGCCGGGTCGCGCGGCCGAGCCGGTCCACCCGACGGCCTGGTCCGGGCCACCGGAGCGTCGCCCGGCCGGTGACCGGGGCGAGCCTGCGGTGCGGCCCGGCGCCACACCGTGGCCGGGTGAGCCGGTACCGTCCGCCGGGCACCAGCCGCGGCACGGCGCTGCCCCGGTCGAACCGGGTGCGGGGCGGCGGGCAGCGGGTGCCCGGGGCGAGGAGCCGTCCCCGGCACGCCGGGGGGCGCCGCCCACAGAACCCGGCGACGGCCGGCACGGCCGGTCGGCCGGACTCGCGCCCGGTGATTTCGCCGGTCCGGGCAGCCCGGCCGGTCCCGGCGGACGGTTCGGGGCACCGGCCGCGCCCACCGGCGGGGAGTTCGTCGTACCGGCCTCCGGCAACGCGCCACCGGTTCCGCCCGCTGCGGCCGCACCGGGCCGTCCGGGTGCACCCGAGCGTGACCCGGGCGGGCCGGGACGCGGCGGTCCGGTCCTGGGCGCGCGCCGCCCCGGTGCCGCCCCGCCGCCCTCCGGCGCCCACGCCGCCGGCACCGGTACGCCTTCCGGCCCGGGCGGCTACTCCCCGGGGACCGGTACGCACGCCCCCGGTGGGGCGCACTCCGCAGACCCCGGTGCGCATCCCGCAGCCGGTGGGACGTACCCGGCCGGTGGAGCGCACTCCACCGGCGCCGGTGCACATGCGGCAGTCAGTGGACCGCCCGGCGTGGCGGCACAGGCCGCCCCGGGTGGCGAACACGCCGCCGGGGAGCGGGAGACCCGCCCGCCGGGCCATCCGGAGCGGCCGGCGGACTGGATCCGCAAGGCCGGCCGGTCCGGGGTCCGCCCGGTCACCCCGGCCGCCGGATACGGGCCGCCAGCTCCGGCGTCCGACGCCGGTGCGCCCGGTTCTCCGCCGATTCCGGCTGGTTCGGCAGAGCGGGGCGGCCGGTCGGCCGGCGGACCAGGTCCGGTCACCGGGCTGGGACCGGTAGGCGGTTCGGCGGGCGGGCCGGGCAGGGCGGCCAACCGGCCACCGTCCGGGCCGGACAGCATCGACGGCGGGCAGCCGGGACCGGCCCGGCACGGAGCGCCGTCGACCGAGGACCTCCGGGACGGCGGCCGGGTCGCCCGGGGCCGCTCCGGCGCGGGCCCCTCCGGTCCGCCGTTCGGCACCGAAGGTACGGGCGGCGGCGGGCGGCACGGTGGGCCGCCACCGGTCGTACCGGGGCGGCACGGCGCGGTCGCACCACCGGCCGGCGCCGGGCCACGCGGTGATCTTCCCGCCACCGGAAGCCCGTCCGGAGCCGGTGCTGCGCCGGTGCCGGGTGGTCCCCGCACCGCGTCGACGCGCGGCGGCGTCCCCCGCCTGGTCGAACCGGCTGGCGAGCCAGGGGCGCCCCGAGCCGCCGGGCTCGGCCGGCCTCCCGTCGAACCGGCGGAGCGGCGCGCTGCGCCGGGCGGCAGGTACGCCGTCGAGCCGGCCGACCGGAGCGGCCCGCCGGCACCGGGGCCGGTTCGCGGCGACGGTCCTGCCGGCCGCCCGACCGCCGGCCGTGCCGGTGCGCCCGTCGACGGCGGCGCGGCCGGTCGACCGGGCGGTACCGCCTTCGACGGCGGCGTACCGGGTCGCCCCGGTCCTGCCGGGTCGCCCGGCGGCCCCGCTCGGGCGTCGGCCCGGGGGCCGGCCGTGCCGGTCCACCCCGGACCCGGTTCCGCGCCGCCGGCCGGGCCGACCCGGGATCCGGGCGCAGGTACGCCCGCCCGCCCCACGCCGGCCGAGGCCGGCCGGGCGGCCCCACCCCGTCCGGCTCCGGCCCGACTGGACGGTCCGTCCCGGGACGAGGCGGTCCGGCCCGACCCGCCGGTCCGGCCCGACGCACCCACCCGCCCGCCGGTACGTCCGGACGGCGGTGCCCGCCCCGACGGCCCGCCTCGGCCGGACGCGGCGATGCGTTCCGCCGGCATGCCGCCGGCCGCCGCCGGCCTCGACCCCGACGGCGGACCGGACCGGTCCGATCCGGTGCAACCGCCGGCGGAACCGGCGCGGGGTGCCCGGGCGGAGCTACGGCGCCAGCTCCGCGAACAGCGGCGGTTGAAGACGATCGCCCTGCTGCTGGCCAGCCTGCTGGTGCTCGGTGCGCTGCCGACGTACTTCGGTGTCCGGGCCGCGACCCGGGATCCGGTGTTCAACTCCCTCGACGCGCTGGCGGTGCCCGCCTGGGCCGCCACGGACACGGTCGACGGGGTGAGCGGCAGCCGGTGGTGTTTCATCGAGTGCCGCTTCCGCGAGCGGACCGTCGAGTCGGACCGGAAGTGGGAGGAGACGGCGCAGGTCTACGAGGCCGCGCTGACCCGCGAGGGGTGGCGACCGTGGAAGGTGGCGCTCTGCCCGGAACAGCCGGTCAACGGGCACTACACCTGCTGGCGGCGGGACGAGTTGACCCTCGACATGTGGGTACGGCAGCCGGCCTGCCCGGACCCGGCGCTCACCGCCCCCGGTGCGGCCCCGTCGCCCGCCGCGACCGGGCCGGAGGGGGTGAACTGCGAGGGTGCGCTCGTCTCGATCAAGGTCCGTAACGCGATCGCGGACGAGCGGATCGGTCCGCAGCCCACCACCGATCCGTCGCTCACCGGAGTGGACCCGGATCCGCTCTTCACCGACGATCCGCTCGGCGGGCTGACGCCCACCCCGACCCCGTCGTGAGGCCGGTGGTCGTCACCGACGGTAGGGTTCGGGGTTGGTACTCCGAAGGGCATTCCGGGTAACCGCCGTGACACGGCGCCGGACGTCCGGGTGAGACGCCTCGCGCGCGATTTCCGAGACGGTGCATAGAGGAGGACACGGGTGGACGCTGGAGAGATCGGCCAGATCGCCGCGCTCGTCGCGGCCGGGGCGTTCCTGATGCTGGTGTTGGTGCTGGCCAGGCCGATCTGGCGGCTGGGCAACACGGTGGACGCGGCGACCCAGGCGATCAACGACATCAACGACCGTACGGCGCCGCTGCTCGCCAACATGAACGTCACGGTGGAGAACGTGAACACCGCGCTGGGCCAGGTGCACACCTCGCTGGACGGGGTGAACATCCAGCTCGCCAAGATCGACACGATGACCGGTCACGCCCAGAACGTCACCGCCAACATCGCCAACCTGAGCACCGTGGTCTCGGCCGCCGCGGCGAACCCGCTGGTCAAGGTGGCCGCATTCGGGTACGGCGTACGCAGGGCCGCCGCCGCCCGACGGCACGCCGAACAGGAGCGCGAGGTCCGTACCACCATCAAGCAGCAGCGCCGGGCGGCGTCCCGGCGCGGGCGCCGGGCCGGTGCGGAGGAAGGATGAGGCCATGAAACGACTGCTCTGGTTGGGCATCGGGCTGGCCGTCGGCGCGCTGGTCGTCCGCAAGCTGACCCGCACCGCCCAGGCGTACACGCCTGGTGGCATCGCGAATTCGCTGGCGGAGTCCGCCGGTGGTCTGGTGCAGTCCCTACGGGACTTCGCGGACGACGTCCGGGACGGCATGGCCGAGCGTGAGCAGCAGATCCACCAGGCGTTCGCCGAGGGCGTCGCGTTCGACGACCAGTTCGAGGAACTGCGCGAGGACCCCAGGATCGGCGACCGTGAGTTGTTTCCGGAGGAAGGCACCAGATGAAAACGGCGGAAGTCAAGCGGCGCTACCTGGCGCACTTCGAGGCCAACGGGCACACGGTGGTGCCGTCCGCTCCGCTGCCGGCGATCGACGACCCGAACCTGCTCTTCGTCAACGCCGGCATGGTCCAGTTCGTGCCGTACTTCCTCGGTCAGCAGACGCCGCCGTTCCGGCGGGCGGTGTCGGTGCAGAAGTGCATCCGTACCCCGGACATCGACGAGGTGGGCAAGACCTCCCGGCACGGCACGTTCTTTCAGATGAACGGGAACTTCTCGTTCGGCGACTACTTCAAGGAGGGTGCGATAGCGCTCGCCTGGGAGCTGGTCACCAAGCCGGTCGCCGAGGGCGGTTTCGGGCTGGACCCGGAGCGGATCTGGCCGACGGTCTATCTGGACGACGACGAGGCCGAGGCGATCTGGCGCAAGACCGGCGTGCCGGCGGAGCGGATCGTCCGGCGGGGCAAGGCGGACAACTTCTGGTCGATGGGGATCCCGGGGCCGTGCGGGCCGTGTTCGGAGATCTACTACGACCGGGGCCCGGCCTACGGCCGCGAGGGCGGGCCGGCGGTCGACGAGGACCGCTACCTCGAGTTCTGGAACCTGGTCTTCATGCAGTTCGAGCGGGGGCCCGGCACCGACAAGGAGAACTTCCCGATCCTGGGTGACCTGCCGGCGAAGAACATCGACACCGGCATGGGCCTGGAGCGGATGGCCGCGATCCTGCAGGGTGTCGACAACCTCTACGAGATCGACGAGGTGCGGCCGATCCTGGACCGGGCGGCCGAGCTGACCGGCCGGCGGTACGGGGCGCACTCCGGGCACGCGGCGAGCGAGTCGCACCCGGACGACGTACGGCTGCGGGTGGTCGCCGACCACGTGCGGACCGCGCTGATGCTGATCGGCGACGGGGTGACCCCGGCCAACGAGGGGCGTGGCTACGTGCTGCGCCGGATCATGCGGCGGGCGATCCGGGCGATGCGGCTGCTCGGCTGGCAGGAGCGGGCGCTGCCCGAACTGCTGCCGGTGGCCCGGGACTGCATGTCCCCGTCCTACCCGGAGGTGGCGACGGAGTTCGACCGGATCGCGTCGTACGCCTACGCCGAGGAGGACGCGTTCCTCTCCACCCTGCGGGCCGGTACGACGATCCTGGACACCGCGATCGCGGAGACCCGCTCGGCGGGCGGCGCGAAGCTGTCGGGCGACAAGGCGTTCCAGTTGCACGACACCTACGGCTTCCCGATCGACCTGACTCTGGAGATCGCCGCCGAGCAGGGCCTGTCGGTGGACCAGGACGGGTTCCGCCGGCTGATGGCCGACCAGCGGGCCCGGGCCAAGGCCGACGCGCAGGCCCGCAAGACCGGACACGTGGACCTGTCGGCGTACCGCTCGGTGCTCGACTCCGGCGGGCCGGTGCAGTTCACCGGCTACACCGAGGTGTCCCGGGAGTCGTCGGTGCGGGCGCTGCTCGGCACCGGCGGCACGCCGGTCGAGGTGGCCGGCGAGGGCGACACGATCGAGCTGGTGCTGGACGCGACCCCCTTCTACGCCGAGGGCGGCGGCCAGCAGCCGGACGTCGGCCTGATCACCGTCGGCGCCGGTCAGGTCGAGGTGCTCGACGTGCAGCAGCCGATCCCGGGGCTGATCGTGCACCGGGCCCGGGTGGTCCGCGGCGAGGTACGCACCGGCGAGGCTGGCCTCGCCGAGATCGACGTGGTACGCCGGCGAGCGATCTCCCGGTCGCACACCGCCACCCACCTGGTGCACCAGACGATGCGCAACTTCCTCGGCGAGTCGGCCACCCAGGCCGGTTCGCTGAACGCACCGGGCCGGCTGCGGTTCGACTTCAACACCCCGACCGGGGTGGCGCCGAGCGTGCTGCTCGACGTCGAGCAGCAGGTCAACGAGGTGCTGCTGGCCGACCTGGAGGTGCACGCCTTCATCACCTCGCAGGAGGAGGCCCGCCGGCTGGGCGCGATGGCGCTGTTCGGCGAGAAGTACGGCGACGAGGTGCGGGTCGTCGAGGTCGGCGACTACGCCCGGGAGCTGTGCGGCGGTACCCACGTGGCCCGCTCGGCCCAGCTCGGCCTGGTGAAGATCCTCTCCGAGTCCTCGATCGGCTCCGGGGTACGCCGGGTCGAGGCGCTGGTCGGGCTGGACGCGTTCCGGTTCCTGGCCAAGGAGCACCTGCTGGTATCCCGGCTGGCCGAGCTCTACCGCGTCCCGGGCGACCAGGTGGCGGACCGGGTCGAGCAGACGGTCGCCCAACTGCGGGACGCCGAGCGGGAGCTGGAGAAGCTCCGCGCCCAGCTCGTGCTCGGCGGTGCGGCGGCGCTCGCCGCGGCGGCCCGGGACGTCCGCGGGGTCGCCTTCGTCGGCACCGAGGCGCCGGAGGGCGCGGCCGGCAACGACGTGCGTACCCTCGCCCAGGAGATCCGGGGCAAGATCGACCCGGCCCGCCCGGCGGTGGTCGCGGTGGCGGCCCGGGCGAACGGTAAGGCGTCGCTGGTGGTCGCGGTGAACGGCGCGGCCAAGGACCGGGGTGTTTCGGCGGCGGCCCTGGTCAAGGGTGCGCTCTCCGGTCGGGGCGGCGGCAACGCCGATCTGGCCCAGGGCGGCGGCCTGCCGGCCGGCGAGGCGCCGAGCCTGCTGGCTGCGGTCGAGAAGGCGCTCACCGAGGCGTGAGCTCCGGCACTGGTTGCTCCCCGGCGGGCCGTTGTGATTGGATCTTCAGCCACGACGGCCCGCCGGTTCGGGCGGATCTGCCCGGAGCCGGCCGACAGGATACGGACGATCCACTTCTCCGGTGCGTAACACGATGAACCGACCTTCCCCTGGCGCGGCACGATGACGGCTCCTCCTCGTGGCGTGCGGCTCGGCGTGGACGTCGGGCAGGTACGCGTGGGCGTGGCGCTCTCCGACCCGGACGGCATCCTGGCGACTCCGCTGGTCACGCTGGCCCGGGACCTGAAGACCGGTATTGAGGCGGTTCCCGCCGATATCTCGGAAATCGCGCGGCTCGTCGAACTCCACGAGGTGGTCACGGTGGTGGTCGGTCTGCCGGTGACACTCGCCGGGGGGCACGGACCGGCGGCGACCCAGGCGAAGGCGTACGCCCAGCGGCTGGCTGCGGCGATCACGCCGGTGCCGGTCGATCTGGTGGATGAAAGGATGTCGACCGTCGTGGCTTCTCGTAGGCTAGCCGAGCGGGGCGTCCGAGGACGGCGTCAACGGGCGGTGGTCGATCAGGCGGCCGCGGTGGAGATTCTGCAGAGCTGGCTAGATAGGCAGCGGAGGCGGACGGAATGATCGACGAGTTGGAGCTCGCGTTCGACGAGCGTGCGGAGAAGGGACGGCACCGGCGCGGCGCGCAGCGCAAACGCAACGGCAAGAAGAAGCGTGGCGGGCGGGGGCGCACCGTCGCGGCACTGCTGATGGCGTTCGTGCTGCTCGGCGTCCTGGGCGGTGCCGGCTGGTACGGCTTCGACCGGGTGCAGGGATACTTCGTCACCCCGGACTACGACGGCAACGGCAGCGGTGAGGTCCAGGTCCAGGTCGAACAGGGCCAGAGCATCGCCGAGATCGCCAACACGCTGGTCGCGGCCGGCGTCGTCAAGAGCGCCAAGGCGTTCATCGAGGCGGCCCAGGAGAACTCGCGGAGCCAGAACATCCAGCCGGGTGTGTACAAGGTCCGCAAGGAGATGAACGCGAAGGCGGCGCTGGGCCTGCTGCTGGACCTGAAGAACAAGCTCGTCAACGGCTTCCTGGTCAAGGAGGGCGCGACCGCCAAGCAGATCTTCAAGGCGCTGGCGGCCGAGACGAAACTTCCGGTCAAGGACTTCGAGACGGCCGCCAAGGACCTGGAAGGGCTCGGCATCGCCGACTTCTGGTTCAAGCGCGACGACAAGCAGTCGGTGCGGAAGTCGATCGAGGGCTTCCTCTTCCCGGACACCTACGAACTCCCGCCGAACGCCAGCGCCGAGGCGATCCTCAAGCTGATGGTCCAGCGCTTCATGTCGGTAGCCGAGGAGATCGACTTCGTCGACCGGGTGCAGAAGGAGCGCGAGATCAGCCCGTACGAGGCGCTGATCGTGGCGTCGCTGGCCCAGGCCGAGGCGGGCAACGCCGACGACCTCGGCAAGGTCGCCCGGGTGGCGTACAACCGGATCTACAGCGGCGACCACTACTGCAAGAACGGCAACGGCCTGACCGGCTGCCTGGAGTTCGACGTCGGGGTCAACTACTACTGGGAGCTGACCGGCAAGAAGACCAAGCGGTCCGGGGACATGACGGACGCGGAACTCTTCGACAAGAACAACCCGTACCGGATGCACGGCAAGGCCGGGCTGCCCCCGGGGCCGATCAACAACCCTGGTCAGAAGGCCCTGGAGGGGGCGATGAACCCGCCGAAGGGGACCTGGCTGTTCTTCGTGGCGGTCGACAAGGAGGGCCACTCCGAGTTCGCCACCACCAACGAGGAGCACGAGCGCAACATCCAGAAGGCCCGCGAGAACGGCGTGCTCTGAGGTGACGGCGAGGTGACGCAGGAGCGCCGGGCGGCGGTGTTGGGCAAGCCGATCGCCCACTCGCTCTCCCCGGTGATCCACAACGCCGGTTACGCGGCGGCCGGGTTGACCGGGTGGTCATACAGCGCGATCGAGTGTGCCGAGGCCGAGCTGCCCGACCGGGTGGCCGGGCTCGGCCCGGAGTGGGCGGGGCTCTCCCTGACCATGCCGCTGAAGGAGGCGGCGCTCGCGGTGGCCGGCGAGGTCTCGCCGGTCGCCGCCGCGATCGGCGCCGCCAACACTCTGGTACGCCGAGCGGACGGCTCGTGGGCCGCCGACAACACCGACGTACCGGGGATGGTCGACGTGCTGACCGGCGCGGGTGTGCCGGCCGGTGCCGAGGTGGTGTTGCTCGGTGCCGGCGGTACCGCCCGGGCGGCGCTCGCCGCCGCCGTCCAGTTGGCGGCCCGCCGGGTCACCTGCCGGGTACGCCGCCCCGCCGCCGGGGAGGAACTGGCCCGGCTGGCCGGCACGCTCGGGCTGCGGTTCGAGATCGCGGACTGGGCGGCACCGGTCGAGCCGGACGGTACGGACCTGGTGATCTCCACCGTGCCGAAGGGCGCCGCCGACGGAATCGCTGCGGCGGCCCGGTCCTGGCGGCCCGAGACGGTCTTCTTCGACGTCGTCTACGACCCGTGGCCGACCCCGCTCGCCGCGGCCGCGGCGGCGGCCGGCTGCCGGATCGTCTCCGGCCTCGACCTGCTGCTGGCCCAGGCGGTCGGGCAGTTCGAGCAGTTCACCGGGGTGCCCGCCCCGGTGTCCGAGATGCGTTCCGCCCTGGCCGCCGCCCGCGCCGCGCACTGAGCGGACCCCGGGCCGGGCCGCGAGGTCGACGTAGTGGTCTTCGGAAACTCGGGCGCACAAAGGCCCGCCCCGGAACGCCGAGGGGAAGGCGGCGAACCGAGGCGGGCCGGTCGGGTGACGAGGCAGGTCATTGGCGGCGCCGGGGCACCCAGTAGAGGAGTTGGCCGGCGACCAGCGCGGGGTGCGTGTCGGGCATGGCTTGCAGCGCCCGGGTGAGGTGTACGCCGAGGTACATCATCAGTCCGACTCGGTTGCCTCTGAAGCCGATGAGCAGGGCCAGGCGGGCCGGCGCGCAGGGCCAGGGGTCGCGGCAGGTCTCGCAGTTGTACGACTGGGCCGGAGTGTGTCTGCCGGTCGGGTAGCGCCGCTGGGCGAGCCGTCGCATGTGCCGGTACCAGCGCTCCTGTGGCCCGATCACGGTTACATCCGACCGGCTCGCTCGGCACGATGCGACCGCTCTCCGTGGCGGCCCCGGTGGATCTGGGCGGGCGTCAGCGCGCCGGCCCGGCCGATCTGGTGCCGTCCCGACGGCGAGTTCCAGAGCGGATTCTTGCCCTCCCTGCCCTCCTGTGCCCAGCGTGTGTTCGGCGGGGTCGGGAAGGGCGGGCTGACGTAGACGATCTTGGGTGCGGGCGACGATGCCGCGAAGCCGACCCGGTATTCCGCCTCGGTCATCGGGGCGAAGGGGCGGAACGGCGGCGGAGTTCGTTTGCGGGAGTCCGGACAGACCCAGCGGTGACCACATCGGCAATAGCGCCAGAGTCGTCGCCAGTCTCGTCGGTGTTGTTGCCGCCTTTCCAGTGCCATCGGATCACCTCTCAGGGTCCTCGGAGATTGGAAGGCGAGGACCGCCAGTGCCTCTGATTCGGTCCCCGCCCCTTTGACGGAGGCGGCCCATTCGGGGAGCGCAATGGATGCCCTCCAAGGGGTGGACGGGCCGTGCTTGCGGGCTCCTCCGTCTGCTCTCCACCCTGGACCGTCACCCTGTGGTGACGGAAGATGTGCTGAGAGCAGTAGCGGCCCACAACCAGACGGAGGGGGATAGTTGGCCGACACGAACGAGTTTCGCCACCTATTGCGCAGGCTTCGAGTGGAGCGCGGAATGTCTCAGGACGCCGTGGGCGCTGAGGTACATGTCAGTGGCTTCAGATCGGTCACTACGAGTCGGGCCGGAGTGTCCCCGCCGACGGCATGGCGGACGCTCTTGACCGCGCACTTGGCGCCAGCGGCGAACTGGTGCGCGCGGCCGATAGATCCCGGGGGGATTCGGTCGCTCCATGGCTGCGCCCGTGGGA
The DNA here is from genome assembly GCF_039649625.1 of Plantactinospora sp. ZYX-F-223. Classification (NCBI taxonomy): domain Bacteria; kingdom Bacillati; phylum Actinomycetota; class Actinomycetes; order Micromonosporales; family Micromonosporaceae; genus Plantactinospora; species Plantactinospora sp. ZYX-F-223. Next base: position 92,317 of record NZ_JBDJAV010000019.1, on the reverse strand, counting down.
GGAGAACGAGGCGCGCTCAGTCATCCTGCGATGGTTTGAACCGTCCGTGATTCCTGGCCTGCTCCAGACGGATGAGTACGCGCGAGCGGTGACGGCCGCAGGGCCCCACACCCCGGATCAGGTCGAGGAAGCGGTTCAGACAAGGATCAGGCGGCAAGCGGCCGTCTTCGACCGACCGACCCCGGTCGTCCTTACCGCCATCATCGGCGAGGCTGTACTGCGGCACGGTGACCCCGGGGTCATGAAGCGACAGCTTGAGCACCTTGTTGACGTCGGTCACCGGCCGAACGTGCACGTCAGGGTGGTGCCGTTCACGGCCGGCCTGCACGTGGGGCATGCCGGGGCGTTCGCCGTTGCCACACTGACGGACGGCGCGTCCGTCGCCTACGTCGATCATCAACTGTCCGGGGACGTAGCGGCCAAGGTCCGAGACCTCTTGTACCTGGGGCGCGCGTGGGAATCCATCTGCGCCGTGGCGCTACCCTGGACATCAACTAGAGAGTTGATCCTGAGGGTGATTGATGACCATGGAGCCGCGTTGGCGAAAGAGCAGCCGTAGCAGCCCGAATGGCGGTGCCTGCGTGGAGGTTGCCGACAACCTTCCGGGCCGGGTGCTGGTCCGGGACACCAAGGACCGGGACGGCGGCACTCTGACGTTCGGCCCGGCCGCTTGGCGGGCGTTCGTCGGCGAGGTGGCCCGGCGGCCGTAGCCGCCAGAGCCACGACCAGTGCCGCGCTATCCGGACGACCCGGGCGGCGGGGCGCTCATCTGCGTTCTGCCGGGGCGGGACCGGCGGGCGTACGCGATCGCTCAATTTCCACCGACGCAGGCGGCTCGGCCGGTCCCCGTCCCCGGGCGATGGTGAAGACCACCAGCGCGGAGAGCGCGGTGCTGCCGAGCATCAGCACGGCCATCGGCACCGCGCTGTCGTCCGGGCCGAGCCCGGCCAGCGGTGCCACGGCGGCGGCGATGGACAACTGGAGCGCGCCGAGCAGCGCGGCGGCGCTGCCGGCGTGCCCGGGATGCCGGTCCATGGACAGGGCCAGCCCGTTCGGCAGGATCATCCCGACGCACGAGACGAAGGCGAAGAGCGCGACCAGCACGGTCGGGACGTTCTCCGTGACCGCCCCGCCGAGCAGGGCAGCGGCGGCCAGCAGGCTGGCGAGCAGGGCGGTGCCGAGCAGCCGGCGGGTGCCGTACCGGTCGAGCAGCCGGGCGTTGAGTTGCCCGACTGCGGTCATCCCGACGGCGTTCACCGCGAAGACCAGGGTGAACCAGCCGGCGGAGAGCGCGAAGACGTCCTGGATCACGAACGAGGACCCGGAGATGTACGCGAAGAGCGCGGCGAAGGCCAGCCCCTGGGTGAGTACGTAGCCGAGGTAGACCCGGTCGGTGAGCAGTCCCCACATCGCCCGGGCGGTACCGGCCAGCCCGCCGGTGTGCCGCCGCTGCGCCGGAAGCGTCTCCGGCAGCCGCCAGATGACGGCGGCGAGCAGCAGCAGACCGATCGCCGACAGCGCGACGAAGACCGCCCGCCACGAGCCGAACCGGAGTACCAGAGTGCCGAGGGCCGGTGCGGCGGCCGGGGCGACCCCGAAGATCAGGATCAGTCGGGAGAAGTACTTCGCCGCCGCCACCCCGGAGTAGAGGTCCCGGACGATGGCCCGGGCGACGACCACGCCCATGCCGCTGGTCACGCCCTGGAGCAGCCGGAGCGCGGCCAGTGCCTCGGCCGACGGGGCGAACGCGCAGAGCAGGCTGGTCACGGTGTACGCGACGACACCGACCAGTACCGGCCGGCGGCGGCCCCACCGGTCGCTGAGCGGCCCGGTGACGAGCTGGCCGAGGGCGAGGCCGAACAGGAAGGTGGTGAGCGAGAACTGCACCTGCGCCGGGGTGGCGGCGAGCTCGCCGGTCATCTCGGGGAACGCCGGCAGGTACATGTCCAGGGACAGTGGACCGACCGCGGTCAGGGTACCGAGCAGCAGCAGTTGTCCGACTTCCGAGGCGCGGCCCGGCGGTGGTGCGGAGCGCACTCTGCCCACTGCGGTCCCCCTAGTCTTGGGATAGCCGACACTTTAGCTCTGTGGGCAGAGCTATTGCGATGTGAAGTAGCCGACCCCGGAGGCACCGAGGTGCCCGGGTGACGACGGCAGGGGTGCCGGACCAGGACGGCGCCGGCCGAGACGGTGACAGGGGACGCGACGGTGACGGGATCGAGGATGACCGACGACGTGACGGCCGGCGCGGCGGAGGCGCTCGGCAGCGCCGTGGCCGACCTGCACCGGGTGCTGCGCCGGTCGACGAGTCGACGGATCGGCCGGGTACCGCTGCCGGACGCCCAGGTGGAGGTGCTGCGGCTGGTCGAGCGCTGCCCGGGGATCAGCGTCAAGGAGGCGGCGGAACGGCTGCACACGGCGGCCAACACGGTCAGCACGCTGGTCGGCGACCTCGCCGGTGCCGGCCTGCTGGAACGCGCCCGGGATCCGCACAACCGGCGGATCGTCCGGCTCCGGCTGACCTCGGCCGCGCACCTGCGGATCGCCGAGTACGTCGCGCACCGGCGCGACCTGCTGCTCGACGCGCTGCACCGGCTCGACGAGCCGGCCCGCCGGGACATCGTGCGGGCCGCCGGCCAACTGCACCGGCTCGCCGACCTGCTCGCCGACCAGGAGCGGGCCGACCAGCCGTCCGGGCCGCCGACCGCTGCCCGTCCGTAGAGCGGGACGGCACGGGCGGTGCGCGGCAGCACCCCGGGGCCGTGCCAAACTTGACCGGCGGGCGGCCGGCCCGGTCGCCACGAGGAGAGGGTTGGTCGTGTTGCGCTGGTTGACGGCGGGGGAGTCCCATGGTCCCGCCCTGGTTGCGGTGCTGGAAGGCTTGCCGGCCGGGGTCGAGGTGACCAGCGAGGAGATCGTCCGTCAGTTGGGCCGCCGTCGGCTCGGCTACGGCCGGGGCGCCCGGATGTCCTTCGAGCGGGACGAGGTCGAGATCGTCGGCGGTCTCCGGCACGGCCTGACCCTGGGCAGCCCGGTGGCGATCCGGGTGGGCAACTCCGAGTGGCCCAAGTGGCAGACGGTGATGGCGGCCGACCCGGTCGACCCGGAGCTGCTGGCCGGTCAGGCCCGTAATGCCCCGCTGACCCGCCCCCGACCCGGGCACGCCGACCTGGCCGGCATGCAGAAGTACGGCCACACCGACGCCCGGCCGATCCTGGAACGGGCCAGCGCCCGGGAGACCGCCGCCCGGGTCGCGGTCGGCACCGTCGCCCGGGCCCTGCTCCGGCAGGCGCTCGGCATCGAGATCGTCTCGCACGTGGTGGAGCTCGGCTCGGTGGCCGCCAAGCCCGGGCTCCAGCCCCGGCCCGAGGACGCCGAGCGGATCGACGCCGACCCGCTGCGCTGCCTCGACGCGGAGGCGAGTGCCCGGATGGTCGCCGAGGTGGACGCCGCCAAGTCCGACGCCGACACCCTCGGCGGCATCGTCGAGGTGCTCGCCTACGGGGTACCGCCGGGGCTCGGCAGCCACGTGCAGTGGGACCGCAAGCTCGACGCCCGGCTCGCCGCCGCGCTGATGTCCATCCAGGCGATCAAGGGTGTGGAGATCGGCGACGCCTGGCAGCAGGCCCGGTCCCGGGGCTCGGTGGCGCACGACGAGATCGTCCCCACCGCGACCGGGGTACGCCGGGTCACCGACCGGGCCGGCGGCCTGGAGGGCGGGATCACCACCGGCGAGCCACTGCGGGTACGCGCCGCGATGAAGCCGATCTCCTCGCTCAACCGGGCACTCTCCACGGTGGACGTGGCGACCGGCGAGCCGGCGACCGCGATCAACCAGCGCTCCGACGTCTGCGCGGTACCCGCCGCCGCGATCGTCGCCGAGACCATGGTCGCGCTGGTACTGGCCGAGGCGGCGCTGGAGAAGTTCGGCGGGGACTCGGTCGCGGAGATCCGCCGCAACCTCGCCGGCTACCTGGACAACCTGGTGATCCGGTGAGCGCGAGGAGTGAGCCGGGTTTGCGAGCCCCGCAGTCGCGAACGGAACGGGAGCACCGCTGATGGCGCCGGTCTGTGTCCTGGTCGGCGTGATGGGCGCCGGCAAGACCAGCACCGGGCTGCTGGTCGCCAAGGGCCTCGGGGTCGACTTCCGGGACACCGACAGCGACATCGAGGCGACGGCCGGCAAGCCGATCCCGGAGATCTTCGTCGACGACGGCGAGGAGCATTTCCGTACCCTGGAACGGGCCGCCGTGGCGACCGCGCTGGCCTCCTTCGACGGGGTGCTGGCGCTCGGCGGCGGCGCGATCCTCGCCGAGGAGAACCGGGCCGCGCTCGCCGGGCACCGGGTCATCTACCTTTCGGTCGAGCTGTCGGACGCGGTCCGGCGGGTCGGCCTGGGCACCGGTCGGCCGCTGCTCGCGATCAACCCCCGGGCCACCCTGAAACACCTGCTCGACCAGCGGCGTCCGCTCTACACCGAGGTCGCCACCTGGACCGTGGTCACCGACGGGCGGACCCCAGAGCAGGTGGCCGAGGAGATCCTGGCCGGGCTGGCCGGCGACCGGCCGCCGGCCACGAGGACCGTCAGATCTTGACGACTTGTTGTCGCCCCAGGCGCAATAAGTCGTCAAGATCTACCCGTGCCTGGCTGGAGCGTCCGCCTGGAGGCCGTGCAGATTCTTATCCGGGACGGGCTGGCTTCCACGGTCACCGGCACGGGCAGGTATGTCCGCCGCTCGGGCGCGGCGGCCGACCGGGCCGATGGGGCGTAGCGCGGTCGAGCCTGCTCCCACGCTCCACCCGCCGCTATGGGGCACAAGCGGGGCAGCTCGACAGTCTCCCCACCGGACACCTGCCGGCCACCCGTGCCCGCCGGGGATGCCGAGCCGCCGACGGCTATGCGGCGCCGTTCGGGTCCGCCCGGCCGATCCGGTCCAGCAGCTCGGTCAGGCGCTTCGGCTCGCTGAACATCGGCCAGTGCCCGGTCGGCAGGCCGTAGAGGTCAGCACCGGCCAGCCCGGCGAAGAACGGGTGCCCCTGCGCGACCATCTGCCGCACCGTCTCCACCGGGAAGGTGCAGGCGATCAGCGCGGCCGGCACCGCACCGCCGTGCGGCAGGCGTACCGGGTCGGTGGCGGCGCGCAGCGGCTGGCCGGTGGCACGCTCCCGGAGCAGGTCCAGGGACTCGTCGTCCAGCCCGGCCAGGTTGACCGGGTCGGCGGCCGGGTCCCAGGCCGGCGGCGGGAGCAGGTGTCCGGCGCCGATCAGCGCCCGGAGCCGGTGCTGCTCCTCCGGCGGGTTGGTGTCGAACTGCGCCGTACCCTCCGGCAGCGGCCCGCTGTCGAGGTAGACCACCCGGGCGAACCGGTCGGGGAGCCGGTCCGCCGCCTGCTGGACCGGCATCCCGCCGCCGGAGTGCCCGACCAGTACGACATCGTGCAGTTCCTCCGCCTCGACCAGCCGGACGATGTCGGCGGTGTGCGTCTCCAGACCCACGTCGGGGTCGGCCAGGTGGGCCCGGTCGGCCACCCCGGTCAGGGTCAGCGGGTACGCCCGGTGCCCGGCCGCGCGCAGCCCCTCGGTCACCTCCCGCCAGGCCCAGGCGCCGAGCCAGAAACCGGGGACGAGGACGAACGTGGCCATCTGTCTGCTCCTTCTTCTCGTGCGATCCGGCCCCGAGGCTAGAGTCGAATCCGGGCGACTTCCGCCCGGATTAGGAGTGTGACCCGTGCCACATCCGGCCGCTCGGGTGCTCGGGATGCTGGAGCTGTTGCAGAGTTCCCACCGGCTGACCGGTGCCGAGTTGGCCGCCCGGCTCGGCGTCGACCAGCGGACCGTCCGGCGGTACGCCGACACCCTGGTCGACCTCGGCATCCCGGTGACCGCCGCCCGGGGCCGGTACGGCGGCTACCGGCTCCAGCCCGGCTACCGGCTGCCGCCGCTGATGCTCACCGACGACGAGGCGGTGGCCGTACTGCTCGGACTGGTCGCCGCCGAACAGCTCGGGCTGGGCACCGCCGCGCCGGCCACCGGGCTCGCCGAGGCGAAGATCCGCCGGGTACTGCCCGGGCCGCTCGCCGACCGGCTCGACGCGGTGACCCGGAGCCTCGGGTTCAGCCTGCGGCGGCGGGCCGACGCACCCCGGCCGGCCACCGCGACCCTGCTCGCCCTGGGCGCGGCGACCCACTCCCGGCAGCGGGTCACCATCGGCTACCGCTCCTGGCGCGGTGAGCCGTCGGTGCGCGACCTCGACCCGTACGGCCTGGTCTTCCACGCCGGTCGCTGGTACGTCACCGGCCACGACCACCGGCGCGGCGAGGTCCGTACCTTCCGGCTCGACCGGATCGCGTCGGTCGGCACCGGCACCGGGACCTTCACCGTGCCGGACGGATTCGATCCGGTCGGGCACGTCACCCGGTCGCTGGCCGGGGTGGCGTACCGCTGGGAGGTCGAGGTGCTGCTGGAGACCGATCTGGAACAGGCCCGCCGTCGGGTACCGCCCAGCGTGGCCGAGCTGGTGCCCACCGCCGACGGCATCCTGCTGCGAACCCGGGCCGAGGACCTGACCGGGATGGCCCAGCTCCTCGCCGGGCTGGGCTGGCCGTTCACCGTGCTCCGCCCGGACGAGCTGCGTACCGCCGTCACCGACTACGCCGGCACGCTCGCCGGGTACGCCGCCCGCCGACCACCGCTGCCGGCGGACCCCATCCTCTAGGCTCTAGCCCGATGGACGAGCTGACCCGAATTCCGGTCGGCGGCGACCGGCCGTACGACGTCCTCGTCGGCCGGGACCTGCTGGCCGCGCTGCCGCCGCTGCTGGCCGGTGCCGAGCGCGCCGCCGTGCTGCACGCCCCGCCGCTGAAGGCGCACGCCGACGAGCTGGCCGAGCGGCTCCGCGCCGCCGGGATCACCCCGCTGACCGTGCCGGTGCCGGATGCCGAGGCCGGCAAGGACATCGAGGTCGCGGCCGGCTGCTGGGAGCGGCTGGGCGCGGCGGGCTTCACCCGTACCGATGCGGTGGTCGGGGTGGGTGGCGGCGCGGTGACCGACCTGGCCGGCTTCGTCGCCGCCTGCTGGTTGCGCGGGGTCCGCTGGGTGCCGGTCTCGACCTCGCTGCTCGGCATGGTCGACGCGGCGGTGGGCGGCAAGACCGGGGTCAACACGGCCGCCGGCAAGAACCTGGTCGGCGCCTTCCACCCGCCGGTCGGGGTGCTCTGCGACCTGGCGATGCTGGACTCGCTGCCGGCGGTCGACCTGACGGCCGGGCTCGCCGAGGTGGTGAAGTGCGGCTTCATCGCCGACCCGGCCATCCTCGACCTGGTCGAGTCCGACCCCACGGCAGCGGTGGACCCGACCGGGGCGGTGGTCCGGGAGCTGGTCGAGCGGGCCATCCGGGTGAAGGCGGAGGTGGTCTCCGGCGACCTGCGTGAGGCGGGCCGGCGGGAGATCCTCAACTACGGCCACACCCTCGGGCACGCGATCGAGAAGGTCGAGGGCTACCGCTGGCGGCACGGGCACGCGATCTCCGTCGGCCTGGTCTACGCCGCCGGGCTGGCCTGGCGGGCCGGCCGACTGGACGAGCCGACGGCGGCCCGGCACCGGACGGTGCTGACCACGCTCGGGCTGCCGACGAGCTACCGGGCGGACGCCTGGCCGGAGCTGCTGGCCGCGATGCGGGTGGACAAGAAGACCCGGGGCAACCGGCTGCGGTTCGTCGTGCTGGACGGGCTGGCCGAGACCGGCATCCTGGACGGCCCGGACGACGGGTTGCTGTTCGACGCGTACGCCGAGGTGGCGGCATGAGGGTCTACGTGCTCAACGGGCCCAACCTGGGCCGGCTCGGCATCCGGCAACCCGAGGTGTACGGCGCCACCAGCTACGCCGACCTGGTGGCGAGTTGCCAGGCGACCGGCAGGGAACTGGGGCTGGACGTGGAGGTCCGGCAGACCGACGCCGAGGCGGAGTTGATCGGCTGGCTGCACCAGGCGGCCGACGAGGAGGCGGGGGTGGTGCTCAACCCGGCCGCCTGGTCGCACTACTCCTACGCGGTCCGGGACGCCTGCGCCATGCTGCGCGGCCCGCTGGTCGAGGTGCACATCTCCAACATCCACGCCCGGGAGGAGTTCCGGCACCACTCCGTGGTCTCGGCCGTCGCGACCGGGGTGATCTGCGGCCTCGGGGTCGACGGTTACCGGCTGGCCCTGCTGCACCTGGCCGCGCTGCGGGACCGGTCCGCCCGAGGCTGATCGGCCGTCCCGCCTCCTCGAATCGGGCTGGTCCTGATCAACTGGACGCTCCTAGTAGACTTGCCGGGTCTGTCCGCCCGAATTAAAGATCAAGGCAGGAAATGGCCACCACCAACGACCTGAAGAACGGGCTGGTTCTCAACCTCGACGGCGAGCTGTGGGCCGTCGTGGAGTTCCAGCACGTCAAGCCCGGCAAGGGCGGTGCGTTCGTGCGCACCACGCTGAAGAACGTGCTGTCCGGCAAGGTGGTCGACAAGACGTTCAACGCGGGTACCAAGGTCGACACGGCCACCGTCGACAAGCGCACCATGCAGTATCTGTACGCCGACGGCGAGGACTACGTCTTCATGGACCTGGAGACGTACGACCAGATTCCGGTGCCCGGCGGCACGGTCGGCGAGGCGGCCAACTACCTGCTGCCCGAGGCGGAGGCGATCGTCGCCACCCACGAGGGCGTGCCGCTCTACGTCGAACTGCCGACCAGCGTCGTGCTGGAGATCACCTACACCGAGCCCGGCCTGCAGGGCGACCGGTCCACCGGCGGCAACAAGCCGGCGACGGTCGAGACCGGCGCCACCGTCCAGGTGCCGCTCTTCATCACCACCGGCGAGAAGATCAAGGTCGACACCCGCGACGGCCGCTATCTCGGCCGAGCCTGATGGCGGAGGGCCCCAAACAGCAGATGCCGGCCCGCCGCAAGGCGCGCAAGCGGGCTCTGGACGTCCTCTACGAGGCGGACCTGCGGGACCGGCCCGTCGCCGAGGTGCTGGCCGGCTATCTCCAACGGTTGGAACAGCCGCGTCCCGAGCACCTGGGCTACGCGGTGGGCCTCATCGAGGGCGTGGCGGCGCACCAGTCCCGGATCGACGAGCTGATCGACAGCTACGCCGAGGGCTGGACGCTGGACCGGATGCCGGTCGTCGACCGTAACCTCGCCCGGATCGCCATCTACGAGCTGCTCTACCTCGACGAGATCGACGACGCGGTGGCGATCAGCGAGGCGGTCGAGCTGGCCCGGCAGATGTCGACCGACGACTCGCCCCGGTTCCTCAACGGCATCCTGGGCCGGATCGCCGAGTACGCGACCCGCTGAGCCTTCGATAGCCGGGTTCGCCCGGCGCGGTGGGTTCCGGGTGTCCGTTGCGGGCGGCCGGAGCCGACCGGGCGACGTCTGTGCATGGGACTGTCGAGCTGCCCCGTTTGCGCACCCACCGGATCGTCGTGTCCCCCGTCGGCGATTTCCTTTGGGACCCCGATTCCTTTGGGACCCCGAGCCGTTCGCGATGGTCTTGTCTGTCGCATGTTGCTGCCATTCGACGCCGACCGGGGCGGCCCGGTGCCGGCCGGCACCGGGCCGCCCCGGCGTCGGGCCAGCGCTGCGGTCGACGGGCCGGGTCACTGAACCCTTTCGCCCCCGGACAGCGGGCGCACAGACGGCGCAGCTCGACAGTTCCCGGCTCAGACGTTGTCCCGGCTCGGACGTGTGCTGGGGGGCTGCGACGGGGGCGCGAGAGCCGTCCCGGCCCAGACGTGGCGAGCAGCGGCGACGGGCAGTGCGGGCGGCTCGGGGCGAAACGGCTCGCGGGGCCCGCGCCCGGTAGGCACGGACCCCGCGAGTCGGGGGGATCAGGACGCGAAGAGCGCCCGGGGGTCGGCGACGAGCACGCCGTGCTCGGTGAGCCGCTCGATCAGGCCGGAGGGGGAGGAGTCGTAGACGATCGCGAGCGCCCGCAGGTCGTCCGCGCGAATCGACAGCACCCGTCCGTTGTAGTCACCGCGCTGCTGCTGGATGGCGCGGGCATAGCGGGCGACGTAGGCGAGGTCCTCGGAGGCCTCGTCGTACAGCCGCTCGAGGTCGAGCACGATCTTGTTCGTCGGCTCGTGACGGACGCCACTGCCGTCCGGCAGCAGCTCCGAGACGGGCACCCGGTAGAAGTCCGCGAGTTCGGCGAGACGGGAGACCGTCACCGCCCGGTCGCCCCGCTCGTACGAGCCGACCACGACGGCTTTCCACCGCCCGTTTGACTTCTCCTCCACCCCCTGCAGGGACAATCCCTGCTGCTGACGGATAGAGCGCAGGCGCGCGCCCAACGACTTGGCGTATTCAGAGGGCATTCGGCACTCCCAGTGCTGGTCGGGGATCTCCCCAGCGATCGCTACGGAGCGTGACGGTACGGGGATAACGACACGTGGTCAAGTGCTAGTTACCTACCTATTACAAAGATCGTGTTCAGCCGGGCGGTTTCGGCTCGCTGATCCGGGGGTCAGCGACCCGCCGTGGCCGGCCCCGTGGCCAGTGGTAACGTGACTAGAGCCCCGGCCCGGGCCGCGTCAGGCAAGCGCCGGAATCCGACGTCCTTTAACGACCCGTCCCGTGAGGCGGGGAAGGGGGTCCGCCGTGGCGTACCCGCAGGCTGCTCAGCCGCAGCCGGTCTCACCACCGTCCGTGAAGGTCATCCTGACCAGCGCCGAACTGGCCCGGGTGGTGGACCGAATCGCACACCAGATCCTGGAGAAGACCCAGGGCGCCGCCGGTACCGTACTGCTCGGGATACCCACCCGGGGCGCTCCGCTGGCCCGCCGGCTGGCGGCCCGGATCAACGCCTTCGAGGGCATCGCCGTACCGGTGGGTGTGCTCGATATCACTCTCTATCGTGACGATCTCCGTCGGCACGCGGTCCGCGCGATCGGCCCGACCCAGGTCCCCCCGGAGGGGATCGACGGCAAACGGGTGATCCTCGTCGACGACGTCCTCTTCTCCGGCCGGACCGTCCGGGCCGCCCTCGACGCGCTCAGCGACCTCGGCCGGCCCAGTTCGGTGCAGCTCGCCGTGCTGGTCGACCGGGGCCACCGGGAGTTGCCGATCCGGGCCGACTACGTGGGGAAGAACATCCCGACGGCGCTCGCCGAGAGCGTCAAGGTGACTCTCGCGGAGACCGACGGCACCGACGAGGTCAAGCTGATCGGAGGGGCGGCATAATGCTCAAACACCTGCTTTCCGGTGCGGATCTCGACGCGACCACCGCCACGCTGATCCTGGACACCGCCGCCGAGATGGCGACGGTGGCCGGCCGCGAGGTGAAGAAGCTGCCCGCGCTGCGCGGGCGTACCGTGGTCAACCTCTTCTACGAGGACTCCACCCGGACCCGGATCTCCTTCGAGGCGGCGGCCAAGCGGCTCTCCGCCGATGTGATCAACTTCTCCGCCAAGGGCTCCAGCGTCTCCAAGGGCGAGAGCCTGAAGGACACCGCGCTGACCCTCCAGGCGATGGGGGCCGACGCGGTGGTGATCCGGCACCCGGCCTCCGGGGCGCCGCACCGGCTCGCCAACTGGGTCGAGGGCTCCGTGCTCAACGCCGGCGACGGTACGCACGAACACCCGACCCAGGCGCTGCTGGACGCGTACACGATGCGGGCCCGGCTGGGGCGGATCGCCGGGCTGTCGGTCGCGGTGGTCGGCGACGTGCTGCACAGCCGGGTCGCCCGCTCCAACGTGCTGCTGCTGGCCACCCTGGGCGCCAAGGTGACCCTGGTCGGCCCGCCGACGCTGATCCCGGTCGACATCGGCGCGGCGCTCGCGCCCGGCACCGAGGTGTCGTACGACCTCGACGCGGTGCTGCCCACCTCGGACGTGGTGATGATGCTGCGGGTGCAGCGGGAGCGGATGGCCGACTCCTACTTCCCGTCCGCCCGGGAGTACGCCCGGCGCTACGGACTCGACGGGCCCCGGATGGCCCGGCTGCCGGACCACGCCATCGTGATGCACCCGGGTCCGATGAACCGCGGGATGGAGATCGCGCCCGAGGTGGCCGACTCGCCCCGCTCCACGATCGTCGAACAGGTCGCCAACGGAGTCTCCGTCCGGATGGCCGTCCTGTACCTGCTGCTGGGGGGAATGAAGTGATGACCGACGTGACCACCGGAGGTGACCCGGGGGCGGCGACGCCGGCGTACCTGATCCGGGGCGTGCGGGTGGTCGGCGCCGAGCCGGTCGACCTGCTGCTGGCCGGCGGCGTGGTGGCCGAGGTGGGCCACGGCCTGGCCGCCCGGGGTGCCAGGGTGGTCGACGGGGACGGGCTGGTCGCGCTGCCCGGCCTGGTCGACCTGCACACGCACCTGCGGGAGCCGGGCCGGGAGGACGCCGAGACGGTCGAGTCCGGCTCGCGGGCGGCGGCGCTGGGGGGCTACACCGCCGTCTGCGCGATGGCCAACACGTCGCCGGTCGCCGACACGGCCGGGGTGGTGGAGCAGGTGTGGCGGCTCGGCCGCGAGGCCGGGCTGGTCGACGTGCAGCCGATCGGCGCCGTCACCGTCGGGCTGGCCGGCGAGCGCCTGGCCGAGCTGGGCGCGATGGCCGACTCCGCGGCCCGGGTGCGGATCTTCTCCGACGACGGGCACTGCGTGGCCGACCCCCGGCTGATGCGCCGGGCCCTGGAGTACGTCAAGGCGTTCGACGGGGTGATCGCGCAGCACGCCGAGGAGCCCCGGCTGACCGAGGGCGCCCAGATGCACGAGGGCGAGGTCTCGACCCGGCTCGGCCTGACCGGCTGGCCGGCGGTCGCCGAGGAGGCGATCATCGCCCGGGACGTGCTGCTGGCCGAGCACGTCGGCAGCCGGCTGCACGTCTGCCACCTCTCCACCGCCGGCAGCGTGGAGGTGCTCCGGCACGCCAAGAAGCGCGGCGTGCGGGTGACCGCCGAGGTCACCCCGCACCACCTGCTGCTCACCGACGAACGCGCCGCCAGCTACGACCCGGTCTTCAAGGTCAATCCGCCGCTGCGTACCGCCGCCGACGTCACCGCGCTGCGCGCGGCGCTGGTCGAGGGGATCATCGACATCGTCGCCACCGACCACGCCCCGCACGCGCTGGAGGACAAGGAGTGCGAGTGGGCGTACGCCCGGCCGGGCATGCTCGGGCTGGAGACGGCGCTCTCGGTGCTACTCGACGTACTCGGCGAACGGTGGGACCTGATCGCCGAGCGGATGTCCCGGACCCCGGCCCGGATCGCCGGGCTGACCGAGCACGGCCGCACCCCGGCACCGGGGGTACCGGCCAACCTGACCCTGGTGGATCCGGCGGCTCGTCGCACCATCGACCCGGCCGAGCAGGCCAGCCGCAGCCGCAACACCCCGTACGCCGGGCTCACCCTGCCCGGCCGGATCGTCGCGACCTTCCTGCGCGGCGAGCCGACGGTGCTGGACGGAAAGGCCGTGAAGTGATCCGAGCGAGGAGTGAGCTTGCGAGCCCCGCAGTCCGGATCGGAGGCAGGGCATGAGCAACCGCAGACGACCGGCGATCCTGGTCCTGGAGGACGGCCGGACCTTCCGCGGCGAGGCGTACGGCAGCGTGGGGGAGACCTTCGGCGAGGCGGTCTTCAACACCGGGATGACCGGCTACCAGGAGACGCTGACCGACCCGTCCTACCACCGCCAGGTGGTGGTGCAGACCGCGCCGCACATCGGCAACACCGGGGTGAACGCCGAGGACGACGAGTCGGGCCGGATCTGGGTGGCCGGGTACGTCGTCCGGGACCCGGCCCGGATCGGCTCGAACTGGCGGGCCACCGGCTCCCTGGAGGACCGGCTGGCCACCGAGGGTGTGGTCGGGATCGCCGGGGTGGACACCCGGGCGCTCACCCGGCACCTGCGGGAGCGCGGCGCGATGCGGGTCGGGGTCTCCAGCCTGACCGATGACCCGGTGGAACTGCTGGCCCGGGTCCGCGAGGCGCCCCGGATGGAGGGGGCGGACCTCTCCGCCGAGGTGACCACGGCACAGCCGTACGTCGTGCAGGCCGAGGGAGAGCACCGGTTCACGGTGGCCGCGCTGGACCTGGGGATCAAGCGGAACGTGCCGCGCCGGCTCGCCGCGCGCGGGGTCACCACGCACGTGCTGCCCGCCTCGTCCAGCATCGACGACCTGCTGGCCACCGGCGCCGACGCGGTCTTCTTCTCGCCCGGCCCGGGTGATCCGGCCACCGCCGACCATCCGGCCGGACTGGCCCGCGAGGTGATGCGCCGGCAGCTCCCGCTCTTCGGGATCTGCTTCGGCAGCCAGATCCTCGGCCGGGCGCTCGGCTTCGGCACCTACAAGCTGGGGTACGGGCACCGGGGCATCAACCAGCCGGTGCTGGACCAGAGCACCGGCAAGGTCGAGGTGACCAGCCACAACCACGGGTTCGCGGTCGACGCGCCGCTCAACCAGGTGATCGACACCGACTTCGGCGGGGTCGAGGTGAGCCACGTCTGCCTGAACGACAACGTGGTCGAGGGGCTGCGGGCCAAGGACGTACCGGCGTTCACCGTGCAGTACCACCCGGAGGCGGCGGCCGGCCCGCACGACGCGGACTACCTCTTCGACCGCTTCGCCGAACTCATCGAAGGCGGCAAGCATGCCTAGGCGGACAGACCTCAAGCACGTACTGGTGATCGGCTCCGGGCCGATCGTGATCGGCCAGGCCTGCGAGTTCGACTATTCCGGCACCCAGGCTTGCCGGGTGCTGCGCGCCGAGGGGCTGCGGGTCAGCCTGGTCAACTCCAACCCGGCGACCATCATGACCGACCCGGAGTTCGCCGACGCCACCTACGTCGAGCCGATCACCCCGGAGTTCGTCGAGCTGGTCATCGCCAAGGAGCGGCCGGACGCCCTGCTGCCCACCCTGGGCGGCCAGACCGCGCTGAACACCGCCGTGGCGCTGCACGAGTCCGGGGTGCTCGCCAAGTACGGCGTCGAGCTGATCGGCGCCGACATCGACGCCATCCGGCGCGGCGAGGACCGGCAGCTCTTCAAGGAGATCGTCGCCAAGGCCGGCGGCGAGACCCCGCGCAGCCGGGTCTGCCACTCGATGGACGAGGTCCGCTCCACCGTCGCCGAGTTGGGCCTGCCGGTGGTGATCCGGCCGTCGTTCACGATGGGCGGGCTCGGCTCCGGGATGGCGCACACCGACGAGGACCTGGAGCGGATCGCCGGGGCGGGCCTGGCGGCCAGCCCGGTGCACGAGGTACTCATCGAGGAGAGCGTGCTCGGCTGGAAGGAGTACGAGCTCGAACTGATGCGGGACCGGCACGACAACGTCGTGGTGGTCTGCTCGATCGAGAACGTCGACCCGATGGGCGTGCACACCGGGGACAGCGTCACCGTCGCACCGGCGATGACCCTGACCGACCGGGAGTACCAGCGGCTGCGTGACCTCGGCATCGCGGTGCTCCGCGAGGTCGGGGTGGACACCGGCGGCTGCAACATCCAGTTCGCGGTCAACCCGCGCGACGGCCGGCTGGTCGTGATCGAGATGAACCCCCGGGTCTCCCGGTCGTCCGCGCTGGCCTCCAAGGCGACCGGCTTCCCGATCGCCAAGATCGCCGCGAAGCTGGCCGTCGGCTACACCCTGGACGAGATCCCGAACGACATCACCCTGAAGACCCCCGCCGCGTTCGAGCCGACCCTCGACTACGTGGTGGTGAAGATTCCCCGGTTCGCCTTCGAGAAGTTCCCGGCCGCCGACAAGGAACTCACCACCACGATGAAGTCGGTCGGCGAGGCGATGAGCCTGGGCCGGAACTTCCCCGAGGCGCTGAACAAGGCGATGCGCTCGATGGAGACCAAGGAGGGCGGCTTCTGGACCGTGCCGGACCCGGAGGGCGCCACTCTTGACGGCGCCCTCGCCGCGCTGCGCACCCCGCACGACGGGCGGCTCTACAGCGTCGAGCGGGCGCTGCGGCTCGGCGCCTCGGTGGCGCAGGTGTCGGAGGCGTCCGGCGGGATCGACCCGTGGTTCCTGGACCAGATCGCCGGGCTGGTCGAGCTGCGTGCCGAGATCGTCGCCGCCGCGGTACTCGACGAGGAGCTGCTGCGCCGGGCCAAGCGGGCCGGCATCTCCGACCGGCAGCTCGCGGCGCTCCGCCCGGAGCTGGCCGCCGAGGACGGGGTACGGACGCTCCGGCACCGGCTCGGGGTACGCCCGGTCTACAAGACCGTGGACACCTGCGCTGCCGAGTTCGCCGCCGGTACGCCCTACCACTACAGCAGTTATGACGAAGAGACCGAGGTGACCCCGTCGGACCGGCCCAAGGTGCTGATCCTCGGCTCCGGGCCGAACCGGATCGGCCAGGGCATCGAGTTCGACTACTCGTGCGTGCACGCGGTGATGGCGCTCCGGGAGGTCGGCTACGAGACGGTGATGGTCAACTGCAACCCGGAGACCGTCTCCACCGACTACGACACCGCCGACCGGCTCTACTTCGAGCCGCTGACCTTCGAGGACGTGCTGGAGGTCTGGCACTCCGAGGACAGCTCCGGCAGGGCGGCCGGCGGGCCGGGGGTGGTCGGGGTGATCGTCCAGCTCGGCGGGCAGACCCCGCTGGGCCTGGCGCAGCGGCTCAAGGACGCCGGTGTGCCGATCATCGGTACCAGCCCCGAGTCGATCCACCTGGCCGAGGAGCGGGGCGCGTTCGGTGCGCTGCTGGACCGGGCCGGGCTGCGCTCCCCGGCGCACGGCACCGCCACCTCGTACGACGAGGCGCACGCCATCGCCGCCGAGATCGGCTATCCGGTGCTGGTCCGGCCGTCGTACGTGCTCGGCGGGCGGGGCATGGAGATCGTCTACGACGACGACACGCTGCGCGGGTACATCGCCCGGGCCACCGACATCTCGCCGGACCATCCGGTGCTGGTGGACCGCTTCCTCGACGACGCGATCGAGATCGACGTGGACGCGCTCTGCGACGCCGACGGCGAGGTCTACGTCGGCGGGGTGATGGAGCACATCGAGGAGGCCGGCATCCACTCCGGCGATTCGTCCTGCGCGCTGCCGCCGATCACCCTGGCCAGCTCGCACCTGGCGGCGGTACGCCACTACACCGTCCAGATCGCCCGGGGGATCGGGGTGCGCGGCCTGCTCAACGTGCAGTACGCGCTGAAGGACGACACCCTCTACGTGCTGGAGGCGAACCCGCGGGCCTCCCGGACCGTGCCGTTCGTCTCCAAGGCGACCGCGGTGCCGCTGGCCAAGGCGGCCGCCCGGATCATGCTCGGCGCCACCATCGCCGAGCTGCGCGCCGAGCGGCTGCTCCCGCCGACCGGCGACGGTACGACGACCCCGGCCGACGCGCCGGTGGCGGTGAAGGAGGCGGTGCTGCCGTTCAAGCGGTTCCGCACCCCGACCGGCAAGGGCATCGACTCGCTGCTCGGCCCGGAGATGAAGTCCACCGGCGAGGTGATGGGCATCGACACCGCCTTCGGGCACGCCTTCGCCAAGTCGCAGGCGGCGGCGTACGGCTCGCTGCCGATCCGGGGCAAGGTCTTCGTCTCAGTGGCCAACCGGGACAAGCGCGGCATGATCTTCCCGGTCAAGCGCCTCGCCGACCTCGGCTTCGAGATCGTCGCCACCACCGGCACCGGTGAGGTGCTGCGCCGGCACGGCATCTCCTGCGAGCTGATCCGCAAGCACTACGAGGAGGGTGCCGACTCGCCGGACGCGGTCACGCTGATCGCGGCCGGCGAGGTGGACCTGGTGATCAACACCCCCCAGGGTTCCGGGGCGAGCGCCCGCTCCGACGGGTACGAGATCCGCAGCGCGGCGGTCGGCGCGGACATCCCGTGCATCACCACCGTGCCCGGCGCGGCGGCCGCGGTGATGGGGATCGAGGCGCTGATCCGGGGCGACATGTCGGTCCGGCCGTTGCAGGAGTTGCACGCGGCGCTGCGGGCCGGCGAGTGAGCACGCCGACGGCGACGGCCGAACCGGGCCGGCGGACGGCGGGCGGGGGAGCGCTCTTCGACCGGGTCGTCCGGCCCGCGCTGTTCCGGCTCGGCGGCGGGGACGCGGAGACCGCACACGAGTGGACGCTGCGCCGGCTGGCCGGGCTCTCCCGCAGTCCGGCCGCGCTGGCGCTGCTGCGGGCCCGGTACGCCGTCTCCGCCCCGCGCACGGTCTTCGGGGTCGACTTCCCCAACCCGGTCGGGCTGGCCGCGGGGATGGACAAGGACGGCGCCGCGCTGCCGGCCTGGCCGGCGCTGGGCTTCGGCTTCGTCGAGGTGGGTACGGTCACCGCGCATCCGCAGCCGGGCAACCCCCGGCCGAGGCTGTTCCGGCTGCCGGAAAGCGCGGCGGTGATCAACCGGATGGGCTTCAACAACGCCGGAGCGGAGGCGCTGGCCGGGCGGCTGGCCGCGCTGCGCCGGCCGTTGGGGGTGCCGCTCGGCATCTCGCTGGGCAAGTCCAAGGTCACCCCGCTGGACGACGCCGTCGCCGACTACCTGGCCTCGTACCGGGCGCTGGCGCCGTACGGCGACTACTTCGCGGTCAACGTCTCCTCGCCGAACACCCCCGGCTTGCGGGCGCTGCAGGACCGGGCGCACCTCGACGCGCTACTGACCGCGCTGGTCGGGGAGAAGCCGATCCTGGTCAAGATCGCCCCGGACCTGACCGAGGCGGCCATCGCCGAGGTGCTCCAGGTCTGCCTGGACCGGGGAGCCGCCGGGGTGATCGCCACCAACACCACGCTGGGCCGGGACGGGATCGCCCCGTCGGACGCGCACCGGGCCGGTGAGGCGGGCGGGCTCTCCGGCCGGCCGCTGACCGCGCGTACCCGCGAGGTGGTCTCGTTCGTGCACGCCGAGACGAACGGCGCGCTGCCGGTGGTCGGGGTGGGTGGCATCCTCGACCCGGCGGACGCCACCGCGCTGCTGGACGCCGGAGCCAGCCTGGTGCAGCTCTACACCGGCTTCGTCTACGGCGGGCCGGGGCTGGTCCGTGCGGTGGCCCGGGCGACCCGGCCGTGAGTCCCGGGGAGGCCGCCACAGCGGGATCGGAGGGGTGCCGGTGACTCCGGAGGAGATCGTCGCGGCCGACCGGGCGCACGTCTGGCACCCGTACGCCCCGATGCCGGCCAGCACCGACCCCGCCGTGGTGGAAAGCGCCGAGGGGGTCCGGCTGCGCCTGGCCGACGGCCGGGAACTCGTCGACGGCATGTCGTCGTGGTGGGCGGCGATCCACGGGTACCGGCATCCGGTGCTGGACGCCGCCGTCACCGAGCAGCTCGGCCGGATGAGCCACGTGATGTTCGGCGGCCTCACCCACGAACCCGCCGTCCGGCTGGCGAGCACCCTGGTGGAGATCACCCCGCCCGGGCTGGAGCACGTCTTCCTCTGCGACTCCGGCTCGGTCTCCGTCGAGGTGGCGGTCAAGATGGCGGTGCAGTACCAGCGCGGCCGGGGGCGCCCCCAGCGGCACCGGCTGGCCACCTGGCGGGGCGGCTACCACGGCGACACCTTCCATCCGATGAGCGTCTGCGACCCGGTCGGCGGGATGCACTCGCTCTGGACCGGCGTACTGCCCCGGCAGGTCTTCGCCGACCTGCCACCACCCGGCTTCGCCGCCCCGGTCGACCCCGGGTACGCGACCGCGCTCGCCGACGCGCTGCACCGGCATGCCGGCGAACTCGCCGCGGTGATCGTCGAACCGGTGGTGCAGGGCGCCGGTGGGATGCGTTTCCACAATCCGCACTACCTGCGGCTGCTCCGCGAACTCTGCACCGAGCACGACATCGTGCTGATCTTCGACGAGATCGCCACCGGCTTCGGCCGGACCGGCGCGCTCTTCGCGGCCGAGCACGCGTCTGTGACCCCGGACGTGATGTGTCTGGGCAAGGCGCTCACCGGCGGCTACCTGAGCCTGGCCGCCACGCTCTGCACCCCCGAGGTCGCCGAGGGGATCTCCGCCACCGGGGTGCTGGCGCACGGCCCCACCTTCATGGGGAACCCGCTTGCCTGTGCGGTCGCAAACGCCTCCATCGGGCTGCTGGAGGCCGGAAACTGGGCGGCGGACGTAGCGAGGATCTCCGCCGGGCTCTCGGCCGGTCTGGCGCCGTTACGGGGCGCCGCCGGGGTGGCCGACGTCCGGGTGCTGGGCGCGATCGGCGTGGTGCAGCTCGACCACGACGTGAAGATGGCGGCGGCGACCGAGGCCGCGGCGGCGTACGGGGTCTGGCTGCGCCCGTTCCGGGACCTGATCTACACGATGCCGCCGTACGTCACCGGGGACGACGACCTCGCCCGGATCTGTACGGCGATCGGCGCGGCCGCCGAGGCCGGCTGACCGCGCGGCCACCGGGACCGGCCGACCGGACGTGCCGAGGCCCCCGATGCGGTGCAGCCCGCCGCCGCGGTACCCCGGCCGGGGGCGCGGCCGACCGAAGATGTGACGGTTAGTCGCGGCGACATGGCAGAAGGTCATGGCGCCGGCGGAGAGGAGAGGCGAATGGAGACCTTTGGCAGTCGGCTGCACCGGGCGATGGCGGAGCGCGGACCGCTCTGCGTCGGCATCGACCCCCATCCCGCGCTGCTGGCCCGGTGGGGCCTGACCGACGACGTCGACGGGGTCGCCCGGTTCAGCGAGACGGTGGTCGAGGCGCTCGGCGACCGGGTCGCGGTCGTCAAGCCGCAGTCGGCATTTTTCGAGCGGTTCGGGTCGCGCGGGGTCGGCGTACTTGAGTCAATTATCCGACAGTTGCGGGGCGTGGGCGCGCTCGTTCTGCTTGACGTCAAGCGCGGCGACATCGGCTCCACGGTCGCCGCGTACGCCGACGCGTACCTGGATCCATCCAGCCCGATGTATGTCGACGCGGTCACCGCGAGCCCCTTCCTGGGGGTCGGCTCGCTCGCCCCGATGTTCGACACGGCGCGCAAGCACGGCGGCGGCGTCTTCGTGCTGGCGCTCACCTCCAACCCCGAGGGCGCCAGCGTCCAGCGCGCCGTCGGCGCCGACGGGCGCACCGTCGCGCAAACGATCATTGAAGAGATTTCGCAGCTCAACGCGGGTGCGGAGCCGCTCGGCAGCTTCGGGTTGGTGGTCGGCGCCACCATCGGCGAGACCGGGCACGACCTCTCCGGGGTGGGCGGCCCACTGCTCGCGCCGGGCCTCGGCGCGCAGGGTGGACGCGCCGACGACCTGCGTACGGTCTTCGGTGGCGAGCTATCCAGAGTGCTTCCGTCGTACTCCCGGGAGGTGCTCGGCGCGGGCCCCGATCCCGCCGCGTTGCGCGCGGCGGCGGACCGGGCGCTGGCCGATTGTCGGGCCGCGCTGACCGCTGCCGGTCAGTGATCTCATGGTTACGCTGACATGATCATGGCGTGCCCACGTTGCCGAAACCTCCGTTGGCCGCTAGTTTTCCCGGCGCTGGGAACCACATACCCCTTTGGTTGCCAGGCACACCACGTTTCACAGATGCGACGGCGCGTCCCGCCCGTCGCGATAGGGACCTGAGGAGAACTGGTGCCGCTCCCCCAACTGAGCCCCGAACAGCGCGCAGCCGCGCTGGAGAAGGCCGCGGAGATCCGCAAGGCCCGGGCGAAGCTCAAGGAAGAGCTCAAGCAGGGCAAGACCAACCTCGCCGCCGTCCTCGACCGTGCGGAGTCGGACGACGTGGTCGGCAAGCTGAAGGTATCGGCCGTACTTCAGGCCATGCCGGGAATCGGCAAGATCCGGGCCACCCAGATCATGGAGAAGCTCAAGATCGCCGACAGCCGTCGCCTCCGTGGCCTCGGCGAGCAGCAGCGCAAGGCACTGCTTGGAGAATTCTCGGCGAACTAGTTCCACTCGCCGTGTAGAAACAAGCAGTGGGTACGCATGACGATGTCCGCCCAGCGGCTCGTCTCACGGTCCTTGCCGGTCCCTCCGGGGCCGGCAAGGACAGCGTGACAGAACTCGTCCGGGCCCGATCGCGCCAGTTGTGGCTTCCGGTCCCGGTGACCACCCGGCCCCGTCGGCGCTACGAGATCGACGGAGTGCACTATCGCTTCGTCGACCGGGCCGAATTCGGCCGACTACTCGACGACGGACAGTTGCTGGAGTGGTCGGAAATTGGCGTCCACCGGTACGGCACGCCGGGCGAGCCGGTGCGGATCCGGTTGTCGGCCGGCCAACCGGTGCTGCTCCCGATCGACCTCCGGGGCGCCCGGCAGGTGCGGGCGGCGATGCCGCAGGCCCGGCTGGTCTACCTGGCCCCGACCTGGGAGCACGCCCGCACGGCGGGTCGCGAATTCGACGCAACGGTCGTGAACGATGTGCTCGGGCGCGCCGCGGATGAACTGGTAAGCTTGCTCGGTTCGTCCTTTCTGACGCCGACCTGAGGCAACGCCGACGCGGGCAACCCACCCGGGGACTCCACGGCGAGCGCCGCCGACGTGGTCGACGCGGATTCGAGTCGGGCACAGACCTGAGCCAACTCCGACCTGACCGCCGCGCCCGGCGGTCGAGAAGACACCGAGGTTTATCTCCGTGGGATCCATCGCCAGTCCCGAAGGCATCACCAACCCGCCGATCGACGAGCTGCTTGAGAAGACCACCTCGAAGTACGCTCTGGTGATCTTCGCCGCCAAGCGCGCCCGCCAGGTGAACGCCTACTACAGCCAGCTCGGCGAGGGCCTGCTGGAGTACGTTGGTCCGCTGGTGGAGACCACCCCGCAGGAGAAGCCGCTCTCGATCGCGATGCGGGAGATCAACGCCGGTCTGCTCACCGCCGAGCCGACCGACCAGCCGTAGGGTCGTCCGGGCGTCGGCGATGACCGCGGTCGTACTCGGGGTGGGCGGTGGCATCGCCGCCTACAAGGCCTGCGAGTTGCTCCGGCTCTTCACCGAGTCGGGGCACCGGGTCCGGGTCGTGCCGACCGCCTCCGCGCTGCGCTTCGTCGGCGCGCCGACCTGGGCGGCGTTGAGCGGCCAGCCGGTCGCCGACGATGTCTGGGCCGACGTGCACGAGGTGCCGCACGTCCGCCTCGGTCAGGCCGCCGACCTGGTGGTCGTCGCCCCGGCAACGGCCGACCTGCTGGCCAAGGCCGCGCACGGTCTCGCCGACGACCTGCTCACCAACACACTGCTGACCGCCCGCTGCCCGGTGGTGCTCGCCCCGGCGATGCACACCGAGATGTGGGAGCACCCGGCAACGGTGGAGAACGTCGCGACGCTGCGCCGCCGCGGCGTCCTGGTGATCGAGCCGGCGAGCGGCCGGCTGACCGGCGTCGACACCGGCAAGGGCCGGCTGCCTGACCCGGCCGAGATCTTCGCGGTGGCCCGCCGGGTGCTCGCCCGCGGCGTCGCCGAGCCCCGGGACCTGGTCGGCCGCCGGGTGGTGGTCACCGCCGGCGGCACCCGGGAACCGCTGGACCCGGTGCGGTTCCTCGGCAACCGGTCGTCGGGCAAGCAGGGCTACGCCTTCGCCCGGACGGCGGTGGCCCGGGGTGCCCAGGTCACGGTGGTCGCCGCGAACGTCTCGCTGCCGGACCCGGCCGGGGCGGACGTGGTCCGGGTCTCGACCACCGAGGAGCTGCGCAAGGCCACCCTGGAGGCGGCCGAGACGGCCGACGCGGTGGTGATGGCGGCGGCGCCGGCGGACTTCCGGCCGGCGACCTACGCCGCCGACAAAATCAAGAAGGCGGACCGGGGCGGCACGCTCACCGTCGAGCTGGTGGCCAACCCCGACATCGCCGCCGAGCTGGGCGAGCGGCGCCGGCCGGGCCAGGTGCTGGTCGCCTTCGCCGCCGAGACCAGCGACGCCGAGGCGAACGCCCGGGCCAAGCTGACCCGCAAGCGCGCCGACCTGATCGTGGTCAACGAGGTCGGGCCGGACAAGGTTTTCGGTGCCGACCGCAATACCGCCGTCGTGCTCGGTGCTGACGGTTCGGCGACAGCGTTTCCGGAGCAATCCAAGGAAGATCTCGCCGACGGCGTCTGGGATCTGGTAGTAACGCGCTTAACCGACCTGTCATGACCGGGTAGCACGCTTACCGGGCACGGGTCTGGGGACCAGGCGGCCGTGACTACACTGCCGCGTCAGCTGAATTCGAGATCTTTAGGAGCACCGTGGTACGTCGCTTGTTCACCTCGGAGTCGGTCACGGAAGGCCACCCCGACAAGATCGCTGACCAGATCAGCGACGGCATCCTCGACGCGCTGCTGGACCAGGACCCGCGTAGCCGGGTCGCGGTCGAAACTCTCATCACGACCGGCCAGGTGCACGTCGCGGGCGAGGTGACCACGAAGGCGTACGCCGACATTCCGGCGATCGTCCGGGAGACGATCCTCGGCATCGGCTACGACTCGTCGAAGAAGGGCTTCGACGGCGCCTCGTGCGGCGTCAGCGTGTCGATCGGTTCGCAGTCGCCGGACATCGCGCAGGGTGTCGACAGCGCCATCGAGCTGCGCTCCGGCTCGTCGGAGAGCGCACTGGACGCCCAGGGCGCCGGTGACCAGGGCATGATGTTCGGTTTCGCCTGCTCCGAGACGCCCGAGCTGATGCCGCTGCCGATCGCCCTGGCGCACCGGCTGGCCCGCCGGCTCTCCGCCACCCGCAAGGACGGCACCATTCCCTACCTGCGGCCGGACGGCAAGACCCAGGTGACGATCGAATACGACGGGCTGCGCCCGGTCCGGCTCGACACCGTCGTGGTGTCGTCGCAGCACGCCGCCGACATCTCGCTGGAGTCGCTGCTCACCCCGGACATCCGCGAGCACGTCATCGCGCCGGAGCTGGAGGAGCTGGGCCTCGACATCGACGGTTACCGGCTGCTGGTGAACCCGACCGGCCGGTTCGAGATCGGCGGCCCGATGGGCGACGCCGGGCTGACCGGCCGCAAGATCATCGTGGACACCTACGGCGGGTACGCCCGGCACGGCGGTGGGGCGTTCTCCGGCAAGGACCCGTCCAAGGTCGACCGTTCGGCCGCGTACGCGACCCGGTGGGTGGCGAAGAACGTGGTGGCCGCGGGGCTGGCCGAGCGCTGCGAGGTCCAGGTCGCGTACGCGATCGGCAAGGCGCACCCGGTAAGCCTCTTCATCGAGACCTTCGGCACCGAGAACGTGCCGGTGGACCGGATCGAGCGCGCGGTGGGCGAGGTCTTCGACCTCCGTCCGGCGGCGATCATCCGGGACCTGCACCTGCTCCGCCCGATCTACCGGCAGACCGCCGCCTACGGCCACTTCGGCCGTGAGCTGCCCGACCTGACCTGGGAGAACACGGACCGCGCCGCCGACCTCAAGTCGGCCGCGGGAGCCTGACCACCAGCAAGCGCAGCGACCGGCAGCCCGCGCCTGGGCTGCCGGTCGCTCGCGTCTGCGTGGACGTGCCGCTGGCCCACCTGGACCGGCCCTTCGACTACCTGGTCCCGGCCGAACTGGCCGACCAGGCGCGGCCGGGTACCCGGGTCCGGGTGCGTTTCGCCGGCCAGTTGGTCGACGGCTGGCTGTTGGACCGAGCCGAACTGTCCGCACACGACGGCCGGCTGAGCTACCTGGAGCGGCTGGTCTCGCCCGAGCCGGTACTCACCCCGGAGATCGCCCGGCTGGCCCGGGCGGTCGCCGACCGGTACGCCGGCAACCTTGCCGACGTGCTGCGGCTGGCCGTCCCGCCCCGGCACGCCCGGGTCGAGCGGGAAGCCGCCCCGCCCCCAGCGGCCGGCACCCACGCCGGAGCCGAGGCGGCCGCTCCGCAGGGCTCGGCCGGGCCGGCGTCCGTGGAGGGCGCGGCCGGATCGGAGTCGCCGGTGAGTGCCGCCGGGCCGCCGGAGAGTGCCGCCGGGCCGGCGTCCGTGGAGGGTGCGGCCGGGTCGGAGTCGCCGGTGAGCCCCTCCGGGCCGGCGTCGGTGGAGGGCACGGCCGGGGCCGAATCGGTCGCGGGCGGCACCGGATCCGTCGACGCGGGCTGGCGGAGCTATCCGGCCGGACCGGGATTCCTGCGGGCCCTGGCCGACGGTCGGCCACCCCGGGCGGTCTGGTCGGCGCTACCCGGCGAGGACTGGCCGAGCCGGTTCGCGGAGGCGGCGGCGGCGACCGTACGCAGTGGGCGCGGCGTGGTGGCGGTGGTGGCCGACGCCCGGGACCTGGAACGGCTCGACGCCGCGCTGACCGGGCTGCTCGGTACCGGGCGGCACGTGGCGCTCTCCGCGGCCCTCGGGCCGGCCCGGCGGTACCGGGCGTTCCTGGCCGCCTCCCGGGGCCGGGTGCCGGTGGTGATCGGTACCCGGGCCGCGATGTTCGCCCCGGTCGTCGACCTCGGGCTGGTGGCGATCTGGGACGACGGGGACGACCTGCACGCCGAGCCCCGGGCGCCGTACCCGCACGCCCGGGAGGTGCTGCTCACCCGGGCGCAGCTCGGTGACGCCGCGGTGCTGGTCGGCGGGTACGCCCGTACCGCCGAGTCGCGGCTGCTGGTCGAGACGGGCTGGGCGAAGGAGATCGTGGCCGACCGGTCGACGCTGCGGGCGCGTACCCCGAGGATCACGCCGACCGGCGACGACCCGCAGTTGGCCCGCGATCCCGCCGCGGCCTCGGCCCGGCTGCCGAGCCTGGCCTGGGACGCGGCCCGGGCGGCGCTGAAGTCCGACGCGCCGGTGCTGGTCCAGGTGCCCCGGCGGGGCTACCTGCCGGCGGTGGCCTGCGCCGAGTGCCGGGCGCCGGCCCGGTGCCCGCACTGCTCCGGTCCGCTCGCCCTGCGCTCGGCCAGCGGCACTCCCACCTGCCGGTGGTGCGCCCGGGTGGCCGCCGGGTACGCCTGCCCGCAGTGCGCCGGACGGCGGCTCCGGGCGGCGGTGGTGGGTGCCCGGCGTACCGCCGAGGAGCTTGGCCGGGCGTTTCCCGGGGTGCCGGTGCGGACCTCGGGGCGGGAGGAGGTGCTGCGCTCGGTGCCCGGCGAGGCGGGCCTGGTGATCGCGACACCCGGCGCCGAGCCGGTTGCCGAGGGCGGTTACGGCGCGGTGCTGCTGCTGGATTCCTGGGCGCTGCTGACCCGGGCCGATCTGCGGGCCGGGGAGGAGGCGCTGCGCCGCTGGCTGGCGGCGGCGGCGTTGGCCCGGCCCGGTCCGGCCGGTGGCCGGGTGGTGGTGGTCGCGGATGGTTCGCTGGCGCCGGTGCAGGCGCTGTTGCGCTGGGATCCGGGTTGGTTCGCCGGCCGGGAACTGGCCGAGCGGCGCGAGTTGGGCTTTCCGCCGGCCGCCCGGATGGCCAGCCTGACCGGGGTGGCGGCGGCGGTGGCGGAGCTGCTCGACGAGGCCCGGCTGCCGCCGGCCGCCGAGGTGCTCGGTCCGGTGCCGGCCCCCGACGGGCAGGAGCGGATGCTGGTCCGGGTGCCCCGGTCCCGGGCCGCGGCGCTGGCCGCCGCCCTGCACGAGGCGGCCGCGCTCCGGACGGCCCGCAAGGCCGGCCAGCCGGTGCGGATCCAGGTCGATCCGCAGGACATCTTCTGACCGGGTACCGACCGAGAACCCGACACGGAGGGTTGTTTCGGCTACCGTCCGCAGTGGGTATCCGAAGGCGGACGCACGCAGAGTCCGACCTGTGGTCGGGGATCCGGGTGATACCATCGCCCCTCATGCTCCACGCGGGAGGCGTGACGGAGAGTGATCGCGCCGGTTCGGCGTTCAAACTATTGATCTTGAGCAACCTGGGATCAGGGGTGGGTAGGTCGTGACCGGTCGTCAGTCGATCGTCCTGAACGGTGACCTTGGCAGCGGCAAGAGCACCGTCTCCATCGAGCTGGCCAAGCGGCTCGGTCTGCGCCGGGTCAGCGTGGGCGACCTCTATCGGGAGATGGCCCAGCAGCGGCAGATGACCGCGCTCCAGCTCAACCTGCACGCCGAGCTGGACCAGGCGGTCGACGGCTACGTCGACCAGCTCCAGCAGGACATCGCGGACTCCGGCGAGCAGTTGATCGTCGACAGCCGGCTCGCGTGGCACTTCTTCAAGGACGCGCTCAAGATCCATATGATCACCGAGCCGACCGAGGCGGCCCGCCGGGTGCTCGCCCGGCCGTCCGGCCCGGCGGAGAGCTACACCTCCATCGAGGAGGCCCGGGCCAAGCTGCACGAGCGCAGCGAGAGCGAGCGCAACCGCTTCCTCGTCCGGTACGGCGTGGACAAGGCGAAGCTGCGCAACTACGACCTGATCTGCGACAGCACCAAGGCGTCCGCCGACGAGGTGGTCGAGCACGTCATCGCCGCCTACGAGGGCTCCTTCGGCCAGCAGATCCTGCGCGACTCCCCGCCGCTGCTGCTGCTCGACCCGGCCCGGATCTATCCCACCCAGGAGATCCAGGGACTGCGCGGCCTCTGGGAGTCGGACTTCGTCGCACAGATCGGGCAGGCCGGCGAGGAGGCCCTGGAGCCGTTGCGAATCGGCTACACCGGCGAGAAGTTCTTCGTGGTCGACGGGCATCGGCGGCTCAGCGCGGCGCTGCGCAACGGCTTCAAGCTGGTGCCCGGGCAGCTCGTCGCCGAGTGCGACGAGCAGGTGGTCGGCGGGCTCAGCGCGATCGAGTACTTCCGGGCCGAGGTCGGGCTGAGCGTGATCTACGACTGGGACGCGGCGCACGGTACGCAGCTTCCGCTCCCCGAGCACATCCTCGACCGGACCGACGCCGTACTGGCCGGCGAGCCGGGCACCCAACCCTGACCCGTCGCGTACGGCTTCCGCACCACCGCGTCCCACTGGTCGGTCCGGCCCGGGGCGTGACCGGTGTCACGGCCGACCCTCGCCGATCCCGGCGCGCACCGTCGCGGGACGGCTCGCCGGTCGTCTCCCCGGTGCGCCCGTAGACTGGGGTACGGCACCACCGAACCCATCCGTGAAGGAGCCGTCCCGCGTGACCGTCCAGCCCATCCGTCTGTTCGGGGACCCGGTGCTGCGCACCCCGGCCGAACCGGTCGTCGACTTCGACGCCGAGCTGCGCAAACTGGTTGCCGACCTGACCGACACGATGCGGGAGCAGAACGGTGCCGGCCTCGCCGCACCGCAGCTCGGCGTGGGCCTGCGGGTGTTCGCCTTCGACGTCGACGACGTGCTCGGGCACCTGGTCAACCCGGTACTGGAGTTCCCCGACTCCGACGAGCAGGACGGTCCGGAGGGCTGCCTCTCCATCCCCGGGCTCTACTTCGACACCAAGCGCCGGCTCAACGTGATCGCCAAG
The DNA here is from genome assembly GCF_039649625.1 of Plantactinospora sp. ZYX-F-223. Lineage (NCBI taxonomy): Bacteria > Bacillati > Actinomycetota > Actinomycetes > Micromonosporales > Micromonosporaceae > Plantactinospora > Plantactinospora sp. ZYX-F-223. The sequence continues at coordinate 63,123 of NZ_JBDJAV010000019.1, read as the reverse complement.
GGCTTCAACGAGTACGGCGACCCGGTGCAGATCGTCGGCACCGGCCTGATGGCCCGGTGCGTGCAGCACGAGACCGACCACCTCGACGGGGTGCTCTTCCTCGACCGGCTCGACGCCGAGGCGCGCAAGGAGGCGATGAAGGCGATCCGGCAGGCGGACTGGTACGACCAGGACGCCCCGCCGGTGGTCAAGGTCAGCCCGCACGACCCGCCGGCCAACCGGCGCCAGGGACTCGGTGCCAGGCTGGGGCTGGGCGGCTTGGACCGCTCCGCCAGCCCGTTCGGTCTGGGTCGGTGACACCGCCGGTGCGCCTGATCTTCGCCGGTACGCCGGCCGTCGCCCTGCCCAGCCTGGACGCCATCGCCGCCTCCAGGCACGAACTGCTGGCCGTGGTGACCCGGCCCGACGCCCCGGCCGGTCGGGGCCGGGGACTGTCCCGGTCACCGGTCGGCGCCTGGGCCGACGAGCGGGGCATCGAGGTGCTGACTCCGGCCAGGCCCCGCGAGCCGGAGTTCCTCGACCGGCTGCGCCAGCTCGCGCCGGAGTGCGTACCGGTGGTCGCCTACGGCGCGCTGGTGCCGCCGGTGGCGTTGGAGATCCCCGCACACGGCTGGGTCAACCTGCACTTCTCGCTGCTGCCTGCCTGGCGGGGTGCCGCGCCGGTGCAGCACGCGGTGCTGCACGGCGACCAGGTCACCGGCGCCAGCGTCTTCCAGTTGGAGGCCGGGCTGGACACCGGCCCGGTCTTCGGCACCGTGACCGAGGAGATCCGGCCCGCCGACACCGCCGGTGATCTGCTGGAGCGCCTCGCCCACAGTGGCGCCGGGCTGCTGGTCACGGTGCTCGACGCGATCGGGCAGGGCACCGCGCGGGCGGTGCCGCAACCCGCCGACGGGGTCTCGCTGGCGCCGAAGCTGACCGTCGCCGACGGTGAGGTCCGCTGGTCGGAGCCGTCCTTCGCGGTGGACCGGCGGATCCGGGCCGCCACCCCGGCGCCCGGTGCCTGGACCCAGTTCCGCGGCGACCGGGTCAAGCTCGGCCCGGTGCGGCCGGTCGGCAACGCACCCGAGCTCAAGCCCGGCGAGCTGCTGGTCGAGCGCGGCCGGGTGCTGGCCGGTACCGCCACCACGCCAGTGGAGTTGGGCGAGGTGCGGGCGGCCGGCAAGCGTGCGATGCCGGCACCGGACTGGGCCCGGGGCGTCCGGGTCGCCGGTGGGGAGCAGTTCGGGTGAGCGAACGTACCGGAGAGGTCGGCGGCACCGCACGGGCCGGAGCCGACCGGGGCCGCGACGACCGTGCGCCGGGCGGCGGCACCGACCGTCGCCGCGAAGACCATCGCCGCGACGACCGTCGACCCGACGACCGGGGGCGTACCGGCCAGAGCGGCGCCGACCGGGGTGGCCGGGGGCGGGACGGCGCCGACCGGGGTGGCCGGGGCGGCGACCGGCGGGACCGGGACGGGCGGTCGCCCCGAGCGGGGCGACCAGCGGTCGACCTGCCCCGCCAGGCGGCGTACGAGGCGATCGAGGCGGTGCACCGGGACGACGCGTACGCGAACCTGGTCCTGCCGGGGATCCTGCGCGACCGGCGGCTGCACGGCCGGGACGCGGCCTTCGCCACCGAACTGACCTACGGCACGCTGCGGGTCCGGGGCACCCTGGACGCGATCCTCACCGCCGCCGCCGGCCGGGACGTCGCGCGGATCGACCCGCAACCCCGGGACGCGCTGCGGCTCGGCGCCTACCAGCTTCTCTACACCCGGGTCCCGGCGCACGCCGCCGTCTCCTCCACGGTCGACCTGGTCCGCTCCGTCGCCCCGGGGGCGTCCGGGTTCGCCAACGCCGTGCTCCGGGAGGTCGCCGGCAAGGACCTCGACACCTGGCTGGCCGAGCTGGCCCCGTCGGCCGAGACCGACCCGGTCGGGCACCTGGCCCTCACCTACAGCCATCCGGAGTGGATCGTGCGGGCCTTCGCCGAGACTCTCGGCGGAGACCTGGGGGAGACCGCCCGGCTGCTGATCGAGGACAACCAGCGGCCGCCGGTGCACCTCTGCGCCCGCCCGGGCCGGGCGGACGCGGTCGAGGTCGCCGACGAGGTGGGCGGGGCGCCGGGCGCCTTCTCGCCGTACGCCGTCTATCTGCCCGGCGGTGCTCCGGGCGAGCTGGCGGTGCTGGCCGACGGCCGGGCGCACGTCCAGGACGAGGGCTCCCAACTGGTGGCCGCCGCGCTCGCCGGCGCCGAGGTCGACGGCACCGACGAACGGTGGCTGGACCTCTGTGCCGGGCCGGGTGGCAAGGCCGGCCTGCTCGGCGCGCTGGCCGCCCAGCGGGGTGCCCGGCTGACCGCGGTCGAGGTGGCCGAGCACCGGGCCCGGCTGGTGTCCCAGGCCGTACGCGGGTTGCCGGTGACCGTGCTGACCACCGACGGGCGTACCGTCGGGCGCGACCCGGACCTGCCGGAGAACTCCTTCGACCGGGTGCTCGTCGACGCGCCCTGCACCGGTCTCGGCTCGCTGCGGCGGCGTCCGGAGTCCCGCTGGCGCCGCCAGCCCTCCGACCTGCCGGCGCTGACCCGGTTGCAGCGGGAGCTGCTCGGCGCCGCGCTCCGGGCGGTCCGCCCGGGCGGGGTGGTGGCGTACGTGACCTGCTCGCCGCACGTGGTGGAGACGCACGTCTCGGTCACCGAGGCGGCGCGGCGCTCCGGCGTACCGGTCGACTTCGTCGACGCCCGGCCGCTGCTGCCGGCCGGGATGCCCGGCCTCGGCGACGGCCCGACCGTGCAGCTCTGGCCGCACCGGCACGGCACCGACGCGATGTTCCTGGCAGTACTGCGCCGGGGCTGAGGACCCGCACCGACTCGCCGACGTCGTCGGCGAGTCGGTGCGGGCGCGGTGGCGCCGGCCGGTATATGTACCCACTTCCGCCGAAGCGGGTAGCCGGGGACGATTCCTTACATACATTGCAGGTGTGGACGGGAAGACGCTGCCGGTCCGGGCCATCGGCACTCCGCTGGACAGGTTCGACGGGCCGGCGAAGGTCACCGGCACCGCCCGGTACGCCTTCGAGCACCCCGTCGACCGGCCGGTCTATCTGTTCGGTGTGCAGGCCACCGTCGCGGTGGGACGGATCACCGCCGTGCACACCGAGGTGGCGTTGGCCAAGCCGGGCGTGCTGGCCGTGCTGACGCACGAGAACGCGCCCCGGGTCGCCTCGTTCGACGATCCGGAGCTGGTGATCCTACAGACGCCCGAGGTGGCGTACCGGGGGCAGTTCGTCGCCGGGGTGGTGGCGGAGACCTCGGAGATTGCCCGCCTGGCAGCAAGCATGATCCGGGTCGACTACGAGGCAGGCCCGCACGACGTCCAACTGCGGGCCGACCATCCCGACCGGTACGCCCCGGAGGTCACGAACGGCGGGTTCGCCACCGACAGCGTGCGCGGCGACCCGGAGGCGGCGCTGGCCGACGCGGCGGTACGCCTGGACGCCACCTACACCACCGCCTGGTACCAGCACGCCCAGTTGGAGCCGCACTCGACGATCGCGGAGTGGGCCGACGACCGGCTCACCCTGCACGTCGGCAGCCAGGGTGTGCACCGGCTGCGCGACTCGCTCGCCACCCTCTTCGGGCTCGACCTGGAGCGGATCCGGGCGGTCTCGCCGCACGTCGGCGGCGCGTTCGGCGGCAAGCTGCACGCCCATCCGGACGTGGTGCTCGCGGTGCTGGCCGCGTTCGCCGTGCCCGGCCGTCCGGTGAAGCTGGCGCTCACCCGGCAGCAGATGTTCTCCCAGGTCGGCTACCGCACCCCGACGGTCCAGCGGGTCCGGCTCGGTGCCGGGCGGGACGGCCGGCTGGTCGCGATCAGCCACGAGGTGGTGCAGCAGACCGCGCGGCACAAGGAGTTCGCCGAGCAGACCGTCACGCCGACCCGGGTGATGTACGCGGCGCCGAACCGCAGCACGACGCACCGGATGGTCCGGCTCGACGTGCCGGTCCCGACGATCATGCGCGCCCCCGGCAAGGCCCCGGGGATGTACGCGCTGGAGTCGGCGATGGACGAGATGGCGATCGCCTGCGGGCAGGACCCGGTCGAGTTCCGGATCGCCAACGAGCCGCCGCTCGATCCGGAACTGGACCGGCCGTTCTCCACCCGCAACCTGGTGGCCTGCCTGCGCGACGGCGCCCGCCGGTTCGGCTGGGCCGGCCGGGACCCGACTCCCGGCGTCCGGCGGGCCGCCGGGGGCTGGCTGGTCGGCACCGGGGTGGCCGCCTCGATGTACCCGGTCTACCAGCTACCCGGCTCCTCGGCGACGATCCGGGCGGAGCCGGACGGCCGGTACGTCGTCTCGATCGGTGCCGCCGACCTCGGCACCGGCACCTGGACCTCGCTGACCCAGATCGCGGCCGACGCGCTGGCCGTACCGGTCGACCGGATCGTGCTGCGGATCGGCGACACGGACCTGCCGGCCGCGATGTCCGCCGGCGGCTCGTCCGGGATGACCTCGTGGGGCAGCACGGTGGTCGAGGCCGCCCGCCGGCTCCGGGCCCGGATGGCCGCCGAACACGCCGACCCGCCGGCGCACGGCATCGAGGCCAGCGCCGACATGCCAGCGAACCCGGAGCGGGAACGCTTCTCCATGTACGCCTTCGGCGCGCAGTTCGCCGAGGTCCGGGTGCACGAGGCGACCGGCGAGGTCCGGGTGCCCCGGATGCTCGGGGTCTTCGCCGCCGGCCGGATCATCAACCCGAAGACCGGCCGCTCCCAACTGCTCGGCGGGATGACGATGGGGCTGTCGATGGCGCTGCACGAGCAGTGCGTGCTCGATCCCCGGTTCGGTCACGTGGTCAACCAGGACCTCGCCGAGTACCACATCGCGACCAACGCCGACGTCGGCTGCGTCGAGGTGCACACGCTGGTCGAGGAGGACCCGTACGTCAACCCGATGGGTTCGAAGGGCATCGGCGAGCTGGGCATCGTCGGCACCGCCGCGGCGATCGCCAACGCCGTGCACCACGCCACCGGGGTACGCGTCCGTGACCTGCCGATCACCCCGGACCGGTTCTTCTCGGGTGCCACCGCGATCCGAGGGTGACGAGCGCGCGGGGTGGCCGGCATTCGTACACTGGCGCGGTGACCGTACCAGCGCCGATCGTCGCGCCCAGCATCCTCGCCGCAGACTTCGCCCGGCTCGCCGATGAGGTGCACGCGGTGGAGCCCACGGCGGACTGGCTGCACGTCGATGTGATGGACAACCACTTCGTGCCGAACCTGACCATCGGGCTGCCGGTGGTGCAGAGTCTGCTGGCCGCGAGCACGCTGCCGTTCGACGTACACCTGATGATCGAGGATCCGCGGCGCTGGGCGCCGAGCTACGCGGACGCCGGGGCGTACAACGTGACGTTCCATGCCGAGGCCTGTGACAACCCGGTCTCGCTGGCCAAGGATCTCCGCTCGGCGGGGGCGAAGGCCGGGCTGGCGATCGACCGGGACACTCCGATCGAACCGTACCTTGACCTGTTGCCCAGCTTCGATACATTGCTGATCATGACTATCAAGGCGGGCTTCGGGGGGCAGCGGTTCATCCCCGAGCTGCTCGACAAGGTCCGGACCGCCCGCCGGCACGCCGACGCCGGCCACCTCGAACTGCGGATCGAGGTGGACGGCGGCATCGCGGCCGACACCATCGAGCAGGCGGCGGCGGCCGGCGCGGACGCCTTCGTCGCCGGCACCGCCGTCTACGGCGCGGCGGACCCGGCCGCGGCAGTGACCCAGCTGCGGCGGCTCGCCGAGCGCGCCGTCACGGGGCCGTGACGGTCGACGGGGTCGCCGAGGAGCGGCCCGACCTGATCCTGGTGGTCGACGACGACGAGGACATCGTCCGGTTCGTCTCGTTCAACCTGCGGCTGCACGGCTTCGAGGTGGCGCAGGCCAGCGACGGCCAGGAGGCGCTGGAGGTGATCGAGCGGCGCCGGCCCGACCTGGCAGTGGTCGACCTGCGGATGCCCCGGATCGACGGGCTGGAGCTGACCCGCCGGCTGCGGGCCAACCCGATGACCTCGGCGCTGCCGGTGATCATGCTCACCGCCAAGGGGCTGACCGTGGACAAGGTGCACGGCCTCACCGCCGGTGCCGACGACTACCTGGTCAAGCCCTTCGACACCGCCGAACTCGTCGCCCGGATCAGCTCCACGCTGCGCCGCAACAAGGAGTTCCGCGAGGTCTCCCCGCTGACCGGGCTGCCCGGCAACACCCGGGTCCGCCGGGAGATCGGCGACCGGGTACGCAGCGGCGTCGACTACGCGGTCGGCTACATCGACATCGACCGGTTCAAGAGCGTCAACGACCGGTACGGCTTCGTCCGGGGCGACGAGTTCATCAGCGCGCTGGCCCGCAGCCTGCACCGGGCGGTGGTCTCGGTCGGGCTGCCGCCGGCCTTCCTCGGGCACATCGGCGGCGACGACTTCGTGATCGTCTGCGCCCCCGAGCAGGTCCGGCCGCTCACCGAGCGGGCCGTGGTCGACTTCGAGAAGACCGCCGACGAGCTGTACGACCCGGAGGACGCCAAGCGCGGCTACGTCGAGTTGAAGGACCGGCGCGGCAACATCCAGCGGGCCCACCTGGTCACCCTCTCCATCGGGGTCTCGCTGTCGGTGCCCGAGCGCCGGTTCACCGACCCGCTCGAGGTGATCGCGGCGGCCTCCGAGATGAAGACGGTGGCCAAGAGCCAGCCCGGGTCGTACGTGGCGATGGACCGCCGGCGTACCCCGGGGGCACCGGCGGCCGACGCGGGGGAGCGGCGGCGCGGAGCGAAGTGACGACGGTCACGTCGCTGTGAGGTCGGTCGCCTCACTGGCCCGACAGCCCCGGTTCCGTGTAAGACTCGATCCGTACCCACCACGCGCTGGCGGGACTCGGTGTAATTCCGAACCGGCGGTGATCCGGGCGCAAGCCCGGTAAGCCCGCGACCCGGTCGGCCTCGGCCGCCCGGTGGACCTGGTGAGAATCCAGGGCCGACGGTTGGGGGCGGGCAGTTTCCGCACCCAGACAGTCCGGATGGGAGACAGCGCGCGGGACGGATGGGTCCGCCGGCCGGTGCGTGTGCGCCGACCCGCGGTCCCCCGGGGTCGGCGCCTGCCGTCCCCACGCTCCGCCGCCGCACGCCCGGCCATCGGCCGGTGCCCTCCCACACCCCGCCTGCGCGCCACGACGACGGGCGAGGAAGAGGGAAACGGCATGGGGGGCGTCTCCGCCGACGAGGCGATGCGCCGGGCTATCGCGCTGGCGGCCCGCGGCCTGGGCACGACGAGTCCCAATCCCCTGGTCGGCTGCGTGTTGCTCGACCCGCACGGCGAGATCGTCGGCGAGGGTTTCCACGCGTACGCCGGTGGGCCGCACGCCGAGATCGTCGCGCTGGCCCAGGCCGGTGAGCGGGCCCGCGGCGGCACCGCCGTGGTGACCCTGGAACCCTGCGACCACACCGGGCGTACCGGGCCGTGCAGCGGGGCGCTGATCTCGGCCGGGGTCCGCCGGGTGGTGATCGGCGTACCCGATCCGAACCCGATCGCGGCCGGCGGCATCGAGCGGCTGCGGGAGGCCGGGGTCGAGGTCGAGGTCGGGACACGCGCCGCCGAGGCGGAGGCCGGCAACCTGGCCTGGCTGACCGCGGTACGCCGGGGCCGGCCGTACCTGATCTGGAAGTACGCGGCGACCCTGGACGGCCGGATCGCGGCGGCCGACGGCACCAGCATGTGGATCACGTCCGAGGCGGCCCGGATCGACGTGCACGCGCTGCGCGGCACGGTCGACGCGGTGATCGCCGGGGTCGGCACCGTCATCGCCGACGACCCGAGACTGACCGCGCGGAACCTGCGCGACGGCACCCTGGCCATCCGGCAGCCGCTGCGGGTGGTGGTGGACAGCGCCGGCCGTACCCCCCTCGACGCCCGGGTCCGGGACGGCGCCGCGCCCACCTGGGTGGCGACCGCCAAGGAGGTCGGTACCGGCCCGGACGGCCGGGTGGAGTTGACCCGGCTGCTCGCGGAGCTCTACCGGCGCGGCGTCCGGGCGGCACTGCTGGAGGGCGGCCCGACCCTGGCCGGCGCGTTCCTCGCCGCCGGCCTGGTCGACAAGGTGGTCGGCTACCTGGCGCCGAAGCTGCTCGGGGCCGGCCCGGCGGCACTGGCCGACGCCGGCCCACAGACCATCTCCGAGGTCATCGACCTGGAGTTCACCGACATCACACCGGTCGGCCCCGATCTGCGGGTCACCGCGTTTCCCCGGAAGACGGAGGGCTGAGGATGTTCACCGGCATCGTGGAGGAGTTGGGCGAACTGGTCCGGCGGGACGACACCGGAGGCGACTCCGCCCTGGTCGCGATCTGCGGCCCGGTCGTCACCTCGGACGCCCGGCACGGCGACTCGATCTCGGTCAACGGGGTCTGCCTGACCGTGGTGGAGGTCGACGGCGACACGTTCACCGCCGACGTGATGGGCGAGACGTTCCGGCGTACCTCGCTGGGGGCGCTGCGCCCGGGTGACCCGGTCAACCTGGAGCGGGCCGCCACCCTCGGCAGCCGGCTCGGCGGGCACCTGGTGCAGGGGCACGTCGACGGGGTCGCCGAGATCGTCGGGCGGGCGCCGGCCGAGCAGTGGGAGACGGTCACCTTCGGCCTCCCCGCCGACCTCGCCCGGTACGTGGTGGAGAAGGGCTCGATCACCGTCGACGGGGTGTCGCTGACCGTCGCTGCGCTGACCGCGCAGACCTTCTCGGTCGGGCTGATCCCGACCACGCTGGCCGCCACCACGCTGGGCCGCAAGGGTGTCGGCGAGCCGGTCAACCTCGAGGTTGACGTCCTCGCCAAGTACGTCGAACGACTGCTGACGACCGGTGGGCGACTGCCGGTCGACGGACTGGAGGCCGTGGCATGACCACCGAATTCGGCACCATCGAGGCAGCGCTGGCGGAGATCGCGGCCGGCCGCCCGGTCGTCGTGGTCGACGACGAGGACCGGGAGAACGAGGGCGACCTGATCTTCGCCGCCGACCGGGCCACCCCGGAACTGGTCGCGTTCATGGTCCGCTACACCTCCGGGTACATCTGCGCGCCGCTGACCGAGGAGGACTGCGACCGCCTCGAACTGCCGCCGATGTACCACACCAACCAGGACAAGCGGGGCACCGCGTACACGGTGACGGTGGACGCGCGGGAGGGGGTCAGCACCGGCATCTCCGCCGCCGACCGGGCGCACACCATCCGGCTGCTCGCCGACCCGTCGACCGACGCCACCGACCTGAGCCGGCCGGGGCACGTGGTGCCGCTGCGGGCCAAGGCCGGCGGCGTACTGCGCCGTCCCGGGCACACCGAGGCGGCCGTCGACCTGGCCCGGCTCGCCGGACTCCGCCCCGCCGGGGTGCTCTGCGAGCTGGTCAACGACGACGGCACCATGATGCGCCTGCCCGACCTGGAGAAGTTCGCCGCCGAGCACGGCATCACGCTGATCACCATCGCGGGCCTGATCGCATACCGACGGCGTACCGAGACGGATGTCGAGCAGGTCGTCGAGACCCGGCTGCCGCTGCCGTACGGGCCGTTCCGGGCGGTCGGCTACCGGGCCCGGCAGGACGGCGCCGAGCACATCGCGCTGGTCTACGGCGACCTCGGCGACGGCCAGGACGTGCTGGTACGGGTGCACTCGGAGTGCCTGACCGGGGACGTCTTCGGCTCGCTGCGCTGCGACTGCGGCCCCCAGCTCGACGCCGCGCTGGCCCGGGTCGCGGCCGAGGGGCGGGGCGTGGTGCTCTACATGCGCGGGCACGAGGGGCGCGGCATCGGGCTGCTGCACAAGCTGCAGGCGTACCAGTTGCAGGACCTCGGCCGGGACACCGTCGATGCCAACCTGGATCTCGGGCTGCCGGCCGATGCCCGGGACTACGGCACCGGCGCGCAGATCCTCTACGACCTCGGGGTCCGCTCGATGCGGCTGCTGACCAACAACCCGGCCAAGCGGGCCGGGCTGGAGGGGTACGGGCTGACCGTGGTGGGCCGGGAGGCGATGCCGGTCCGGGCCACCCCGGAGAACGTGCGTTACCTGCGTACCAAGCGGGACCGGATGGGGCACCTGCTGGACGAGTTGGAGACCCCGGCCGACGCCGGGGAGCTGACGGAACTCGCGGAGATGACGGAAAGGTTGGCGTGACGATGGCGGGGTTCGGAGAGCCGGAACTGTCGACGGTGGACGCCTCCGGGCTGACCGTGGGGGTGGTGGCCGCGCGCTGGCACGGCGAACTCACCGACCACATGGTCGACCGGGCGGTGACCGCGGCGAAGGCGTGCGGGGTGGACGACGTGGTCGTGGTCCGGGTGGCCGGCTCGGTGGAGCTGCCGGTGGTGGCCCAGGCGCTGGCCCGGCGCTACGACGCGGTGGTGGCGCTCGGCGTGGTGATCCGGGGTGCCACCGCACACTTCGACTACGTGTGCCAGTCGGTGACCGAGGGGCTGACCCGGGTCGCGCTGGACAGCGGGAAGCCGGTCGCGCACGGCGTGCTGACGGTGAACAACCTGGAGCAGGCCCGGGACCGGGCCGGGCTGCCCGACTCGGCCGAGGACAAGGGCTGGGCGGCCACCACGGCGGCCCTGGAGGCCGCCGTGGCTGTCCGGGATATCGCCGCCCGCCCGTAGCCCGCGGGGGCGATCCGGGGCGTCGTCGCCCGCCTGGCCGATGATCGGGCGGGTCGCAGGGCCAGTGCCCGCCGGCGACCGGTTGGCCTGGCTTGCGCTGGACGGTGGCGTGCACGGCCAGGGACAGGTCCCCGATTGCGAGACTGTCGAGCTGGGTGCACAGACGGGGCACCACCCCCGGCCGCGGTTCCGGCTCGTAGTACGGCGCCGGCCTGCCGCACTGGCGGCGGCCAGCCCTACCCGCCGGCCTGCCGTCGCGGGTGCACGAGCGGGGCAGCTCGACAGTCTTCGGACGGAGCACGTCGGGCGTCGGGCCGATCCGTCGTCAGCCGACCTGGAGGCGGCCCGCCTCGATGATCCGGCGGAGGAACTGCCGGGTACGGGGCTGGGTCGGCTCGCCGAGCACCTGCTCCGGCGGCCCCTCCTCGATCACCCGGCCGCCGTCCAGGAAGCAGACCCGGTCGGCGACCTCGCGGGCGAAGCCCATCTCGTGGGTGGCCAGCACCATGGTCATGCCGTCCGCCTTCAGACCCCGGATCATCGTCAGCACCTCGCCGACGAGTTCCGGGTCCAGCGCCGAGGTCACCTCGTCGAGCAGCAACAGCCGGGGCGAGTTGACCAGCGCCCGGACGATCGCCACCCGCTGCTGCTGGCCGCCGGAGAGCCGGTCGGGATAGTCGGCGGCCTTCTCGGCCAGCCCGACCCGGGCGAGCAGCTCCCGGGCCTGCGCCTCGGCCTCGCCCCGGTCCCGCCGGTGCACCCGGACCGGGGCCAGCGTGATGTTGTCCAGCACCCGCAGGTGCGGGAAGAGGTTGTACGCCTGGAAGACGATGCCGATCCGCCGGCGTACCAGGTCGGGGTCGGTGCGCGGGTCGGTGATGTGCTCGCCGTCCAGGTGGATGGTGCCGTCGTCGATCTCCTCCAGCAGGTTCACGCAGCGCAGCAGCGTGGACTTGCCGGATCCGGAGGCGCCGATCAGCGCCACCACCTCGTGCTCGGTCACGTCCAGGTCGAGGGCGTCGAGTACGACGTGCCCGCCGAAGACCTTGCGCAGCCCCCGGCAGCGCAACACGGGTGTGTTCATCGGGCGGCCTGCCGGCGGGCGGCGCGCAGGGTCACCCAGTCGGTGACCGCGATGAGTGGAATGGCGAGCAGCACGAAGAGCACCCCCGCGACAATGTACGGCGTGTAGTTGAAGCTCTCGGCGGTGGCGATCTGGGCGGCCCGTACCGCGTCGATCGGCCCGGCCAGCGAGACCAGCCCGACGTCCTTCTGGAGCGCGACCACGTCGTTGAGCAGCGGCGGGGCGACCCGGCGGACCGCCTGGGGCAGCACCACGTGCCGCATCGTCTGCCGGTAGCTGAGTCCGAGCGACCGGGCGGCGGCGAGCTGGCTCGGATGGATCGACTCGATGCCGGCCCGGAACACCTCGGCCAGGTAGCCGCCGTAGGTGAGGACCAGGGCGATCCCGCCGAGCACCAGCACCGGCGGCATGCCCTGCAACCGCAGCCCGGGCACGCCGAGGGTGAGCACGTAGATCACGATGATCAGCGGCAGCCCGCGGAACGTGTAGGTGTAGCCGGCCGCCAGCGCCCGGACCGGGAAGAAGACCGGGCCGCGCAGGGTACGCAGCACCGCCACCACCAGGCCGAGGGCGAGCGCCCCCAGCGCGCAGAAGAACAGCAGCCGGACGTTGAGCCAGAGTCCGGTGAGGATCTCCGGCAGTGCCTCCCGGCCGATGCGCGGGTCGAGGAAGGACTGTCGTACCCGCTCCCAGCCGGGCGACCCGGTTACCGCGAGCACCAGCAGGGTGCCGAGTACGCCGGTCGACGCGGCGGCGACCAGCACCGAGCGGACCGTCTGCCGTTTCCGGTAGGCGGTCCGCTGGCGCGCGATCGGTGAGGGGTGGTGGTCGAGCAGGGTCACGTGATGTCGGTGACGCCGGCCACCTCGGAGAGCCAGGTCTTCTCCAGGTTGCCGAGCGTGCCGTTGGCGCGGAGCGCGTCGACCGCGCCGCTCACGCAGCCGGTCAGCGGCGAGCCCTTGTCGAGCAGCAGGCCGAAGGCCTCCGGCAGCCCGACCTGCGGCAACTGCCCGACGATGGTGGCATCCTTCACCTCGGTCGAGGTGATGTAGAAGGCGGTGGGGAGGTCCACCACGATGCCGTCGAGCTGGCCGTTCTGCAGGGCCTTCTTCGCGTCGTCGTTGGTGTTGTAGACCTGCGGCTTGACCGTCGGCTTGATCACATCGGTGATCGCCTGGTAGCTGGTGCTGCCCACCTGGGCGCCGAGCTTGGCACCCTGGAGGTCGGCCAGCCGCGACCTACCGGTGATCTTGGAACCCTTGCCGGCGACGACCGCCTGCCGGACCAGGTAGTACGGCGAGGTGAAGTCCACCGCCTGCTTGCGCTCGTCCGTGATCGAGAACTGGTTGATGTCGAAGTCGAACTCCTTCGGCCCCGGCGCGATCGCGGTGTCGAACTTGACCCGTACCCACTGCACGTCGACCCGGGCGAAGCCGAGCTGCTCGGCGACCTCGTAGGCGACCGCGGACTCGAAGCCCTTGCCGTTGGCCGGCAGGTTGTCGGCAAACCAGGGTGCGTACGCGGGGTCGTCGGTGGCGATGGTCAGCTTGCCCGGCGTACGGGTCTTCAGCTCGGCCTTCGTACAGGTGGCCTGCGGTGCAACGGGCGCGGGTTGGTGCTGGGGCGCGCAGCCGACGAGGGCCGCGAGAACAAGGGTGGCGGTCGTGAGCGCGACCGGCAGAGATCGGCGAGCCATGGCCGACAGCATAGGCACACGTCGACGGGTACCCATAGATATCTCTCTCGATCCGGTCGGGATATCAGCCGGTCGGGTGGGTGATCGGCCTGTCGAGATCGGCCTGTCGAGTGGTGTCGACCCGGCGCGGCGGGTAAACCGGAACGGGGGGTCGCGCGTCATCCTGCCGTGACGACCCAACTGGTCTCCGACCCGCCCGGCGGGAGGACCATGACACGATCGGGACCACCACAGTGGGGGGCGGACGAGGCGATCACCAACCTCTTCGCCGCCCACTACCGCCCGCTGGTACGACTCGCCACGCTGCTCCTGCACGACCAGGGTGCGGCAGAGGAGATCGTGCAGGACGGTTACGTCGCGCTGCACGGGCACTGGTCCCGGCTGCGGGACGCCGACCGCGCCCTCGGCTACCTGCGGACCAGCGTGCTGAACCGGTGCCGGTCGGCGCTGCGACACCGCCGGGTGGTGACCGCGTACCTGGCCGGAGCCGGGCCGGTGGCGGACGCGCCGAGCGCCGAGGCCGGCGCACTCGACCTGCTCCAGCACGACGCGGTGATGGCGGCGCTGCGTACCCTGCCGACCCGGCAGCGGGAGGCGCTCGTGCTGCGCTACTACCTCGACCTCTCCGAGGCCGAGACCGCCGAACTGATGGGTGTCAGCCGGGGCGCGGTGAAGAGCCACACCTTCCGGGGGCTGGCCGCGCTGAAGCAGAGCATGGGGGCGGAGCGATGAACGAGCAGCGGCGACCCGGTGCGCATTCCGAGCCGGCGTGGACGTCGGGACCGGGGGCGACGTCGGGGCCGGGGGAGCAGGCACCGGGGGACGAGGACCTGCTGCGCCGGGTACTCGCGACCGAGGCCGGCCGGATCGAGCCGGGACCGGGCGCGCTGCCCGAGATCCAGCGGCGGATCGGGGCCGGCGACCGGGGCGGCGCGCGGCGCTGGTGGCGCGGACCGGGCTGGTCGCTGCCCCGGGTCGCCCGGGGCCGGTGGGGCGGCTGGTCGCCGCTGGCGGCCGGTTCGGTGACGGTCGCCACGCTGAGCGTCGCGGCGGTGCTGGTCGGGCTGGCCGGCACGGTCGTGCCGGCACCGTCCGACCGGGCCGAGCCGCCGCCCGGCGCGGACCGGCCGGCGACCCTGACAGCGTCGCCGGACGACGTCCGCACCGGTCCGACTCCGCCGGACGGCGCGGTCGCCCCCTCGGCCGGCACCGGCACGGGTACGCCGGCACCCGGCGCCACCGAGAGCACCGCCGACCTGCCGGTCTACTACCTCGGCGGTGACCGGGCCCGACCCCGGCTCTACCGCGAGTTCCACCGGCTGTGGCTGCACGACGGCTCGGCCCGGGACCGGATCACCGCCGCGCTGCGGAACCTGCTGGACGGGCCGGTCGGGATGGACCCGGACTACCGCAACCCGTGGCCGGAGGGGACCGACCTGCGGGAGGTGAGCGTCGACGACGGCATCGCCACCGTCGACCTCGCCGGGGCCTCCCGAGACGGCGTCGACGAGGTCACCACACGGCTGGCCGTGCAGCAACTGGTCTGGACCGTCACCGCGGTGCCCGGGGTCTCCGGGCTGCGGCTGCGGCTCGACGGTGCAGCGGTCGACCGGCTCTGGGGCCGGGTCGACACCTCCGGGGTGCTGCGCCGGGCTCCGGCGATGGAGGTGCTCGCCCCGGTCTGGCTGATCTCGCCGCAGCACGGCGACGCGGTCAGCCGGAGCTTCCAGGTGCACGTCGCCGGGATCCTGCCGGAGGCGACCGCCCAGCTCCGGATCCAGCGCGGTACGCGTACCGTGCGGGAGCAGGTGGTCACGCTCTCGGTCGCCGGGCCGGCCCAGGGGGAGGCGACGTTCCGCGTCACGCTGCCGCCGGGCCGGTACACGCTGACCACGTACGCGATCTCGCTGGAGGACGGGTCCGAGCGGTTCCTCGACGACCACACCGTGACGGTGCGCTGAACCGGCCGGCGGTCCACCTGGTGGGCCGCCGGCCGACCCGGCGACCGGGCCGGTGCCGGCCGGCTGCGAGAATCGGATGCCGTGAAGACGTTCGAGGAGCTGTTCGCCGAGTTGCAGGCCAAGGCCGCGGCCGGCACCCCCGGCTCGGCGACGGTGGCCGCGCTGGAGCGCGGCGTGCACGCGATCGGCAAGAAGGTCGTCGAGGAGGCGGCCGAGGCGTGGATGGCCGCCGAACACGAGGGTCCGGAACGGGCCGCCGAGGAGATCTCCCAGTTGCTCTACCAGGCGCAGGTGCTGATGCTCGCCACCGGTCTGGATCTCAAGGACGTCTACCGACATCTGTAGTGCCCCGCCGCGTCCCGTCGACCGCACCGGACGCGTCCGTCAGCCCGATTCCGATCCCTGACCGCGAGGAGCACTCCCGATGCTGCGCATCGCCATTCCCAACAAAGGCACCCTGTCCGGACCGGCCGCCCAGATGCTGCGCGAGGCGGGCTACCGCCAGCGCGGTGACGACCGCGACCTGATCTGCCGGGACGACGCCAACGACGTCGAATTCTTCTACCTCCGCCCCAAGGACATCGCCACCTACGTCGGCTCCGGCGACCTCGACCTCGGCGTCACCGGACGGGACCTGCTGGTCGACTCGGCCAGCCCGGCCGAGGAGATGCTCGACCTCGGTTTCGGCGCGGCGACGTTCCGGTTCGCCGCCCGGCCGGAGACCGTCTCGACGGTCGACCAGATCGCCGGCCGGCGCATCGCCACCGCCTATCCCGGGGTGGTCGAGGGCTACCTGACCGACCACCGGCTGGACGCGACGGTGATCCGGCTCGACGGCGCGGTCGAGAACGCCGTACGCCTCGGCGTGGCCGACGTGGTCGCGGACGTCGTGGAAACTGGTGCCACGCTGCGGCAGGCCGGCCTGGTGATCATCGGTGAGCCGATCCTGCGCTCGTCGGCCGTCCTGGTGCGCCGGACCGGCGCCCCGGCCAACGGGCAGGTGGACCAGCTCGTCCGGCGCCTCCAGGGGGTGCTGGTCGCCCGCCGGTACGTGATGCTCGCCTACGACGTCCGGGCCGACCTGCTGGAGAAGGCCAGCGCACTCACCCCGGGAATCGAGTCCCCGACCATCTCGCCGTTGCACCGGGAGGGCTGGGTGGCGGTGCAGGCGATGGTGCTGCGCCAGGACGTACACCAGATCATGGACGAGCTGTACGACGTCGGCGCCCGGGCGATCCTGGTCACCGACATCCACGCCTGCCGGCTGTAGTCCGCCGCCCGGCCACCGCCCTGGCGCGTCCGTACCTCTCGTGGCCAAGGCCACCGTCCGGCTGCCCTTCGCCCTCGTGGCACCACCCGAAGGGTCGCCGGACGGTGGCCATCCCCCGCATCGGCACCGACACCGTACGGCGTCCCGGACGCCGGTCGCGAGGGAGCGATCTGCACAGCGACCCCGCGACCGGTCCCGCCGTGCACAGTGACCGCCGGCCCGGCGGTCAGCCGTCCGCCAGCTCGACCGCGCGCAGGGCGAGCCAGAGTTCGTGCCGGGCGTCCGGGGCGTGCAGCAGCGAGCGCCCGAGCGCCTGTTCGGCCCGGGCGAGCCGCTTGCGGGTGGCCGACACGGAGATGCCGAGCCCGGCCGAGGTGGCCGAGAGGTTGGTGTCGGCGGCCAGCCAGGCCCGTACCGTCTCGAGCCCGGTCGACCGGTCGGTCGCGCGCAACGGCCGGAGCCGGGCCCGGGCCCACGCCGTCACGGCCGGGGCGGCGAGCAGGTGGTCCAGGGTGACCTCCCGGTCGGCCGGTACCGTTTCGGCCGGCACCGTACCGGCCCGCGGGTCGTCCGGCCGGGGCGCGGCGCGCACCCGCAGCGCCAGCCAGGCGGCGGAGCGGTCGGGGACCCGGAGGAGATCCATTCCGAGTAGCGCGTTGAGCAGCCGTAGCCGACCGGTCAGGGTGTTGCGGTGGATCTTCAGATGCCGGCTGGCCGCGGTGTCGAAGGCCAACCACGAGCTGAGTGTGCCGAGCAACTCCATCGCACCCGGGTCGGCCCGGCGGGCCGGGACGTGGTCGAGGCAGGGTTGCAGCAGCCGCTGGGCCCAGAGGTACCCGTCCGGGCCGGTGAGCGGCACGAGGTCGTGCTGCCGGTCGAAGCGCGCGTACCCCTCGCTCGCGGCCCGGGCCACCGCCAGCGCGTGGAAGGCGTGCTCGTAGCCGGTGGCCGTGTCCGCCAGCGCGACCGGTTCGCTCATCCCGACCCGGCACTGCCGGGCCCGGGCGGTGATCAGCCGCCCGAGCCGGTCCACCGGATCGGTCCGACCCGCGCCCCGCCGGGCGGCCTCCCGGCCCGGCGCCGGGGCGTCGCCGGTGGACGGCTCGGCCGGTACGAGTGCGATGAGATGGTTCGAGCGGACCGGGCAGGGCACGATCCAGGCCCGGCCGGCCAGCGACCGGTCGATCTCGGCGGCGACCTCGTACCGTTGCCGGCCGACACACTCGATCACACAGACCCGCAGCGCGTCGGGCAGGTGCGGCCGCAGCGCCGAGGCGATCCGCCGGGCGGGCGGCACGTCGCCGACCATCAACAGGTGCAGTACCGCCTCCCGGCCGTGCGCGTCGGCGGCGACGATCCGCCGGCGGGCCCGGTCCGCCTCCTCGACCCGCCAGCACAGCGAGAGTGTCCGCGCGGCGTCGGCGAGCAGTTCGCCGAGCTGCCGCTCCGGGGCGGCGACGACCGCGAGGTAGCCGACCTGTTCCTCGACCTGGGCAACCAGCGACGCGGCGGACCTGTCCGGGGCGCCGCCGTCCAGCCGCAGCAGGTGGACCCGGGTCGGTCCGCCGGTGTCGACCACTGCGGCGCTCGACCCGCGCCGGGACAGGTCCGCGATGGCGGCGCCGACCGCCGGCGACAGCAGGGTGCCGGGTCCGAGCCGGTCGGTGGGCCCGGCGAGTACCTTCCCGTCGGCCCCGACCAGCAGGGCCGCGCCGCCGGTACGCCGCCCGAGCCAGTCCAGGATGTCGCGTACCGCGTCCGGCCCCACCGAGAGACGGGCGAGCCTCAGCAGGTCGCCATCACGGCTGGGCGTGGCCACGTCCTCTGGTTCCCGGCTCATCGGGTGCTGACTCCTCGGTACGTCCTCCCGGCTCGGCGACCTCCGGTGCGGATCCGTCGTTCCCGGCCGCGACGCTCCTGCCGAGCGGGTGGGCGGAGCCAGCGTACCGGGCTGTTTCCGGAGCGCGACTCCGCTCTGCGCCCCACCTGCGGACCTGGTCCCGGTGCCCCTGACCGGTTCCTGGTGCGCACTTGCTCCTGACGTAACGGGAGGTCGTAGCGTTCCCGGCGTGACCGGGAGAGACGACGACACCGGACGTCGGTGGAGCATCGGTGAGTTGGCACGGGCCACCGGGACCACGGTGCGTACCCTGCACCACTACGACGAGATCGGCCTGTTGCGGGCGGGCGAGCGCACCAGCTCCGGGCATCGCCGGTACACCGAGGGTGACCTGCGCCGGCTGTACCGAGTGCGGGCGCTGCGCGGGCTCGGGCTGTCCCTGGAGGAGATCGCGGGCGTACTCGCCGGGTCGGCGGGCGACCTGGCGGCGATGCGGGACCTGCTGACGGCCCAACTGCGCGGGCTGGCGGCCCAGGCCGTCCGGCTCGACCAGCTCATCGAGCGGCTGCACGGCCTGCTCGACCAGATCGACGGCGCGTCGATGCCCGATCCGGACCAGTTTCTGACGACCCTGGAGATGATCTCTGTGTTCGAAACCTCGTTCAGCGGCGAAGAGCGGGAGCACCTGGCGCAGCGGCGGGCGGCGCTCGGCCCGGCCGGAGTCGAGGCGGCCCGGGCCGAATGGGCGGAACTCGTGGTGGAGCTGCTCCGGCACGTCCAGCACGGCACCCCGACCGACGATCCGGCGGTACGGGCCCTGGCCGGCCGCTGGGACGCCCTGGCGGACCGGTTCCACCCGGCCGGGGCCGCCGGGGAGCGGACCAGAACGGCGGCCCGGCGGATGTGGGACGAGAACAGCGGGGAACTCGGCCGGAGCCTCCCGTGGCCGGCCGACCAGATGCGCGCCCTCGTCGACTACCTCGACCGGGTCCGCGCCGGCCTGGACGCCTAGGCTCCGTCGCCGGACCGACGGCCTAGGCTGCCGGGGTGCGGATCGACCTGGTGACCATCGTGGTGGCGGAGTACGACCCGGCGATCGAGTTCTTCACCGGAGTGCTCGGCTTCGAGCTGGTCGAGGACTCGCCGTCGCTGACCAATGACGGTCGCCCGAAACGGTGGGTCGTGGTCCGGCCACCCGGTGCCGAGACCGGCATCCTGCTCGCCCGCGCCGACGGCGAGCGGCAGGGTGCCGTGGTCGGCGACCAGGTGGCCGGCCGGGTCGGGTTCTTCCTCCGGGTCGACGACTTCGACGCCGCGTACGACCGGATGGTCGCCGCCGGCGTCGAGTTCGTGAGCCTGCCGAGGGCCGAGCCGTACGGCCGGGTGGCGGTGTTCCGGGACGTCGCCGGCAACCGTTGGGACCTGCTCGGCCCGGCCTGAGCCGAACCCTGCGGCGGGCGGCGGTGCCGGCCGTAACCGCTCGGTAAGAAACCTCCGGGGCCGGGCGCAGCCACAATCCGGAGATCGAGAGTGAGGTCGAGAGTGAGAGTGAGAGCGGATGCGGGAGCGGTAAAGCGGTTGCCGGGGTGACCGGGCGTCTGTTGTCCTGACCCTGCCCGGCGGCCAGAGCCGACCGGAAGCCGACCGAGAGAGGAGACGGCCATGCCACGAGCGCCCATGTCCAGTCAGCGAGCAGGCGTCGTCTACCCGAAGGATATGAGGCTTCATGAGTACGTCGGTCTCCACGACCAGCACAGCGGCGGGCGCCGGTAGGACGCGCCCGACCGGATTCCCGCCGGCCGCTCGGCCGGCCGGGCGCGAGGAGGGCGAGTGATGTCCCTCCTCGACGATCCCGGACTCTTCGGCCGGCTCTGGGCCGCCGGCTACGACAACGGCTCCAACCCCGATCCGGCCCCGGCGGTGGACTTCCTCGAAGGTCTCGCCGACGGCGGTCCGGTGCTGGAACTCGCGATCGGCACCGGCCGGGTCGCACTTCCGCTGGCCGCCCGCGGCCTCGCCGTCGAGGGCGTCGAGGCATCCGAGGAGATGGTGGCGCGGCTACGTGCCAAGCCCGGTGGCGAGCAGTTGCCGGTCGCCGTCGGTGACATGGCGGACGTGCCGGTCAGCGGACCGTTCACCCTGGTGTACCTGGTCTACAACACACTGTTCAACCTGGTCCGTGCCGGGCGGCAGGAGGAGTGCTTCCGCAACGTCGCGCGGGTGCTGGCACCGGGCGGCGCGTTCGTGATCGAGACGTACGTCCCTGATCCGGTCGACATGGAGCGCACCGAGCAGCAGGTCCAGGTGTGGGACGTGACGGAGGACTCGGCGACCATCCGGCTGCACCGGTTCGACCGGGCCGCGCAGACGTTCGTCCGGCAGACCATCAGGTTCGACAGTGCGGGCGTGCATCTCAAGCCGTTCGGCATGCGGTACGCCTGGCCCGAGCAGATCGACCAGATGGCGGCACAGGCCGGTCTCCGGCTCGCCGACCGGTACGCCGACTGGCACCGCCGGCCGTTCGACGCGGAGAGCAAGAGCCACGTCTCCGTCTATCGGCGCGGTTAGCGCAGCCGACCGGGGACTCGTCGTTACCCCCGTCCGGTGCCTACCGGCCTTCGGTGGTGACGGGTCCCTGGTTGACGGCGCGGCGGTGCGGCTGCTGCCGGGAGTCGAGGATGGGATCCGGGTCCGGGCAGGGCCGCCTCGCCGGAAGTTCCGGCCATCTTCCGGGAGTCAACGGTGGGTTGATATGTGGCTCGTACAGGTCTTGTGTCGAGCGCCTTCGATGGGTATTAATAGTGGTACAGCTTATCGACGGAGCTGATTACCGGAAGTTTTCGGCAACCTGTCTCGGTCGGCGGTACGCCCACCGTCGACCCGACGGCCACCTGTGGGTGGTGGGACATCAGCAACAACCGGCTGGCTCGTTGCCGGGCCGTCGAACCGGATCCGGCTTCCACGGCGCCGGATCCGGCCCCGGGAGCAGGTGCCACCCGCGCTGCCAGTCAACGGCGGCGGCCCACCAGCGCCGCGAGTTGGCGCCGGCGAAATCCGGTGCGGAGGGAAGGACGCCCCCTCCGCACCGGGTCGGCGTACCGGTCGGTACAACCTGACTCTTCCGACCGGAGCGGCAGCCCCGTCCGCCGACCCGGTGAGGCTTCCGACTGCCGGAGCCCGACGGTGTGGCAGGCCAGCTCGCGCGAGGTGTCTTCCTACCGCCGCCGCCCGACCGAGGACGAGAGCATCCCTCGCGGGACGTCCAGCTTCTACCACCGTGAGGGCTACCGCGAGATTCCGCTGTTCGGCCCCTACGTGGGCTCGACCCTGTCGGTCTGCTACGAGCGGAAGCTCCGCTGACCAGTACCCGAATACTCCCGATCACCATCCTCGACGCCTCGCACGACGAGTCGGCTATGGTTGTCGGCATGCATTCAGGCATCGCTGCGATGAAGCCCTGGTCCCGCCGCTGACGGCGGCAGGGTTGACCCGGCTTCTCTGAGCTAGCTCTGTTCCGCCGTCCTGGTGTTCCTGCCGGGCGGCGTCTTCGTGCTGCCCGGCTCCACGACGAGCCGAAGAGCAGACAGTGAACAATCTTGACCTGAACTCATCCCCGGAATCGACCACCCTGTCCGATTTCGCCTGGGGCGGTCGGCTGCCGGCCGGTGACCGGGCGCACGTCCGAGCCGACGGCGTACGGGTCGTGCTGGGGGGCCGCGTCGTCCTCTCCGACGTGAGCGTGACCGTCTCGGCCCGCTCCCGCCTTGCCGTCGTCGGCGAGAACGGCCGGGGCAAGACGACCTTGCTGCACGTACTGGCCGGCATGCTCGCGCCCGACCAGGGCACGGTGGAACGGATCGGCACGATCGGCGTCGCCCGGCAGTCGCTGGAGGCGCGCGGCGGGGAGACGGTGGGCAGCCTCGTCCTGGGGGCGATGCGGGAATCCCATCGTGCCCTGCGGGCGCTCGACGACGCGGCGACGGCGCTCGCCGAGGGCAGGGCGGGCGCCGACACCGCGTACGCCGCCGCCCTCGACGCCGCGACGCGGCTCGACGCCTGGGACGCGGAGCGCCGGGTAGACGTGGCGTTGGCCGGGCTCGACGCCTGCACCGACCGGGAACGCCCGCTGGCCACACTGTCGGTCGGGCAGCGTTACCGGGTACGCCTGGCCTGCCTGCTCGGGGCGCGCCACGACATGCTGCTGCTGGACGAGCCGACCAACCACCTCGACGCCGACAGCCTGACCTTCCTCACCGCACGGCTCCGCCAGCATCCCGGCGGGGTCGTGGTGGTGACGCACGACCGTGCCCTGCTTCGGGACGTGGCCGTGGAGTTCCTGGACCTCGACCCGAGCCAGGACGGGCGACCGCGCCTCTTCGCCGGCGGCTACGCCGGCTGGCAGGAGGGGCGCCGGCGCGAGCGCGAACGGTGGGAGCGGGACTACGAGGCCCAACAGGCCGAACACCAGCGACTGGCCGAGGCGGTGAACGAGGCGCAGCAGCGACTCAGCACCGGCTGGCGCCCGGAGAAGGGGCACGGCAAACACCAGCGCCAGTCCCGCGCCCCGGGCGTCGTCCAGGCGTTCCGGCGCCGGCAGGAGGAGCTGGACGCCCACCAGCTCACCGTGCCCGAGCCGCCACTGCGGCTGCGCTGGCCCGACCTCGCCACCCGCCCCGGTTCGCCCTTGCTGCGCTGCCACGACGTCACCGTGACCGGACGGCTGCACCGCAGCGTCACGCTCACCCTCGACGGCGGGGACCGGCTGCTGGTGACCGGCCCGAACGGGGCGGGCAAGTCGACACTGCTCGCGGTACTGGCCAAGGCTCTCGAACCGTCGACCGGCCAGGTCCGCCACCTCTCGGGGGCTCGGGTGGCGTACCTCGGGCAGGAGGTGCCGGCCTGGCCGCCGACCGTGCTCGCCCACCAGCTGTACGACCAGCACGTGGGCCAGCTCCAGTCCCGGGGACACCTCGGCGCGAAGGGCCAGCTGGCGCTGACCGCGACCAACCTGCTCGACCGGGAAGCCCTGCGCACACCCGTCGAGCGGATGTCCCAGGGCCAGCAACGCCGGCTGAACCTCGCGCTGCGGCTCGCCGAGCGACCCGACCTGTTGATCCTCGACGAACCCACCAACCACCTGTCGGCGCTGCTGGTAGACGAGCTGACCGTCGCCCTGCGGGAGACCCCGGCAGCCGTCGTCGTCGCCACCCACGATCGCCAGATGCTGCACGACCTCGCGGCCTGGCCGACGTTGCCGCTGACCGCCGACACCACGGAACCGTCCTGACGACCCAGCACGGCCGGGAACCCTGGCCCCGACCGCCGGCCCGCACCGGGCGACCCGAGAACGTCGTCATCTGACAGATGTCTCGCCGCTGCGCGGCGGCGCAGACTTCGGTCGTACCGGAGCGGGGTGGAAGCCCGGCACCGCCGCACGACGCGAACGGGAGTCTCCCGGCCCGCCGCCACGACGCAGCTCGTGGTCCGGGGCGCGGGGACGGCCGCGGCACGCTGAACCGGCCCGGACCGCGTGAGCGAGGAGGCGGAGGAGGCAGCGAGACCGTCGAGGGGGACAGCGAGGGGGAGGATCGCCCGCCCGGGCTTGACCCGGGCGGGCGATCCTGTCGACGGTCCGGATCTAGCTGGCGGGACCGATGAGTTTCCAGGGTTCGTGGTCGGGGTCGGCTCCGGTGCCCGGGGCGTTGCCCTGGGTCCACCACTTGGCCCGCCAGATGGTGCCGTTGTACTTCACGGTGACGTTCTCCACCGACTGCGTCGCCGGGTCGTACACCCTGGCGGCGTCCCAGGCCGGTGCCGAGCAGCCGCCGGCCGGCGGGTTCACCTTCGCGGCCCCCCGGTTGTGCTCGGTGACCGGCGCGTACGTCGTACTGCCGAGCTTCACCGTGGTGTTCACCGGTCCGGTGGCCGGGATGTAGTAGATGATCGGGATGTCGAGGCTCTTGCCGGCCGGGATGATCTGGCAGTAGTCCAGGTTCAGGGTTACTCGATGGAAGTCGCCGGCGAGTCCGGTTCCGGCGTTCGGTCCGGTGTGCCCCGCCTGGACCTTCCACCGGCCGCCCTGCTCGCCGGTCTGCCAGTCGCCGTCCTTGACCAGCGCCGGGGTGGAGGTCGGCAGGTCGAACGAGATGACGTTCTCCTTGCCGCCACCGATCGTCACCCCGGTGTTGTTGGTGATCCGGACCGTCGGCGTCAACGGCCAGAGCTGCGCCGTCTCGGTGGGGTACCGCACGAGGTCGACGGTGACGTCGATCGCCGAGCCGGGGCGCTGTGCGGTGCTGCCGGTGCCGCGGCTGTTGTCGTACGCGTCGAGGCCCTGGAGCCGCTCGTGCAGCCGGCGGGTCAGGGTGTGGCCCATCACGCACGGGTTCCTGGCGCTGGTGTCAGCCTCGTCCGGGCAGTCGTAGTCGCCGGAGAGTTCCCACATCATCACGCCGCCCGCGCCGCTGCGGTCGACGTAGTCGATGATCTGGTCGAGGCTCTGCATGTCCTGGATGGAGAGGAAGGTCCTCTTCTCCGAGTTCCACAGCCAGGCGGTGCGGGTGGTCGCGTCCCAGTGCCGGTCGTAGGTGCCGGTGCGCCGGTCGTCGGGGTCGGTCTCCGGGCTCAGGCCGACCGCGTTGGTGTACCGGGGCGTGACGTCACGCTCCAGGTTCTTGGCGTGCCACATCGGGTTGACGCCCGCGCCGACCTCCGCGCCGTCGGCGGAGACGTCGTGCCAGATGTTGTCGACCCCGACCGCGCCGTCGCCGCAGGGTCGGACCAGGCCGGTCCCGGGTTGGCAGTCCGCACCGACCGACGTCCCCCACATGCCGTTCTCGCCGCCGGTGACGTCGCGCCAGCCCCGGGTGTAGTACGGGATGCCGATGTTGATCCGTCCGGCCTGCATCGCGCCGCGCAGGTAGTGGAACGCCCAGTCGGTGTTGAAGTAGCCGATCTTCTGGTACTCCGGGGTCTGGTAGAGCTCGGTCAGCTCCGGGTCCTTGCCGTCGTCGTAGAGGGCGGCGTTCGGGCCGACCACGTCGTTCCAGGAGCCGTGGTAGTCGTACGCCATCAGGTTGGTGTAGTCCTGGTAGCGCAGCGCCTTGTGGTTCTCCATGCCTCGGAGGAGGTAGCCGGAGGCGGAGGAGGCGGAGGTCAGCAGGTAGTATCGGCCGTCCGCCGCGGCGGCCCGGTCGAGCCGCTCCCGCAGCGTCTTCATCAGCGCGGTGTACGCCGCCGGCAGCCCCTTGCGGCGCGGCTGTGCGGTCGCCCAGTCGTTCGGGTTACCGGTGTCGTCCAGCACGGTCGGGTACTCGAAATCGATGTCGACGCCGTCGAAGTCGTACCGGCGGAGGAATTCGACCACCGAGTCGGCGAAGGTGTTGATCCCGGCCTGGTTGGTGGTGCCGTCGGCGTTGGTGGTCATCGGGTAGAAGCCGCGGCTCTCCGCCCAGCCACCCACCGAGATCAGTGTCTTCACCCGGGGATGCAGGTCCTTGTAGGTGTTCAGCAGGTTGAAGTGGCCCCGGTACGGCAGGCTCTCGTCCATCTCGGTGCCGGGCCCGTCCCAGGTCATCCCGGTGGCCGGGTTGCCCGGACCGTCCGCACCGACCGAGATCCGGTTTCCGTCGATCCGGGCGAAGGCGTAGTTGATGTGTGTCAACTTGGACCAGGGGATGTTGTTCACCAGATAACGCGGTTTACCGTCCGCACCGGTACGGGTGCCGTTGAAGTAGCCGATCACCCGCCGGTCGCGGTCCTGGCCGAGCCACTCCCGCCCGTCGCCCTGATAGACGTGGCAGTACGGGGCGTTGGTGCCGGCGGTCGGGACCATCCCGTCCGGGCGGCACTGCGCGTGGACGAGATGGCCGGACGCGCGCGGCGCACGGCCCGGGATCCGGCTGTCGAGCCCCGCGCCAGCGCGTTCAATCGACCTTCAGTTGCCGTCCAGTCCGGGTTGCGAGCCTGGCCCGCACACGTACCTCGGTTATGGAGGAAGCATGATGCGGATAGGCAGGGTCCGGGAGACGTCGACGGTATCGGGAGGGGCGGTGGCGACCACCACTCCGCCCCGGCCGGGTCCGGCGGCCGAGCAGGACACCCGGGTCGATACGGCCCGCCCGGTCGACCGGGCCGGACGGGGCCCGGTGAGGTCGCGCCGGCGCCGGCGGAAGAGCGGGACGCGGGCTCTGACTCTGGTGCTGGCGCTGGCGCTGGCCGGGACGCTCGGGTACGCCGTGCCGGCGTACGCCGGTGTGTCGGGCGACGAGGGTACGCCGAGCCTGCCGGCCCGGCCGGCCGTGGCCGCACCCGGCGTGTCCGGGCTGGCGCCGACCGATGCCATCCGACCTGCTGGCCGGCGTCTCGCGGCGTCCGTACCGAGCGGCACCGGGATCACCCTGGGAGAGCCGAAGACCGGCCCGGCCCCGCGCATGGCCACGGACGCCCAGGACGACCCTCCGACCTGCGTGCCGTACATCAGCCGGCAGGTGACCCTCAACGGCACTGCCCTGGCCCGGGTCGACTACCTGGCCGAGATCGTGTGCAACTTCTACCTCGCGGGTGCGGGCCAGGCGTACCTGATCGAGCGGTCAGGCGGTGCCAGGTACGACGGTGCCGTCATCGCCGCTGCCGCTCCCTTCGCCTTCTCCTCTTCCTACTACGGCTACAGCATCGGCGCGGTGCTGATCGACGGTCGCATCTACGATGGCGGTCGGCAGCTGGAGATCGGCTTCGACCTGGCACTACAGACGTTGGACGGAACGCCGTGGGGCGGCTGCTTCGCACTGCCTGCCGGGCAGCGCTATCTGTCTCCGTGCTACGGCCTGGGCACCTCCACACTGTCGGTCTCGCTGGGGTCGGGAGTGTTCAGCACGGGTCTGCCGGCACACAACCCGGCGGCCTTCATCCGGGACATCCCGGCGATCGACCTGCTCACCTTCCACGTGGGCGGGCAGTCCGATCCGACCTCGACGGCCCGGCAGAACATCGTGGACGCGGCGGCCGGGTTGCCCGCCAGTACCAGCGACTTCAGCCATGTCGGCAGGACCAGCGTGAACCTTGACCTCGACATGTTGCGGGGAATGCTCAGCCTGCACCTCCTGGACGGCTTCACCTTCCGGGTGACCGCGATAGCGGGTAGCAGGCACGGTGCCAACTCCCGGCACTACGTCGGCAAGGCGTTCGACGTCGACACGATCAACGGCACCCGGGTCACCACCGCGAACCCGTTCAACCAGGCGTTCAAGGACGCATGCCGCGCCTATGGCGCGACGGAGGTGCTGGGCCCGGGGGACGACGCGGACCACGCCACGCACGTCCACTGCGCCTGGCCCCGCTGACGGCTGCGACCAGGCTGACACCCGGCACGGGCGGACCGGTGCGGAGGACCGTCGTGGTCCTCCGCACCACCGTGGGCGGGTCCGGGCCGCGGGTCAGCGGTCGCGACCGATCACGGACTCGTACCGGTGGCGGTGGCCGGCAGGCCGAAAGAGTAGAAGGTGGTGCTGGCGGCGCCGAGCCGCTCGTAGCCGTTGCCCCAGTACAGCTTGCCGTCGACGATGGCCGGACCGGCGTTCGACGCCCCTGCGCCCTGGTACTCCCACAGCACCTCGCCGTCCTCGGCGTCGAGGGCGTACATGTAGCCGTTCAGCGAGCCGTAGTAGACCACGCCGTTCGCCGTCGTCGCCGGGCCGACCGCCAGGCCGCCGTGCGGTTCCGGTACCTGCCAGACGATCTCCCCGGTCGCCACGTCCAGCGCGCCGAACGAGCTGTAGGCGATGGTCTGGCCGTCGGGCAGTTGGTACGGCTCCCGGTCCCAGACCGACGCGCCGCTGAAGATGTCGCCGCCCGCACCCTGGTCCGGCAGGGTGTGGCTCTTCCACCGGACCACTCCGGTCGCCGCGTCGACCGCCACCAGGCTGCCCCGGAAGGTGCAGCAGTCGTACGCCGGGCCGCCGGCGGCTCAGGCCGGCCGCTGGGGTCCACGGACAGGGCGCGGTTACTCGACGCGCCCCCGTCGGGTCGGCTGCGAGTCGTCGCCCCGCGCCTCCGCCCGGGGGCGCGTCCCAGAGTCTCTGGGCGCTGCCGGTAGCGGCGTCTCGAAGGCGGCGAGCCAGGCGGCGAGCAGTCGTTCCAGCTGGGCGGCATCGTCCGGCGGCAGCTTGTCGAGGAGGCGGCGTTCGTTGCGCATGTGCTCGGCGAACGCCTGGTCGATCAGCTTTCGGCCGGCCTCGGTGAGCGCGACCACCCG
Source organism: Plantactinospora sp. ZYX-F-223 (assembly GCF_039649625.1). Classification (NCBI taxonomy): domain Bacteria; kingdom Bacillati; phylum Actinomycetota; class Actinomycetes; order Micromonosporales; family Micromonosporaceae; genus Plantactinospora; species Plantactinospora sp. ZYX-F-223. The sequence continues at coordinate 34,345 of NZ_JBDJAV010000019.1, read as the reverse complement.
TCCTCGCCCGTCGGTCGTGCTGGGCCGTCGGCTGACCAACCCGTCGCGCTCCAGCCGGTCGATCCGCTTGGTCATCGCCCCGGTGGTGACCATGGTGAACGCGGCCAGTTCGCCCGGAGCGCGTTCGAAAGGCTCGCCGGCGCGGCGCAGGGTGGCGAGGACGTCGAACTCACCCTCGCCCAGCCCGTACCGCCGGTAGACGACCTGAAGCTGCTCGGTGAGGTGCCCGGCGAGGCGGTGCAGCCGGCCGATCACCCCCTGTGGGCGTACGTCGAGGTCGGGTCGCTCCCGGGCCCAGGCCTGCTGGATCCGGGCAACGTGATCCAGGTACTCGGTCACACTCGACAGTATAGCTTCCTGGGAAGCTATACTGTCTTCCGTGGAAGCTACTTTTCGGTGGGTGCCCGTCACCGCGATCGCCCCGGTGGCCTGGGGCGCGACCTACTTCGTCACCCACCGGTTCCTGCCGGCCGACTATCCGCTGTACGGGGCGGTGATCCGGGCACTCCCGGCCGGCCTGCTGCTCCTGCTGGTACGCCGGACGCTGCCGCGCGGCTCGTGGTGGTGGCGGTCGCTGGTCCTCGGCACCCTCAACATGGGCGCGTTCTTCGCGCTTGTCTACCTGGCGGCGCAGGTACTGCCGACGAGCGTCGCCTCGACGATCATGGCGACCGCGCCGGTGGTGATGATGCTGATCGCCTGGGCGGCGCTCGCCGAACGCCCCCGGGCGGCGCACCTGGCCGGCGCCGGCATCGGGATCGGCGGCGTCTGCCTGCTCCTGCTGGACGGCGCGGTCGCCGTCGACTTCTCCGGGGTACTCGCCTCCGTCGCCGCCATGGTGATGTCCTCGCTCGGCTACGTGCTCGCCAAGAAGTGGAGTGCGGGCGTCCGGGTCGGGCCAACCACCGCCAACCAGCCGATCGACGTCTTCTCGCTGACCTCGTGGCAGCTCGTCGCCGGCGGCGTGGTCCTGCTCCCGGTCGCCGTCGCGGTGGAGGGGCGGCCGCCCGCCCTGGACGGCCCGGCGGTCGCCGGCTTCGGCTACGTCACGGTGCTGGCCACCGCGCTCGCCTTCGCCGCCTGGTTCACCGGACTGCGGCACCTGAGCGCCGGCACCGTCGGCCTGATCGGGCTGCTCAACCCGGTGACCGGGGTACTGCTCGGCACGGTGGTCGCCGACGAGACCCTCGCGCCGCAACAGGTCTGCGGGCTCGTCCTGGTCTTCCTCGGCATCCTGCTCGGCCAGCCGCTCACGGCACGCCTCGCCGCGCGCCTCCGGGCGGCCCGAGCCCGCCGAACCAGCCGGGCCGGGAAGCAGGCGTCACCCTGCCCGGGCTGACCCCCGGACCTGCGGCAGACCGGCCGTCGACCGGTTACTCCTCGCCGGGGCCGTCCCCCTCGGGCGCGGTGGCCTCCGGCAGCCATCCGGTGAGCACCGTCGGGTCGGCGACGGCGCGCTCCACCTGCTCCCGTTCGGGCCCGGTCAGCGAGATCTCCCGTAGCCGGGAACCCCACTCGGGCACCCGGTCGGGTTCGTCCAGCGCGATCGACAGTTCGACCAGCGCGGCGAGCGCCAGGGCCCGGTCGAGACCGGACGCCGTCTCGCCGTGCCGGCGCAGCCCGGAGTTGAGCGCCCGGAACGCGGCCCGGTCGTCGGTCTTGAACTCGCGCAGGATCCGCGCGTTGTCGAGTACCTTGGCCAGCCCGGTCAGCCGCTTCGCGCCGCCGTACTCCAGCTCCTGCGGCTCGTCGCGGCGGATGAAGATGATCGAGTTGCCGGACGGGTCGACGATGCTGAACCGGGAGGCGCCGGGCCGGTAGCGGGTGATCCGCGGCAGCCCCTTGCCGAGCACCTTCCCGTACGTCTTCCGCATCGCCGCCACGAAGGCCGCGTGGTACGGCGCGACCGCCCCGACCATCACCAGGCAGCCGCCGGTGTTCTCCAGCGCCGGGTCGAGCCCGGCCGGTGCGGCACCGTAGTGCAGCTCGAACCCGCTCCACCGCAACGCCAGATACAGGTACGGCTTGCGCTGCTCCCAGGTCACCTCGAAGCCCAGGGCCCGCCAGAACGCGAGCGTCTCGTCCGCGGACACGCAGTTCAGCAGCGGTACGGTCGTCTCGTCCGGCACTATCCGTTCGTCCGTCGTCGCCATCGATGTCTCGCCCCGTCTCGGCCGGTAGGTCCGGCCATTCTGCCAGCGCGCCGGCACCCTTCGCCTATGAGTGGCGGGAAGGTTGAGAGTTGTGCGTAGGCGGTCTGCGGGACCGAGCCGGCCCGGATCTCGCCGGCATCGGATTCGACCCTGACCGTCGTGCCACCCGGTCTACCCTGCGGCTCGATGGTCCGGACGGTGCTCCGGACGCGCTGCCCGCCCGGCTTCGTGCACCCGGTGCTCCTGCGCCGGGCCGACCGTGGCGATGTCGTACCCGTCGGGGTAGGTCTTCGCCCGCAGCCCGCCGTCGAGGTACTGCCGCCGGCGCGGTGCCGCCCCGTGCCGCAGGTACGCGGCCCGACCGGCGAGCCCGCCGGCCAGCAGGGCCCGGGCCCACCACGGCGGCGGTGCGATCGAGACCGCCGCCCGCAGCGGTGGGTCGAGCAGCGCGTCGGCGACCCGCTCGCCGATCGGTACCAGCGGCTTCGGCAGGTCGGCGAGCAGTCCCTTGGTCGCGGTGATGAGCCGCCGGGCGGCCGGGGTGGCGGCGAACCGCGCGGCCTCGAAGGTGTCGTACCAGTCGGCGTAGCTGTCCAGGTCCGGCGGGATGCCGGTGATGCGCAGCCGCCGGCCGAGTTCGGCGTAGAAGTGGTAGGTCGCGGTGCGCTCGTGGCAGCACAGCGGGCGCCAGCCGTACCGGTCGATCCACCGGGTACCGACGAAGACGAAGGTGCCGAGCACGTAGAGGTAGTCGTCGTTGTCGATGGCGTACCGGCGGTGCAGTTGGTTGAGCCGGCGGGTGGCGGCCCGGCCCAGCGGGTGGTCGAGGCCGTGCTCGATCAGCGTGTACATCAGGATGCCAGTGTCGTCGGCGCGCCGCTCGGTCCGGGACGTGGTCTCACCGGTCGCGGCCAGCAGCTCGGCGATCGACGGCACGGCGAAGGTGCGCCAGAACGCCAGCAGCAGCCCCATCCGGACGTCGAACGGGAACTCCCACAGCGCGGTGGTCCGGTAGATCCGGTGGCAGTCCCGCGCGGGGTCGAGTTCGCGGATCTCGCGTAGCCGGTCGAAGCGGCCGGGCCGGTGCAGCATCGGTTCGGTCAGCTCCGCACCGGCGCACCGGGCGAGCTGGTTGCGGTCGTCGCCGGCGGCAGCCGGCGCAGCGCCGACGAGACCCGGCCGAGGAACTCCAGGTCGGCGGCGAGGTCGCCGTCGTCGTCGGCCTGTGCCGGGGTAGCGGAACGGGTTTCCCGGGCAGCCGGAGCGCTCGGATCCGCGTCCTGCCGTTCCGGGCTCGCCGCCCGCAGTCGGGCCAGCGCGTCCCGGATCCGGATCGCCTCCCGGGTAGCGGCGGCCGTCCTGCCGCCGGCAGCGTCGGGGCCGCGACCGTCCGGCGGGGGAGTCCCGTCGGGCGGTGCCAAATACGGCGCGAGCGCGAGCCGGCCGTCGCGGATCTCGATGACCCGCCGGTAGAGCGCGAAGTCGAGGTCGCGCAGCATCCGCAGGTCGGCCCGGCGGGACGCGGGCGGGTCCAGGGCGATCTCCGGCATCACCTGGTACATGGCGTGCCACAGCGGATAGAGCCGGAGGTAGGTGCGGGCCCGTCCCAGCCTGTCCGCCGCGGCGGAGAGGTTCGGTCCCCAGGACGGGATGGTGAAGCCGATCGTGATCACGAGCGCCCCGGCGCAGGCGCAGAGCGTACCGACGTCGCTCAGGGCCGGCAGCGTCGTGCCGAACCAGGCGGCGACGACGTACCCGCCCTTGCCGAGGCAGTAGCCGAGCGCGACGATCGAGCCGGCCGCGACCAGCCGCAGGCCCCGGCGCAGCCACGGGCGCCCGTCACTCCGGGCGACCCGGCTGGCGAACTGGAGGCTGCGCCAGGCGGCGACGCCGAGCCCGAAGGCGAACGCGGAGACGTAGACCAGCAGGAAGGTGCCGCCGACCGGGCGGGGGCCGTAGACGTCGTCGAAGTCGCTCGGCGCCTCGACGGTGGCGCCGCTGTTGGCGAAGAGCACCGCCATGGCGACCAGCACCAGGCCGTAGAAGACCGCCAGCACCCGGGCCCGGGGCAGCGCCTCGGCCGCCGGCATGTGCCAGAGCATCAGCATGACCAGCGCGGTGATGCTGTATCCGACGATGCAGCCGTAGACCAGCAGCGAGGCGAGGTTCGGTACCCCGAAGAAGCGGTTCACCGCCGTGTAGACGGCCGGGACGGCCATGGTGAACCCGGCCGCCGGCAGCGCGATGCAGAGGGTCAGCACCCACAGGTTCAGGTTGCGGGGGTTGCGGGCGAGTGCCGCCACCTTGTAGCCGACCGCGATCCACGCGACCGCCGCGCAGAACAGGAAGATGCCGCTCTTACCGTCCATCCGGCAACACCCTAGTGTTCCAGCGACTGGCCGAGCCGCTCGACCACCGGGTCGCTCGGGGTACGCGGGGCCGGCGGGCGCCACAGCCCGGCGCGCTGCCCGAGCAGCGAGGCGAGGGTCTCGGCCTCCTGCTCCTCCTGGCTGCTGTAGTTGGTCCGGGCGAACATCGCCCGCACCACCCCCGGGTCGAGATGCCGGAACAGCTGTCGGCTGCCCTGTACCTCGTCGACCAGGTGCAGCCGGTGCTCCAGCAGCAGGTGCGCCAGCTCGTGCAGGGCGATGTGCACCCGCTGCACCCCGGTCGCGGCGGAGGTCACCACCAGGTAGTCGGCGGCGTCGGTCGAGACGCAGAGCCCGCACGGCGCCCCGGGTGGCAGGTCGAACGCGATCAGGTGGACCGGGCGTCCCCGGTCGGCGCCGAAGTCGCTGATGAACGTGTCGAGGTCGAACGGGTCCGGTACCCGGATGCCGCGCGCGATCTGCTCACAGCGCCGGCGTACCTGCCGTAGCGTCATGGGCCCACCGTCCCTCTGCGCGGCGTGCTGTCGCCAGACCGCGATCCGCATTCACGCGCCATCATCCGCGTCCGGCTTGCCCTGTTCAAGGACGCGGATCACCCCGAGCAACTCGGTGAGGGCATCGATGGCGGACTGCGCCTCCGGGATCACGGAGTTGCGCAGCGCGACGGTGCGGGCGCGTACCTGCTGCAATGCGGCGGCGAGGTCGAGTTCCTTGTCGACGTCGGCGGCCAGCCGGTCGCTGGTGAAGTACTCCACCGGTACCCCGAAGAACTTCGCCAGCGCCCGGAGGTGGCTGAGGTTCGGGTCCCGCTTCTTTCCGGTGCGTAGCTGGCCGATGTAGGTGTGCGAGATCGACTCGCCCTGTGCGGTGATCGCGTCCGCCACCTCGCGCAGGCTGTACGCGCTGCCGTCGGGCTTGCGGATCCGGTCGAAGAGCCGGTCCAGCCGGTCGGCCAGGGTCCCCGAGCTGCGGAACTCGTCCGCCTCCTCAGCCATCTGGCCTCCTCCGGGACTGGTTCCAGTGGTTTACAGCATGCCACAGCACTGTCCACAAATGTTGACGGGATCACCTGCCGTGTGCGTATCATCGCTGCGAACGCGCGGGCAGGCATGACCGGAGGCATTATGCCGGGACGCGCGGGCACGGGGAGGTGCCGTCGTTCAACGGGGGAGACGGGAACGTGTCGCTAGACCGGAGCCCGTCGTACTGACGGCATCTGCGGACCACTCGCCGGGGGCGGCGGGTCCGTTAGCCCGACGGTCGGCGTCGGGCGCCCGGCCGGACCAGGGGGTTCCGCCGGTCGCCCGACGCCAGATCCACGCCGGACCGGCCCGCCGACGGCGGGCGTCCGGTGCGGAGGACGCCTCCTCCGCACCGGACGGCGAAAGGTGCGCCACTCAGCTCGCGGTGCAGGTCGGTGACATGCCGGTCCCGCTACCGCTGCCCTGGAAGCCGAACTCGGTCGACTGTCCGGGGGCGATCCGGCCGTTGAAGCTCACGTTGGTGAAGGTGACCGCCCCGCTGCTGCCGCTGCGCTGGCTGTTCCACGAGTTCGTGACCGTGGCGCCGGACGGCAGGTTCACCCCTACCGACCAGCCGTTGGTGCCGGACGAGCCGGCGGTGACCCGTACGGTGGCCACGAAGCCGCCGTTCCAGGAGTTCAGCGACACGGTGGCGGTGCAGCCGCCCGGTCCCTGCGTCGGCGGGTTGGTCGGCGGGTTCGTGGGCGGGTTGGTCGGCGGGTTGGTGCCGTCGGGCGCGACGGCCCGGCCGGTGGCCGGGGAGATCATCCCGGGGCAGAGGTTGCGGTTGGCCAGGTTGGTGACGATCTGCGGTACGGCGTTGATGGTGGTCTGGTAGCCGTCGTGCATCAGGATGACGCCGCCGTCGGTGAGGTTGTTGGCGGCCTGGACGATCTGGGCCGTGCTGGCGCCGTTCCAGTCCTGGGAGTCCACGCTCCAGAGCACCTCGGTCAGGCCGAACTGGGCCTGCACCGAGCGCAGCGTGGCGTTGGTCTCGCCGTACGGCGGCCGGAACAGCCTCGGCGCGGTCCCGGTGGCCTGCTGGATGGCCTGCTGGGTCTGGCTGATCTCCGAGGTCATCTGCGCGGTGCTGAGCTGGGTCATGTGCGGGTGCGTCCAGCTGTGGTTGCCGATCCACATCCCGGCCTCCTGCTGGGCGCGGACCAGTGCCGGGTTCTGCTGGGCCCGCTGGCCGATGTTGAAGAAGGTGGCCCGGGCGCCGGCCGACCGCAACGCGTTGAGCAGCGCGCTGGTGGTGCCGGTGTTGGGGCCGTCGTCGTAGGTCAGGGCGACGTAACCGTTGCAGGCCGCGGCGGCGACCGGTGGGGCCGCGGCGGTGACGGCGACGACTCCGGCGGTGACGGCCAGAGCGGTGGCGGCGAGCGCGGCGTACAGGCCGCTCGGCCGGGAACGTGGACGGGGCATGGGGGCTCCTCGGTGGGGGCAGGGTGGCCTGCCGGCGATGGTGGGCGTTGAAATATTCCGCAGTGTCGATCGAAATATATTCAACGGCGATGGTCGATGTCTAGCGGCGCTGTGCCGGGCGCGGGCGGGCGCGCGGTCCCCCGGGGCCGGGCGCGGTCTCCGGCGCCAGGGTCAGCGGACCGCCCGGGCCGCCAGCCGGGGGAGGTCGACCGGCGTGCCGTCGCGGAGGATCGCCTCGGCCTCCGCCCCGGTGACCGGGCCGGCGAAGAGATAGCCCTGGCCGTGGTGACAGCCGTAGCGGCGCAACTGGTCCCGCTGTGCGGCGGTCTCGATCCCCTCCGCCACCAGCTCCAGCCCCAGGTTGAGCCCCATCGACACGATCGACCGGACCAGTTCGCGGCTCTTGCCGTCGGTCGCCAGCGGCGCCACGAAGGACCGATCGATCTTGAACGCGTCGATCGTCAGGTGGTGCAGCGCCTGCAACGAGGAGTAGCCGGTGCCGAAGTCGTCGATATGCAGCTGTACGCCCAGCTCGTGCAGGGCCGCCAGCTTCGTCCGCGCCGCCGGGACGTCGTGCACGATGACGCCCTCGGTGATCTCGATGATCAGCGCCGCCGGGTCCAGCCCGGCCGCCCGCAGGCTCTCCTCGATGTCCTCCAGCAGCCGGGTGTGCCAGAACTGCCGGTTGGAGACGTTGACACTCATCCGCAACCCGTCCGGGGCGGACCCGCTCGCCCGCCAGGCGCCGAGCTGGCGGCACGCCTCGGTCAGCGCCCAGCGGCCGATCGACGGCATCAGCCCGCTCTCCTCGGCGATCGGCAGGAATTCGGCCGGCAGCACCAGGCCGCGTACGGGATGCCGCCAGCGCACCAGGGCCTCGAAGGCGCGGGTACGACCGTCGGTCAGCCGTACGATCGGCTGGTAGCGCAGTTCGAAGCCGCCGGTCTCCAGTGCCCGGCGCAGCTCCGCCTCGGTACGCAGCCGCCCGACGACCCGCTCGTGCATGGCGATGTCGAACACCGCGTGCGAGCCCTTGCGCTGCCACTTGGCCGAGTACATCGCGGTGTCGGCGTCCCGGATCACGTCCTCGGCGTGCTGGTAGCCGGTGCTGCTGCGGGAGATGCCGATGCTGGCCGAGACGACGAACTCCTCCTCGCCGAGCCGGAACGGCACGTCCAGCGCGCCCCGGATCCGTTCCGCCACCGCGACCGGGTCCTCGCCGCCGGGCCGCTGCCGCAGCAGTACGGCGAACTCGTCCCCGCCGAACCGGGCCGCGACGTCGGCCTCCCGGGCGCTGGCCCGGATCCGCTCGGCGACCTGGACCAGCAGCCGGTCACCGGCCAGATGTCCCAGGCTGTCGTTGACCAGCTTGAAACCGTCGAGGTCGAGCAGCAGCATCGAGTAGTGCCGCTCCGGGTGCCGCGTCTGGGCCGCGACGGCCGCCTGTAGCCGGTCCAGGAACAGGGTCCGGTTGGCCAGCCCGGTCAGCGGATCGTAGAGCGCGGCGTGCCGCAGCAGGTCCTCCTGCTCACGCAGGGACTTCAGCACCGCGTCGTGGTCGAGGGCGATGGTCAGCAGGGCCGCCCACTGGTTCATCATCTCCCGGCCACTGGCCACCTCGGCCTCGATCGGACCGACGACGGCGAGCATCCCCCAGTCGCTGGCGCCGATCCGCAGCGGTGCCACGTAGACCATCTGATCGGCGTCCAGGTCCGCGAGGTCGACCAGTTCGGGCGGCGGGAACGACCGGGGCGGCACCGGCTCGACCGGCATCGGCACCGGTCCACGGTCCCGTTCGAACATGGTGACCAGGTCCAGCGCCGGTTCGGCGGCGTCGCCGCCGGCCAGGGTGCCCGACCAGAGGCCGAGGCAGCCGCCGCGGGCGTTGGTGTCCTGGATCCAGGCCAGTGCCCGGGGGTCCTTCTCGTGGCTGCGCAGCAGGTTCTTACTGACCGTGTAGAGCGTCTTGAGGGTGGTCTGGAACTCGTTTTCCTCGATCTTGTGGGCCCGGGACCGGCTCTGCGCCAGTGCGACCACGATCTCCTCGGTGCCGGCCCGGACCCGTTCGGCGCCGGCCTGGTCGTGCCGCCCGACACGCCGGACCAGACCCAGCCCGTACCGCCGCACGCAGTCCATCATCCGGACCACGCCCTCCGGATGCCGCTGGCTCAGCCTCTGCAGGCCGATCAGGGACTGGCGGAGGTCGAGCAGGTCCGGACCCGCGGTACCGTCGCCGGCCGCGGCGAGGGTGTCGGCGATCAGGGTGCCGGCCCGGGCGATGGTGGCCCGGCGGGTCGGATCGACCGGAGCCGGCAGTGCCGTGACGAGTCGGGCGACCAGGTGGTCGGCGGTCGACAGGTCGGCATCCGGCTCCGCCGCCAGCGCCACCGGGGCCAGCGGGTCGGGGCAGCCGCACGATTCGCGCGGCTGGAACGACGTGGGCACCGAGAAGGTACGGGCCTCGACCTCCTCCCCGCGCGCGGCGCGCAGCGCCAGCTCGGCGGCGATCCGGCCCAGGTCCTCGAAGCTCTGCCGGACGGTGGAGAGGCTCGGGGTGAAGTAGACCACCCCTTCCATGTCGTCGAAGCCGACCACCGCCTGCTCATCCGGCACCTGCACGCCGGCGGCCAGGAAGGTGCGGAGCAGTCCGATCGCGTTGAGGTCGTTTCCGGCCACCACCGCCGTCGACGGCAGCCCGGCGGCCAGCATCGCCCGGCCCGCGCGTTCGCCGCCGCTCTCCCGGTTGTCACCGGTGTCGAAATGCAGATCGGTACGCGGTGTTATCCCGCACTCCAGCAGGGCGTCGCGATAGGCCTCGTAACGCTCGCGCAGATCCCGCAGTTCCAGATATCCCGCGAAGGCGATCTCCCGATGGCCGTGCTCGACCAGGTGCAGTACCGCCTCGCGTACTCCGCCGCGGTTGTCGGGGAGCACGACCGGGCAGGAGACGCCGGGCATCTCGTGGCTGATCATGATCACCGGTTTGCCGGCGCGCTGGATCGAGTTCAGGTATCCCGGCGCTGCCGAGTTCAGGATGACCACGAACGCGGAGACGTGGTCCCAGGCCACCGGGTGCGGAAAGTCCGGAGGTTCGGGCGGGTCGAAGTCGAATGTGCCGGCGCCGAGCGTCTGAATGGCGATCATCCGGCCGCCGGCGGCTGCGGTCGTACGCGCGATTCCGCCAAGAATGCTGCCGAAATAGTCACAACCGACAGACATGGTGAGTACGCCGATGGTGGGGCCATCGACCACGGCCATCACCTCCTGCGCCAGCCGACGCAGTACGTCGCGAAGGCCGGGCCGAGTCCGGTGGAAAAGGTGGCTTTCCGGTGGTTGTTCCGATCAACTTCCGGAAATATTTCAGATAATCGTCGAGGAGCCTACCGGATCATGTTCGGACGCGTCGATACGCGCGAATCCATTCGCCCGAGGTCGCGGAACCGCGCCGCCCGTCCCGAGCGGCCGGTGATCAGGAGCCGAAGCAGCCCGGCAACCGGGGAATGACGTCGGACGGGACCAGGTCCGTGCAGACCGCATCGGTGCCGGCGGCGAGCGCCGTCCACGTCGCACTGTCCCGGTCGTACGCGAAGACGACCCAGGCCGGATCGGCCCGCTCCGGCGGGACGATCGTCGTCGCGGTCGCGTACCCCCGGTGGCAGGCCGGGTCACGGACGCCGCTGATCTCCGCGTCGACGGCGGCGAACAGTTTCCGGTTGGCCTTGAGCGCGGTGAACAGGGTCGCCGCGTCGACCGGGCAGCCGTCCGTCGCGGCCGGGGTGGGGCTCGGCGTCGGCGCGGCGGCCGTCGCCGACGCGGCCGGCGGCGTGCTTGCCGGGCCGGTCGTCTCCCCGCCGGTGCAGCCGGAGACCGGCACCACCAGCCCGACGAGGCCGACGAGCCCGACGCCGCGACGGGCGACGATGGTACGGCCGGGAGCCCCGCGCGGTGCGCGGATCACGACGGCGGTCATGCGGAGGCAGGCTACCGAACGTCCGCCGCCCGTGGGGTGCACCGCCGGCCCGGGTGGGACGCGCTCCCGATCCCGGTGGCGAGGTCGCGGCGCGTCAGCGCTGCCGATGCCGCCAGGCGGCGGCCGTCAAGGCCCTGGTCAGCTTCGGCTGGCACAGCACGGGGGTGCTGTCCACGTACTGGTCGATGCCGCCGATCGGAGGCAGTCCGGCGATCTCGGGGTCGGTGATCCGGGCCAGCAGGGCGGCCGCGAACCGGTCGGCGCCGATGACCGGGTACGGCCGGTCGTGGAACCGCCGCCGGGTCGGGTCCACCGGCTCGGCCAGGCCGAGCCGGTTCTGCCACGCCCCGGCCGCCTCGTAGGCGGTGCAGAGCGCCGCCTGCCGCGCCACCGCGTCCCCGGTCAGCGCCTCGTCCAGTGCGGCGGCCACCGCCGACGTCTCCGGCAGGGCGGCGAAGGCGCTGCCCAGCCACTTGCCGTACGGCGGGTACCGGCGGGCCAGCAGCAGGCAGAGTCGCATCACGTCCCGGGCCAGCCGGGCCGCCAGCACCCGGCTGCCCGCCTCGGACCCGGCCTCGGCGGCCCGCCCGACGAACGGCTCCTCCTGGCCGATCCGGGCCCACTGGCAGGCCAGCAGGTAGCGCCAGACGTCCTCCGGATACCAGCGCAGGCGCTCCCGCAGCGCGGTCAGCTCGCCGAGGTCGTCGTGGAACACGGCCCCGCCGGTCACCTCGGCCAGCAGTTGCGCCGGGGTGGCCAGCCAGTCGAAGGCCCGCACCCCGAGCCGGGGATCGAAGCCCAGTTGCGCGTCACACCAGGCGCCCAACTCGGTCACCTGCACCAGGTGCGCCACCGGCCCGTCGGTCGCCGCCGGCACCTGGGCCCGGCCCGCCGCCGGGACGAAGTGCGTCGGCCAGCCGCCGACCTGTTTCGGCAGCCGCTCGGAGAGCAGCGTCGGAATCCGCTCGCCGTACCGGGCGAGGTCGTCGGGGGAGAGGAACAGGGTGAGCCGGGGACCCCAGTCGTGGTCGACCGAGCGCTCGGTGTCGAAGCCGAGCACCTCCGACCCGGGGCCGAGCCGGGCCGCCGCGTGCCGCAGCCCCGGGTACGCCTCGGCGAGCAGCGGGCGCACCGCCTCGGTGTAGAACAGCCGGCACAGTCGCAGCCCCGGCACGAACGGCCCCCGCATCCGGCTCACCGTACGGCCGACCGTACGGGTCGGGCCAGCGAATTGTCGGGGTCTGCGGCTGCATCTGGTACCGGAGTACCGGGGTACCGGCGCTCGGTGCACCGGGTCGACCCGAGGCGGCTCCGGTTGGAGCTGACCCCGACCCCGCAGGTGGCGTCCGGGGTGGCCGACCTGATGGTCCACACTGCCCGCTCCCGTCCGCCGATCCGGGTGTTCGGTGCCGACCGACCGGCGGGCCAGCGGGTTCGCCGTCCCGACCCGGTGGGCTACCCGGCGTCGAGGTAGCGCCACTGGCCGTCCTCGCGGCCGAAACGGCTGCGTTCGTGCAGCTCCCCGGGCCGGCCCGACCGCCGGTAGTGGGCCCGGAACTCGACGGTGCCGGTGGTGTCGAACAGCCCACCCCGGTCGGTGTCGAGGATGTCGAGCCGGGTCCACCGGTCCGCCGGGTCGAGCGTCAGCCGGGCCGGGCGGGTGCTGGAGCGCCAGGTCCGGAGCAGATAACCGGGGTCGCCGACGGCGTACGCACTGAACCGCGAGCGCATCAGCGCCTCGGCGGTCGCCGCGACCGTACGCCCCTGGTGCAGGGCGCCGCAGCACTCCCCGTACCCCGATCCTGAGCCGCACGGACACGGCCGGCCGGACTCGTCGCCGCCCGCCCGGCGGGCCTTGCGTTTCGCCACGCGACGATTGTCGTCCCCGGCTCGCCCCTCCCTGCGGGCGGCCGGTCCGGGTGAGCTGATGTCCCCGGTCGCGATCGGCCACTGCTGCCGGAAGACACGGGCGTGTGGCCGAATCGTGTCCTCGGCTTGACGGAGCCTGGCTACCTTGGAGCTGTTCCGGCGACCGCCTCGGCAACAGCGAGGAGCCCGTGGAAGTGTTGATGAACGAGCGGGTCGGCACCGCCCAGCGCGGCACGGTGCTCGACCTGCTCTCCCGGGCGCTCGAGGAGGGCTATCTCGAGCTCGCCGAATACGAGGAACGGATGGTGTCCGTGCAGGCCGCCAGGACCGTCGCCGACCTCACCCGGCCGCTGGCCGACCTGCCGGCGCAGTTCCGGTGGTATCCGCACCCGCCCGCCGGTGCGGCGGCCGCGCCGCTGGTGCGGCCACCGGGGGGACGGCCCGGGCAGCTCGGGCAGGTTGGCACGGAGCGCGGCGAGGAGCGCGACACCTGGGTCGCCGCGCTGATCCTCGGCATCGTGTCGCTACCGCTCTCGCTCTGTCTCGGCGCGGGGGTGCTGCCCGGGGCGGTGGCCATCCTGCTCGGCCGGCCGAGGCGCGGGAGATCGCACCAGGTGAGGGCGACCATCGGCATGGTCCTCGGCGTCGTCGGTGTCGCGCTGTCGTCGGTGATGATCGTCTCCGCGTTCGTCGTCGACTGAGCGGCGCCGCCCGCCGGGGCGGAGCGATCCTGGTCACGATCACTGACAGCCGTACCCGCCGGCTGTGAAGCTGGACCGGCGCTGTGCGGAGCCGGTCGAACGGCGGCCCGTCCGGGCGGCGCGTTCGGACGGGGTGTCGCTGTGCGAAGGGTGCCGGGTCTGCCGGTGAAGGTGCTGCCGGGCTGGGCGGCGATCGGGCTGACCGTGCTGGCCGGGGTGGGCTCGGCGGCGCAGAGCCTGGCCAACGCCGAGATGGGCGAGCGGACCGGTCATCCGATCATCGGGGCGCTGGTCAACAACACCGGCGGAGTGGCCCTGGTCCTGCTCGGCCTGCTCGCCCTGCCGTCGATGCGCGCCGGTCTCGGGGTGCTGCGTCGGACCAGACTGCCGTGGTGGACGTATCTGGGCGGGCTGTGCGGGGCGTTCTTCATCGTCGCGGCGACGTACATCGTGCCGGTGCTCGGGGTGGCGATCTACACCATCGCCCAGGTGGCCGGCAACAGCGGCGGCGGGCTCGTCGTCGACCGGACCCGGCTCGCCCCGGCCGGCCGGATGGGGCTGACCCGGTCCCGGGTGGCGGGTGCGCTGCTCGGGATCGCGGCGGTGGCGCTGGCCCAGTTCGGCCGGCCGGTCGGCGACCTGGCGGTGGGGCTGGTGCTGCTCGGTGTGGTCTGCGGGGTGCTGGTCACCGTCCAGGGCGCGCTGAACGGCCGGATCTCCACGGTCGCCGACCCGGCCGCCGCCACGGCGGTCAACTTCGCGGTGAGCAGCGCGGCGATGCTGCCGGTGGCAGCCGTGACCGGCGCCCTGGCCCAGCTCGGCGCGACCGGCTGGCCGAGCGAGTGGTACCTGTACGTCGGCGGTCCGCTCGGGGTGACGATCACCGTCGCGCTGCTGGTCGGCATCCGGTCGATGGGACTGCTCCGCACCGGCCTGGCCCTGGTCGCCGGGCAGTTGGGCGGGGCGCTGCTGCTCGACCTGCGGCCGGGTGGACCCGGCGCGAGTCTGGCGGTGCTGGTCGGGGCGGTGCTGACCCTGCTCGCGGTGGTCGTCTCCGGCCGGGCGGCCCGGGGTGCCCCGGCCGCCACCTGAGCCGGCCACGGCCCGGTTCGTTTCCCGGCCCGCCGGTACACCCGTCGAGCCGACCTGATCGCAGCGGTACCGCCCGGTGTTCCAGGCGCTCACCGTGCTCCGCCTCGGGTGGGCTGGCGGCATCCGGTCGGACGCCGGATGGCAGACTGGACGGCGTGACCGAATCCGCCGTCGCCCGTGATCCCGGCACCGTACGCGTGCGTCCGCGACGCATCCGGACGGTCTGCTGGATCCTGGCGCCCGCGCTGGTGGTCATGTTCGCCCTGCTGAGCATCGGGCTGCACGGCTCGACCGGTTCCGGGGCGGCTACCTTCCAGCGCGGCGACCAGCTCGCCATGGCCGGGCTGGGCGTGCTGGGCGGCTTCGTGGTGCTGCTCTTCACCCGGCCCCGGGTGGAGGCGGACGCCCAGGGGGTCCGGGTGCGCAACGTCTTCCGCGGCTACGACCTGCCCTGGGACGTGGTCCGGGCGGTCCGCTTCGACCGGAGCTCGGCCTGGGCCAGCCTGGAACTGCACGACGACGAGCTGGTGCCGGTGCTGGCCCTCCAGGCGGTGGACCGCGAGCTGGCGGTGGACGGCGTACGGGCCCTGCGTGCGCTGCACGCCGCGCAGCAGCAGCCCCAGCCGGCACAGCCGGAACCCGAGGTCGTCCAGGGTCAGCGGACGGCGGGGTGATCGCCCGTCGGCGACCTGCCGTCTCCGGCGTGCCCGTTTTGGCATCCTGCGGGCTGACCTGCTAGTCTTTACCAGTCGACCACTGTCTGGGTTTATCCGCAGGCAGTCAAGAAGCGGAGCGCCTGCTCCCACCCGTGTCGCCTCATCCGGTGGCCGGGTCCGGTCACCGGTTCGGCTTCGCCGATCCGGGGGTGCGATCGCAGATCGCCGCAGACCGGTCGAGCGGGCCCTGGCATGCGCCGGGGCCTTCTGCTTTGGGTCGAAGACGTTAGGACCGGCCACCGCTGACGCGCGGCCGGTGAGGATCACCACGAGGAGGCCCCATCAGCGTCGAGCCACGCGTGAACGAACAGATCCGGGCACGTGAGGTCCGACTGGTCGGCCCTGAGGGCGAGCAGGTGGGCATTGTCCCGCTGGAGCGCGCTCTGCAGCTGGCCGCGGACGTCGACCTGGACCTGGTCGAGGTTGCGCCCATGGCGCGCCCGCCGGTGTGCAAGCTCATGGACTTCGGCAAGTACAAGTACGAGTCCGCACTCAAGGCGCGCGAAGCCAGGCGTAACCAGCAACAGACCGTCATCAAGGAGATGAAGCTCCGTCCGAAGATCGATCCGCACGACTACGAGACCAAGAAGGGTCACGTGGTGCGGTTCCTCAAGGCGGGTGACAAGGTCAAGGTGACGATCATGTTCCGCGGTCGGGAGCAGAGCCGACCGGAGCTGGGTTACCGGCTCCTGCGCCGACTCGAATCCGAGATCTCGGAACTGGGGTACGTCGAGGCCGCTCCGAAGCAGGACGGCCGTAACATGATCATGGTCCTGGCTCCGCACCGGGCCACCAAGGCCGCCGCCACGGCTGCCCGGGCTGGCTCGCCGCGAGAGCGGGAGGCCGGTGCCGCCGAGGCACCGCCGGTCGCCGAGGCGGCGCCCGGTCCGGCCGGACCCGCCGGAACCACCGGCGAGTAACAGGGGAGAGACGCACCAAGATGCCGAAGATGAAGAGCCACACCGGGATGGGCAAGCGGGTCAAGGTGACCGGCAAGGGCAAGATCGTTGCCCAGCAGGCCGGCCTCCGGCACAACCTGGAGAAGAAGCCCTCCACCCGGACCCGCCGGCTCACCGGCACCGTCGAGGTGGCCAAGGCCGATTTCAAGCGAATCAAGAAGTTGCTGGGCCGCTGACGCGCGCCTCTTGACCTGAAGGAGTAGTTGAGATGGCACGCGTCAAGCGGTCAGTGAACGCCCAGAAGAAGCGTCGCACGGTCCTGGAGACCGCCAGCGGCTACCGCGGCCAGCGGTCCCGGCTCTACCGCAAGGCCAAGGAGCAGGTGCTGCACTCGATGCAGTACGCCTACCGGGACCGGCGCGACCGCAAGGGCGACTTCCGGCAGCTCTGGATCACCCGGATCAACGCGGCAGCCCGCGCCAACGGGATGACCTACAACCGGCTCATCCAGGGCCTGAAGCTGGCCGGCGTCGAGGTGGACCGCAAGATCCTGGCCGACCTCGCCGTCAACGACCCGACGGCCTTCGCGGCCATCGTCGAGGTCGCCCGCGCCGCCGTGGCGGCCGAGGGCACCGGTGGCGCGTCGGCCCAGGCCGCCTGACCACACCGCGACACCCGATCGAGGCGTCCCGCATGTCGGTAAACCCGCAGGTGGGGCGCCTTGACCATGTCCGGGCACCGGATCAGCCGCTGTTCACTCCGCGTACCCCGAGGATCGTCGCGGCCCGGCGGCTGCACCGGCGCCGGGAACGTGACACCACCGGCCGGTTCCTGGCCGAGGGCCCGCAGGCGGTCCGGGAGGCACTGGCCGCGCCGGGCCTGGTGGTCGAGCTCTTCGGCACCCCGGCCGGGCTCGACCGGTACGCCGACCTCGCCGGCACCGCCGCTGCGGCCGGAGTACCGGTCTCCGGGGTGACCGACGACGCGCTCGCGGCGTTGACCGAGACGGTCGCCCCGCAGGGGATCGTCGCGGTCTGCGCCCGGCTCGACGTGCCGATCGGCACCGCGCTGCACCGGCGTCCCCGGCTGGTCGCCGTGCTGGCCGAGATCCGTGACCCGGGCAACGCCGGCACCGTGCTGCGCACCGCCGACGCCGCCGGGGCCGGTGCGGTGGTCTTCGCCGGGGACGCGGTCGACCCGTACAACGGCAAGTGCGTGCGGTCGTCGGCCGGCAGCCTCTTCCATCTCGACGTGGTCCGGGCTGCCGAGCCGGCCGGCGTGGTGGCCGAGCTGCGGGCGGCCGGGCTGGCCGTGCTGGCCGCCTCCGGCTACGGCGAGACCGACCTGGACGACCTCGCCGACTCCGGCGGCCTGGCCCGGCCCACCGCCTGGCTGTTCGGCTCCGAGGCGCACGGTCTGCCGGCGGAGCTGGCCGACGCCGCCGACGCCCGGGTACGCGTGCCGCTGCACGGCCGGGCCGAGAGCCTCAACCTGGCTGCCGCCGCCGCGGTCTGCCTGTACGCTTCGGCCAGAGCACTGCGGCCCGGGGCCGCCCGCACCGCGCCGGAGGGCGCATAATGGGTCCGGGGCAGCAGAACAGACCAGGGAGTTGTCGACCTGATGACCGAGTCCGCGAGGTGGCGTGTCCGCGACGCACGACGCCACTCGTTTAGCCAGCCCGCCGGTGTCGGCGGGCGGCAGGGCTGACTCTTCTCCTCCCTGCGCACCCTCCCCACCGGCGGGCTGCGGCCCAGCCGCCCGTCCGTAGACTCTCCGGAGCCGCCCGGAAGGGCTGCCCACCGAACCTTTTCAACCTGAACAGCGCGGTGCCGGCGCCGGCGAACCTGACCTCGGGCCACGATGGACCGCACGGGGAGGTTGACCGAGGTTCACCGACCTGTCCACGGCGTCGCCGGTGCTCCGGTGCACACCGACCGGATCGCCCGGTTCTCGTACCGCTCGTGAGCGGGCGACCCGGGTCTCCGGCGGGGGTGCCGGAGGCGTCCAGCACGGCGCAGCGGACATTCGACGCGAGGCAGCGGGACCACCGCCCGCGATGTAGAGGGAGTAGCCGCACGCCATGACGTATCGCAACGACCCGTACGACCCGAAGCAGGTCGCCCTGCTCGACCCGGAGGCGCTGGCGGCGGCGGTGGCCGACGCGACGGCCGCGTTCGACGCCGCCACCGATCCCGACGGGCTGGCCGAACTGCGCCGGGCGCACCTCGGCGACCGGGCGCCGGTGTCACTGGCCCGCCGGGAGATCGGCGCGCTGCCGCCGGCCGCCAAGTCCGACGCCGGCAAGCGGGTCAACGAGGCCCGCCGGTCGATCGAGTCCGCCTACGCGCAGCGGCTCGCGGTCGTCCAGGCGGCGCAGGCCGAGCGGATCCTCGCCGAGGAGCGGGTGGACGTCACGATGCCCTACGACCGGCGGCCGCGCGGCGCCCGGCACCCGATCAGCACCCTGTCGGAGCGGATCGGCGACCTCTTCGTCGGGATGGGCTACGAGATCGCCGAGGGGCCCGAGGTCGAGTTGGAGTGGACCAACTTCGACGCCCTGAACATCCCGCCGGACCATCCGGCCCGGGGCACCATGGACACCTTCTACCTGGACCTACCGGGGCTGGTGCTGCGTACCCACACCTCACCGGTGCAGGCCCGGACGATGCTGGCCCGCAAGCCGCCGATCTACGTCGTCTGCCCCGGCCGGGTCTACCGGACCGACGAGCTGGACGCCACGCACAGCCCGGTCTTCCACCAGGTCGAAGGGCTGGTGGTGGACGAGGGGATCACCATGGCGCACCTGCGGGGCACCCTGGACCACCTGGCCAAGGCGATGTTCGGGGCCGAGGCACGGACCCGCTGGCGCCCGCACTACTTCCCGTTCACCGAGCCGAGCGGCGAGTTCGACGTCTGGTTCGCCCAGCACCGGGACGGCCCGCGCTGGGTGGAGTGGGGCGGCTGCGGCATGGTCAACCCCCGGGTGCTGCGGGCCTGCGGCATCGACCCGGACGTCTACTCCGGATTCGCCTTCGGGATGGGCATCGAGCGCACGCTGATGTTCCGGCACGGCATCGGCGACATGCGGGACATGGCCGAGGGCGACGTGCGGTTCACCCGCGCGTTCGGGGTCGAGGTGTGAACGCCGATGGCGAATGACGGAACGGAAGCGATGCACGTCGGAACGGATGCGGTGGTCTGAGTCATGCGAATTCCTGTTTCCTGGCTGCGCGAGCATGTCGACCTGCCCGCCGAGCTGAGCCCCGAGGAGCTGGACCAGGCGCTGGTCAACCTCGGCATCGAGGTCGAGTCCGTCGTGGACCTGCGCGGCACCGTCACCGGGTCGCTGGTGGTCGGCGAGGTGCTCGAGATCGAGGAGCTGACCGGGTTCAAGAAGCCGATCCGGTTCGTCCGGGTCGACGTCGGCGCCGCGAACGGCACCGGCGAGCCGCAGGAGATCGTCTGCGGGGCGACCAACTTCGCCGTCGGCGACCGGGTGGTGGTGATCCTGCCCGGCGGCGTACTGCCCGGCGGGTTCGCGATCGGCGCCCGGAAGACGTACGGGCGCAACTCCAACGGGATGATCTGCTCGGTCCGCGAGCTGGGGATCGGCGACGACCACGCGGGCATCCTGGTGCTGCCCGAGGACGTGCCGGCCAAGCCTGGTGACGACGCGCGGCCGGTGGTCGGGCTCGACGACGTGGTCGTCGAGGTCGAGATCACCCCGGACCGGGGGTACGCGATGTCCGTGCGCGGCCTGGCCCGGGAGCTGTCGCACGCCTTCGAGGTGCCGTTCCGGGACCCGGGGCGCTCACCCGCGCCCGGGGCGACGCCGGAGCCGGCGTACCCGATCCGGGTCGTCGACACCGTCGGCTGCGACCGGTTCGCCGCGAGGGTGGTCCGGGGGATCGACCCGGCCGCCGAGTCGCCGACGTGGATGCGGCAGCGGCTCACCCACGCCGGCATCCGGACCATCTCGCTGCCGGTCGACATCACCAACTACCTGATGCTGGAGCTGGGCCAGCCGATGCACGCCTTCGACCTGGACGCGCTCCGGGGCGAGCTGGTGGTCCGCCGGGCGGTGCCGGGTGAGCGGCTGACCACGCTGGACGGGGTGGACCGGGCGCTCGACCCGGAGGATCTGGTGATCTGCGACGCCGGCCTGCCCGGATCGGTGGCCGGTGACGGCGGAGTGCCGATCTCGCTCGCCGCCGTGATGGGCGGCGAGACCAGCGAGGTCGCCGACACGACCGTCAACGTGCTCTTCGAGGCGGCGCACTGGGACCCGGTGGTGGTCGGCCGGACGGCACGCCGGCACCGGCTGTTCAGTGAGGCCGCCAAGCGCTGGGAGCGGGGCGTCGACCCGGCGCTGCCGCTGGTCGCCCTGGAGCGGGCGGTCGCGCTGCTCACCACGTACGGGGGTGGCACGGCCGGCGCCGAGGTGCTGGACGTCGACCACGTCAGCCCGCCGAACCGGATCGTCATCGACGCGGACCTGCCGGCCCGGCGCGCCGGGGTGCCGTACGAGCCGGCCCGGACGGTGGCGCTGCTGGAGCGGGTCGGCTGCGCGGTGGCGGTCGGCGACGGGCGTGCCGGCAACGGCAACGGAAACGGGGGGCGGCACGCGAGCGGGCCGGAGACCCTGGTGGTGACCCCGCCGACCTGGCGGCCCGACCTCACGGACCCGGCGGACCTGGTCGAGGAGGTGATCCGGCTGGACGGCTACGACAAGGTGCCGTCGGTGCTGCCGGTCGCCCCGCCCGGCCGGGGGCTGACCCCGGAGCAGCGGCGGCGCCGCTCGGTGAGCCGTACCCTCGCGGAGAGCGGCTTCGTCGAGGCGCTCTCCCCGCCGTTCGTCTCAGCGGAGCTGTTCGACCGGCTGGGGCTGCCCGCCGACGACCCGCGCCGCACCGCGGTACGCCTGGCCAACCCGCTGGCGGACACCGAGCCGCTGCTGCGGACCACACTGCTCGGCACCGTGCTCGGCACGCTGCGCCGCAACCTCGGGCGTGGCCACCGGGACGTGGCGCTCTACGAGATCGGCATGGTCTTCCTGCCCCGGCCGGGGACCGCCGCACCCCCCGCGATGGGCGTGGACCACCGGCCCAGCGACGAGGAGTTCCGGGCCGCCGACGCCGTCCTGCCGGACCAGCCATGGCGGGTCGCCGCGGTGTTGACCGGCGAGGTGGAGCCGGCCGGTTGGTGGGGTGCGGGGCGCCCGGCCGGCTGGGCGGACGCCGTGGAGGCGGGCCGGAACGTGCTGGCCGCCGCCGGCATCCCCGGGCACCGGGTGGTGGTCCGGCAGGCCGGGTACGCGCCCTGGCACCCGGGCCGGTGCGCCGAGTTCCGGGTCGACGACGTGCTGGTCGGGCACGCCGGTGAGCTGCATCCGGCGGTACTGGCCGAGCTGGACCTGCCGCCCCGGACCAGTGCCCTGGAGATCGACCTGGACGCCCTGCCGCCCGCCCCGGTGGTACCGGCACCCCGGATCTCCGGCTATCCGCCCGCGCTGATCGACGTGGCGCTGGTGCTGGATGCCGGCGTGCCGGCCGACGAGGTGGGCCGGGCGCTGGCCGAGGGTGCCGGTGAGCTGCTGGAGTCGATCCGGCTCTTCGACGTCTACTCCTCCGAGCAGTTGGGGCAGGGTCGCCGGTCACTGGCGTACAAGCTGGTGTTCCGGGCGCCGGATCGGACCCTGACCGGCGAGGAGGCGGTGGCCGCCCGGGACGCGGCGGTGGCCGAGGCGGCCCGCCGGTTCGGGGCGGTGCTCCGGGGCGCCTGACCGGGACGGCAACCCCGACGGATGGTCCGATCGCGGCCGTCGCGCTCCGGCGCGGCGGCCGCGACGTCCTCGGGCGGCAGGACGGCGGCCGTCTCCGGCGCAGCGCCCGTCCGGTTTCGCGGATCTTGTACTCTACGGTCTCGCGGAGACGTCTCGGGGGTACGCGTGCCGCAGGCCCCGGGGCGTCACTGTCCGGATTGGAAGATCGAACGTGACGCCGAACCCAACCAGGTGGAACGCCCTGCGCAAGCCGCTCCGGATCTGGGGCCCGGTGCTCGCCCTGCTGCTGGTGGTGGCCGGCGCCGGGGCGTACGTGGTGGCCGGACTGCGCCCGTCGCCCACCTCGCCGTCCCGGCCGGTGCTGGTCTCCAGTGGAGACTGGGCCCCGTTCGTCGGCTCGGAGCTGCCCGACGGCGGCCCGGTCACCGAGCTGGTGGTGGAGGTCCTCAACCGGTCCGGCTACCGCCCCGAGATCAGGTACACCTCCTGGTCCCTGGCCGAGGAGCAGGTCCGCTCCGGTGCCACCATCGGGACGTTCCCGCTGGTGGGCAGCGAGTCCCGGCGGGCGGACCTGCTGCTGTCGGACCCGCTCGTCGACTTCGAGTACGTGCTCTTCTACAACCGCCGGGCCGGCCAGCCGAAGGTCACGTCCGCCGCCGAGCTGGGTGCGCTGCGGGTCGGCGGCATCACCGGGTACGGCTACTGGGACGAGCTGGAGTCGGCGGTCACCGACTTCGTGGAGTTCCCGTCCACACTGGAGGGCTTCCGGGCGCTGGCCGACGGCCGCATCGACCTGCTCGCCGAGGGGCTGCTCTCCGGCCAGGCGGCGCTGGCCGACCCCTCCTTCGCCGGTGACGTCGGCGACTTCGACCACCTCAAGGGCGACGACCCGCTGATCCACTCCGTCGAGGGGCTGTACTTCATGATGGCGGACAGCGCCGAGGCGGCCGTGGTGATGCGGGAGT
This sequence comes from Plantactinospora sp. ZYX-F-223, assembly GCF_039649625.1. NCBI lineage: Bacteria > Bacillati > Actinomycetota > Actinomycetes > Micromonosporales > Micromonosporaceae > Plantactinospora > Plantactinospora sp. ZYX-F-223. The sequence continues at coordinate 11,361 of NZ_JBDJAV010000019.1, read as the reverse complement.
TCAACCAGGTGCTCGGGGAACTGCGCCGGAGCGAGGAGTACGCGGAGATCGTCGCCGAACTCGACCCGCCCGCGCAGCGGGAGGTCACCCTCGACCCGGTCGGCGGCACCGGACTGGTGGAGTTGCGCGACGAGCGCGGCAGGCTGGTGCTGCTCGCCCCGCGGGGCACCCGGGCGCAGGTGCTCGACTGGCCGGAGGAGTTCGTCGGCCGGGCCGGCCCGACCCCCGGGCGGATCCTGGTCGAGGTGAAGCTGACCAACGGGCCGGCGCAGGGTCGGGTACTGCACGTCGACGCCCGGGCGCTCCGGCTGGGAACGGCGGCGGGCCGATGACCCAGTTGCGGATCCTCGCCCCGGTGGTGGTCGACTTCTACGCCGTACCCGGAGCGGCGCTGCGGGATCCGGAGGCGCACGCGCGGTTCTGGGCCGAGCGTCAGCCGGCCCTGGACGCGCTGCTGCCCCGGCTGGCGCCGCCCGTCCCGGCGGAGGCCGCCGGGTCGCCGCCGGTGGTGGTGCTCAAGCACACCCGGCCGCGCAGCTCGCTGAACCTCTACCGCAGCATCAGCGAACACGCGGCGGAGCGGACGCTGCACGTGCTGACCGGCCGGCTCCGCCCGGAGCACCTGGCGGAGCGCTCCGGTGACCTGCTGTGGGCCGGGCTCGTGGAGATCAGCTTCCGGCTCTACGACCACGGGCTGATGCTGCTGGAGATGCTGGCGGAGGTGGACCCCTGGCTGGCCGGGCAGGCCGACCGGCTACCGGCCCGGCTCGACGAGTTGCAGGCCCGGGCGGTGGAGCTGGGTGAGCAGACCGCCCGGGAGATCGTCCGGCAGTACCTGAACCCGGTGCTCGCGCTGCTGCGCGAGGCGGACCGGGACGGGGAGGTGCTGGGGGCGGCCACCCCGGCCGACGACCCGGTGACGGCGGAGTTCGGCGAGGCGCTCTGGGTGACCCGCAGCCTGGTGGTCGACCCGTCCGCGCCGGGTGCCGAGGAGATGACCCGGCACTGGGTCAAGGACGTCGTCATCGGCGACGACCAGCGCGCTCCGGCGGACCGGCTGCTCGACGGCGACCTCGACCACCTGGTCCGCTGGCTGAACTACCTCTTCCTGGACCGGACCGGTGCGGGTGCCCGGATGCTGCCCGGCGACCCGTTCCGGGACCAGTGGGAGGCGCTGCGCTACGCCCAGGTCTTCTACGGCGTGCTGGAGCGGATCGACGCCCGGCTGTCGAAGATCCTCGCCGACTCGGCGGCGGCCGGCTCGCGGTGGGAGTTGGAGCAGCTCAAGGGGAAACTGACCGGGCTGAGCCAGCGGGCCGAGCTGATCATCATGGAGCGCCAGGACCTGTCGAAGTACCTCAAGCGGGCGGTACGGGTCGAGATGGACGCGATCCTCGACTTCTGGGACTACGAGAAGCTCCTGGAGCAGCCCGTACACTTCAAGATCGAACTCTGTGGACGGCGGCTGGCCGAGCTCGCCGCCCGGCGTACGGCCCGGTCGGCGATGTTCACCGACCTGATCCTGCTCGGCATCGCCATGACGTCGATCCTCGGTACGGCGCTCGCGGTGACCGAGTTCGGCCGCTCCATCGCCAGCGATCCGGAGATGGCCGTCTACGACCTCGGCCGATCCTCCCTGGTGGCCTGGGTCGCCTCGCAACCGGCGGACGCCATCCTGGTCACCTCCGGGGTGGTCTCCGCGCTGCTGGTCGTCGTGTACCTGTTCTTCCGGCGGGATCGCAGCGCATGAGCTCCGCCGGTCCGACCGGAGCGGGTCCGGCCGCCCCGGCACCCGTGGAGTCCGGCCCGGACCCGGGAGGCCGGCACCGCACCGGGCGCGGCGAGGCTGGATGAGGCAGGCGCTGCGCAGCCGGGCGATCCGCACCTTCGCGGTCACCCAGTTCCTGCTGGAGGTCCAGTTCTGGTTTCCGATCTGGCTGATCTACCTGCTCGACCTCGGCTTCCCGCTGGCGACCGCGGTACTCGCCGACGGGGTGTTCCGGATCGTCTCGGTGGCCTGCGAGCTTCCGGTGGGTGTGCTCGCGGACCGGATCGGGCGGCGCCGGGCGTACCTGACGCTGGCCGGGGGTGCGGTGCTGACCTTCGCGGCGATCTCGCAGGTCCGTACCGTGCAGATGCTCTTCGCCGCGTGGGTGCTCTGGGCCGTACTCTGGGCGCTCACCTCCGGGGCGGCCAGCGCCTACCTCTACGAACTCTGCGTACAGGACGACCTGGAGATCGATCCGGCCCGGGCCTTCGGGCTGATCCGGGCGGTGGGCAGCGGCTCGGTGCTGATCTCCCTACTCGCCGCCGGCTACCTGTACAAGATGGAGCCGACGTTGCCGTTCACCGTCACCGCCGGGCTGGCCGGGGTGGCGTTCCTGCTCGCCCTGACCCTGCCGGAGATCGCCGGATCACGGGTCACGACCACGCTCTCCTCGGTGTACGCCGACATCCGGGCCGCGGTGGCCGACGTGCGGTTGCGCCGGGCCGTGTGGCTGGGGGTCCTGCTGCTGCTGTTCGGCTGGAGCGCCCGCATACTGTTCCAGCCACTGGCCCTGGAACTCGGGCTGTCCGCGCAGGTCACCGGCTGGATGTACGCGGCCTTCGCCGCCGCGTCGGTGCTCGGCGGCCTGCTGGCCGGATATGTCTCGGCGCCGAGCCGGCGGCTCGCGCTGACCGTGTCGTTCCTGCTCGTGCTCGCCACCCTGGTCGCGGTGAGCCAGGCGGAGTGGCTCGGCCCGTTCCTGTTCCTGCCGGTGATGGGCCTCGGCTACGCGCTCGGGATGACGGTGCTGGAGGTGCTCACCAACGAGGTCACCTCACGCCGGGTCCGCGCCCTGGTCTTCGGGGTGGTCGCCAGCCTGGCCGGGGTAGGCATCGCGGTCGCCCGCCCCGCCCTCGGGGTCCTGTCCGAGCGGCGCTCCACACCCTTCGCGGCCGGGGTGTGGGCCGGCGTCGGCGTCGGACTGGTGCTGCTGGCGCTCTGGCAGATCCGGAAGTTGCGGTCGGAGCCTGACGGTGGGGTGCGCGGGCCAGACTCGCCCGGCCGGCGCCGGTGACATCGACGGCGCCGGTGACATCGAAGAATGGACATCTCGCCGGTGATGCTGAAGGATCTGCCTCGCACACGACTTTCGGAGGTCACGGGGTGGGAAGTCATCGACGGCGGGCGCTCGGGTGCGGCGTACTGCTGGTGCTGCTGTTTGCCGGGGGATGTCGCGGGGCGGGGGTCAACACCTCGCCGCAGGCGTGCGACGACGCCCGGACCGTGCTCGGCCAGTTCCATGGCCTGCGAGGCTCGGCGGAGGAGGTCCGGGCCACCCAGATCGAGGCCATGCAACCCGAGTTGGCGAAGGTGGCGGAGTCTGCGGACGGCGACGTGAAAGGCGCGATCCAGCGGCTGGCCGACACCATCGAAGCGGCCGACATCGACTCCAGTCAGCCGGCCGCCACGCTGCGACCGAAGCTGGCCGAGTTCGACACGGCGTTCGAGCAGGTCCGGCAGGAGTTCGACGAGGTCTGCGACTGACGCCGGTCGGCGACCGACGCTCGTCGGGACGGCGCCGAGGCTGCGGGACGGCGCGGTGACCGCCGCCAGCCGAGCGGCGGCGGGCGGTGCAGTGCCGGACGACCTCGCGGTGCCGGACGGGTTAGGCTCGGCTGACCGTCGAGCCCGGGACTGGGCCGCAGATCGGGAGACCAGGTGGAGAGCCGCGCCACGGTGCTCATCGACCTCGGCGACGATCGCGGCCTCCCCGATGTCGAAACGCCGCCTTCGCCCGGGTCGCGCCGGGGCTCGGTGCGCTGGCTGGCGGGGCTGCTCTCCAGCCTGTTGGTGCTCTTCGGGGTGACCGCCGCCGCGCCGCCGGACGGTGCGCTGCGGCCGGTGGGCGGTCTCGACGTGCCGGCCGAGAGCACGTACTTCGTCGCCGACGACGTGCTGCTGGTCTCCGCCGCGCTGGTCGGCCGGCCGAGCACTCTCACCGCGTACGACCTGCCGGGCGGGGACCGGCGCTGGACGGTACCGGTCACCATGGCCGGCCGGCACTACGCGGAGCGGGTCGGTGAGATCCTGCTGGTCGCCGAACTCGACTCGGTCGGCCGGCGTACGGTGACCGCCGCCCGGTCGGTCCGCACGGGTGCGGTGCGGTGGGTCCGGCCTGGCCGGGTCATCCGGGTCGGCGGCAGTGGCCTCGGGCTCGGGGTCTCCGAGGTGCGCAGCGTCTCCGGTGCCGGTCGCCGGCTGGAGGGGGCCGTCGAGGCGGTGGACCTGGCCACCGGGGAGGTCCGGTGGCGGCTGCGGCTGGCGTCGACCGCGGTCGTGCAGCCGGTGCCCGGTGATCCGGCCCGGGTGCTGGTCGTGCACGACAACGTCACGGCGGAACTGCGCGACCTCGCCACCGGTGCCCTGGTCGGCACCGGTGCACTGCCGCCGGCCGACTACGCGCAGAGCAACCCCCGGGTGGTCGGCGGCCGGCTGGTACTGCGGCACCCCGCCGGGCGGGAGCCGGCCGTCAGCGGGTACGACCTGCCCGGGCTGACCCGACGGTGGACCCGGCCGGGTGACGGGATCGGCGAGCTGATCCGGGACTGTGCAGGGCTGGCCTGCCTGGACGGCGAATCGCGGGTGGTCGCCCTGGATCCGGCCAGCGGGGCGGAGCGGTGGCGCCGGGCCCGGCCCCGGGGATGGAACTCGATCGTCTGGTCCCCGGACATCCTGATCCGGCCGGACGCCTACGACGGCCGGTCGCTGCTGGCCGTGGCCGACGGTGCGGCGCTGCGGATCGTCGGTGCCCTGCCGCCCGGGGTGGTGGACTGCCGGGCCGGCCCGGCCGCCCTGGTCTGCCGGACGGCCCCGGACCGGCTGGGCCTGTGGCAGTTGACCGGACCGGCTTGACCCCTGCTACGCGGCGAAGATCCGGGTGGGACCACCGGGCTGCCGGTCGGGGACAACCAGCGCCACCCCGGGTGCGGCCGCCAGACACCGGGACGGCGACGCAGATGCGCGACGCGGGTCCACCTGATCGAAAGATCATTCAGTCCACCGCATAGACTTGCAGTTGTCCGGCGATGTCTGCTAGCGTGCTCGCTGCATAGAAATGCGGAGGTGGGCATGGGAATTCGAGTCGCGGTCGCCGGCGCGAGTGGCTACGCAGGTGGCGAACTGCTCCGGCTGATCGCCGGGCACCCCGAACTCGACCTCGTCGCCGCCACCGCACACAGCCAGGCCGGTCAGCCGGTCGCCGCCGTACACCCGCAGCTCACCGGCCTCGACCTGGTGCTCGGCCGGACCGAACCGGCGGTGCTCGCCGACGCGGACCTGGTCTTCCTGGCCCTGCCGCACGGCGAGTCGGCGGCGTTGGCCGCCGCCCTGCCCGACGGGGTCCGCCTGGTGGACCTCGGCGCGGACCACCGGCTCACCGACGCCGCCGCATGGACCCGCTACTACGGCGGCACCCATGCCGGCGCCTGGACCTACGGCCTGCCGGAGCTGCCCGGCCAGCGGGCGGCGATCGCCGGTGCGACCCGGGTCGCCGCCACCGGCTGCTACGCGGTGGCCACCACCCTCGCCCTCGCCCCGCTGCTCGCCGCCGGGGTGGCCGCCCCGCACGACGTGGTGGTGGTCGCCGCCTCCGGCACCTCCGGGGCCGGCCGGTCGGCCAAGCCGCACCTGCTCGGCAGCGAGGTGATGGGTGACCTCTCGCCCTACAAGGTCGGCGCCCACCAGCACGTCCCGGAGATCAAGCAGGCCAGCGGGGCGACCGGGCTCTCCTTCACACCGGTGCTGGCTCCGATGCCGCGCGGCATCCTGGCCACCGTCACCGCGCTGCCCGCCGGCGGCGCCCCGGCCGACCCGCGCGCGGTGCTGGCCGAGGCGTACGCGGACGCGCCGTTCGTGCACCTCCTGCCCGAGGGGCAGTGGCCGCACACCGCCGCCACGCTCGGCGGCAACTCCTGCCACCTGCAGGCGACCGTCGACGTCGACTCCGGTCGACTGATCGTGGTCAGCGCCATCGACAACCTCGGCAAGGGCGCCGCCGGCCAGGCGGTGCAGTGCGCCAACCTGATGCTCGGGCTGCCGGAGACCACCGGCCTGTCCGTGCACGGGGTGGCACCGTGACCGGGGTGTCAACGGTCGCCGGGCCCGCTCCGGTCGCAGCCGGTGTCGCGGCAGTCGGACGGCCGCTGGTCGCGGCAGTCGGATGGGCGCTGGTCGCGGCGGTCGGACGGCCGCCGGTCGCAGCCGGTGTCGCGGCAGCGGGCTGCGTAGCCGTCGGTGCGGGAGCGTCGCGGACCGCGAGCCTGCCGGGCACCGCGGGGCCGGCGGAGATCGCGACGGTGGCAGGCAACGAGGGAGGATTGGCATGAGCGTCACCGCGCCCCGGGGATTCCGGGCGGCCGGCGTCGCCGCCGGACTCAAGTCCAGCGGCGCCCGGGACGTCGCGCTGGTGGTCAACGACGGACCGGACGCCGTGGCGGCCGGGGTCTTCACCGCCAACCGGGTCAAGGCGGCACCGGTGCTCTGGAGCCAGCAGGTACTGCGGGCCGGGCTGGTCCGCGCCGTGGTGCTCAACTCCGGCGGCGCCAACGCGTGCACCGGAGCGCCCGGCTTCCAGGACACCCACGCCACCGCCGAACACGCCGCCGCCGCGCTCTCCGGATCCGTTGACGGCGGGCCGGCGGTCGGCGCCGGCGAGGTGGCGATCTGCTCGACCGGGCTGATCGGCGAGCGACTGCCGATGGAGCGGCTGCTGCCCGGAGTGGACGCGGCGGTGGCCGGGCTGGCCGCCGACGGCGGACCGGCGGCGGCTGAGGCGATCATGACCACCGACACCCGGCCCAAGACGACCGTGGTCGCCGGCACCGGCTGGACGGTCGGCGGGATGGCCAAGGGCGCCGGGATGCTCGCACCCGCGCTGGCCACCATGCTCTGCGTGGTCACCACCGACGCGGTCGCCGGGCCGGCCGTGCTGGACGAGGCGCTCCGGGAGGCTTGCCGGGTCAGCTTCGACCGGGTCGACTCGGACGGCTGCCTCTCCACCAACGACACCGTGCTGCTGCTGGCCAGCGGCGCCTCCGGGATCGCGCCGAGCCAGGCCGAGCTGACCGCTGCGGTCACCGAGGCCTGCCGGGACCTGGCCCGGCAACTGGTGGCCGACGCCGAGGGCGCCAGCAAGGAGGTCGCGATCGAGGTGGTCGGGGCGGCCGGCGAGGACGACGCGGTCGAGGTCGGCCGGGCGGTCGCCCGGAACAACCTGGTCAAGACCGCGCTGTTCGGCAACGACCCGAACTGGGGCCGGATTCTCGCCGCCGTCGGCACCACGGCCGCGGCCTTCGAGCCGGACGGCATCGACGTGGCGGTCAACGGGATCTGGGTGTGCCGGTCCGGGGCCGCCGCCGAGGACCGGGCCAAGGTCGACCTCTCCGGCCGGCAGGTGACCATCCGGATCGACCTGCACGCGGGCCCGGCCGAGGCCACCATCTTGACCAACGACCTGTCGCACGCGTACGTGCACGAGAACTCGGCGTACTCGACATGATGCTGACCCGTGACCTGACCGAGGCGCAGCGGAAGGCGGCCACCCTCATCGAGGCGCTGCCCTGGCTGGCCCGCTTCTCCGGCTCCACCGTGGTGGTGAAGTACGGCGGCAACGCCATGATCGACCCGGAGTTGCAGCGGGCGTTCGCCGCCGACATGGTCTTCCTGCGCTACGCCGGGCTCAAGCCGGTGGTGGTGCACGGCGGCGGTCCGCAGATCTCCGCCATGCTGCGCCGGCTCGGCATCACCAGCGAGTTCAAGGGCGGGCTGCGGGTGACCACGCCGGAGGCGATGGACGTGGTCCGGATGGTGCTGGTCGGCCAGGTCGGCCGGGAACTGGTCGGGCTGATCAACGAGTACGGCCCGTACGCGGTCGGTCTCTCCGGCGAGGACGCCCGGCTCTTCACGGCGGTACGCCGGCCGGCGTACGTGGACGGCGAACCGGTCGACATCGGCCAGGTCGGCGACGTGGACCGGGTGAACGTCTCGGCGGTCGCCGACCTGATCTCGGCCGGCCGGATTCCGGTGATCTCCACTGTCGCGCCGGACGTCGACGGTGTGCTGCACAACCTCAACGCCGACACCGCCGCCGCCGCGCTGGCCGTCGCGCTGCGGGCCCGCAAGCTGGTGGTGCTCACCGACGTACCCGGGCTCTACGCCGACTGGCCGGACACCGACAGCCTGGTTTCCGAGATCACCACCGGTCAGCTCGCCGAGCTGCTGCCGAAGCTGGAGTCGGGAATGGTGCCGAAGATGGAGGCCTGCCTGCGGGCGGTCAGTGGCGGGGTGCCGGCGGCGCACGTGGTGGACGGGCGGGTGGCGCACTCGACCCTGCTGGAAGTTTTCACATCGGAAGGATTCGGCACGATGGTGGTTCCCGAGCCCGGGGCGGTCTCGTCATGACAACGACCCTGGTCGACCGCTGGACGCAGTCCATGATGGACAACTACGGGACCCCGCAGCTCGCGCTGGTCCGCGGCAGCGGCGCGGTCGTGGTCGACGAGGCCGGCCGGGAGTACGTCGATCTGGTCGGCGGCATCGCGGTCAACGCGCTCGGGCACGCCCACCCGGCGGTGGTCGAGGCGGTCTCCCGGCAGGTCGCCACCCTCGGGCACGTCTCCAACCTCTTCGTCGCCGAGCCGCCGGTGGCGCTGGCCGAGCTGCTGCTGGCGCTGGCCGGCCGACCCGGCCGGGTCTTCTTCGCCAACTCCGGCGCGGAGGCGAACGAGGCCGCCTTCAAGCTGTCCCGGCTGACCGGGCGCACCGAGGTGGTCGCCACCGAGGGCGGCTTCCACGGCCGGACCATGGGCGCGCTGGCGCTCACCGGCCAGCCGGCCAAGGCCGACCCGTTCCGCCCGCTGCCCGGCGAGGTGACCCACGTCCCGTACGGCGACGTCGAGGCGCTGGCCGCCGCGGTCACCGACCGGACCGCGATGGTGATCCTGGAACCGATCCAGGGCGAGAACGGCGTCGTCGTGCCGCCGCCCGGCTACATCGCGGCGGCCCGGCGGATCACCGCCGCGCACGGCGCGCTGCTGGCGCTGGACGAGGTGCAGACCGGGATCGGGCGTACCGGGCACTGGTTCGCGCACCAGGCCGACGGGATCGAGCCGGACCTGGTCACCCTGGCCAAGGGGCTCGGCGGCGGGCTGCCGATCGGTGCCTGCCTGGCCTTCGGCAAGGCCGCCGAGCTGCTCCGGCCGGGCCTGCACGGCACCACCTTCGGCGGCAACCCGGTGAGCTGCGCCGCCGCCCTCGCCGTCATCTCCACCATCGCCAACGAGGGGCTGCTCGACCACGTGAAGCGGGTCGGCGAGCGGATCCGGCGGGGGGTGGAGGCGCTGAACCACCCGCTGGTGGCGCAGGTGCGCGGCGCCGGGCTGCTGCTCGGCATCGTGCTGCGTGCCCCGGCCGCCGCCGCGACCGCCGGGGTGCTGCGGGACGCCGGCTTCCTCGCCAACCCGGTGCAGCCGGCGACGATCCGGCTGGCCCCGCCGCTGATCCTGAGTCTGGACCAGGCCGACGCGTTCCTCGCCGCCCTGCCGGCAGCACTGGACGCGGCGGCACCGGCCGGCCCGGAAACGTCGGCTCCGGCCGTCGTCGAGCAGACCCGGGGTGGACTCTGATGCCCCGGCACTTCCTGCGCGACGACGACCTCAGCCCGACCGAGCAGGCGGCGGTACTGGACCTCGCCGCCCGGATGAAGTCTGATCGTTACGCCCTGCGCCCGCTTGCCGGGCCCCGGGCGGTGGCGGTGCTCTTCGACAAGCCGAGCCTGCGTACCCGGCTCTCCTTCGACGTCGGCATCGCCGAGTTGGGCGGCCACCCGATCGTGGTGGACACCCAGGTCACGCACTTCGGCCGGGGCGAGTCGCTGGTGGACGCGGCCCGGGTGCTGTCCCGGTACGTCGCCGCGATCGTGCTGCGCACCTTCGGGGACGACCGGATCGCCGAGCTGGCCGAGGGCGCGACGGTGCCGGTGGTGAACGGGCTGACCGACGGCTTCCACCCCTGCCAGCTCCTGGCCGACCTGCTCACCGTCCGCGAGCACTGTGGCGGCACCGCCGGCCGGACCCTGGCGTACCTCGGCGACGCGGCCAACAACATGGCGCACTCCTACCTCGTCGGCGGCGCGACCGCCGGGATGCACGTCCGGGTCGCCGGCCCGGCCGGCCACGAACCCGACCCGGCCGTACTGGACCGGGCCGCCGAGATCGCGGCCGGCACCGGCGGCTCGGTACGCGTGCTGCGCGACCCGGCCGAGGCGGTGGCCGGCGTCGACGTGGTCGCCACCGACACCTGGACCTCGATGGGGCAGGAGGGCGACGGCCGGGACCGGTTCACCGCGTTCCAGCCGTACCAGGTCAACAAGACCCTGCTGGCCGGTGCCGCACCGGAGGTCGTGGTGCTGCACTGCCTGCCGGCGCACCGGGGCGAGGAGATCACCGACGAGGTGCTCGACGGCCCTCGCAGCGCGGTCTTCGACCAGGCGGAGAACCGGCTGCACGCCCAGAAGGCCCTGCTCGCCTGGCTACTGGAGCGGCACGCCGAGGAGCGCGCGGCCGCCGGGGAAGCCGCGGCGCAGCCGGCCGGCGAGCCGTCGGCGGCCTCGATCATCGCGTCCGTGGTCGGCGAGTCGGCATGACCGGACCACTGACCCGGGCCGCCCGGCACGCCCGGATCGTCGACCTGATCCGCGAGCGGGCGATCCGCTCGCAGACCGAGCTGGCCGACCTGCTCGCCGACGCCGGGGTGCAGGTCACCCAGGCCACCCTCTCCCGCGACCTGGACGAGCTGGGCGCGGTCAAGGTGCGCGGCGGCGACGGACCGGCCGTCTACCTCATCCCGGAGGACGGCAAGCGGCCGCTGCGGGACGCCGAGCAGGCGCCGGCCCGGCTGATCCGGCTGCTCCGCGAACTGCTCAACGGGGTCGACTCCAGCGGCAACATCGCCGTGCTGCGCACCCCACCCGGTGCCGCACAGTACCTCGCCAGCGCGCTGGACCGGGCGGGGCTGCCGGAGGTCGTCGGCACCATCGCCGGTGACGACACCATCCTCGTCGTGGCCCGCGAGGCGACCGGCGGCGCGGCGCTGGGGGAGAAGCTCGCCGCCTGGGCGGCCCGGGAAGAACCTGCTGAAGGGAGCACCACACCATGAGCGAGCGTAGCGAGCGAATCATCAAATTCAGTGCGGATGTGCCTCATGGCGGCCCGGAGCGCAGCGGAGGGCCGGCATGAGCGAGCGTAGCGAGCGAGTCATCAAATTCAGTGCGGATGTGCCTCATGGCGGCCCGGAGCGCAGCGGAGGGCCGGCATGAG
>NZ_JBDJAV010000189.1:0-738 GCF_039649625.1 Plantactinospora sp. ZYX-F-223 | reverse complement strand
GTCGCCCAGGTCGCCACTGCGGCGGTCGACAGCCCGGCGCATCAGGCTGCGGCATCGCGGGTGCTGGGCGTCCTGGCCAAACGCGCCCGCTCCGACATCCATGCCGGGGTGCGGCTGGCGGCGGTGCAGGCCCTCGGCGAGCGGTTTGGCCCCGAGGTTCTGGACGTGCTCGTCGACCGGGTCCGCGCGGACGGGTACGCCGGGGTGCGGCTCGCCGCGGTACAGGCCCTCAGCGAACGCTTCCGTGACGAACCCCACGTCCGGGAACTTCTACGGGAGCGGGCCCGCGCCGACGGGCACGCCAGCGTACGCCTGAGCGCCGTCCAGGCTCTTGGCGGCTACGTCGGAGACGAGGAATTCCGCAGAGTGCTCGTCGATTGCCTGCGTACCGACCCCGACGCCGAGGTGACCCGTACCGCCGCCCAGGTCCTGATGGGACGCTTCGGCGCTACCGGCCACGTCCGCGACCTGCTCATCGAACGGGCCCGAGACGACACTGAGCCCGCTGCCCGCCGTATTTGCGTTCGTATTCTCGGCGACCGACTCGCCGCCGACCGGGGGGTTCGCGCCCTGCTCATCGATCGGGTCCGCTCGGACCCTGACCCAGGGGTGCTGCGGGTCGCCGCGCGCGCCCTGCTCCATTGGCAGCCTCCGGATACCGGCATCGTGCGGGACATGCTGGTCAGTCGCGCCCGCGTCGATTCCGACGCGATTGTCCGCCGAACCGCGCTCCGCATC
>NZ_JBDJAV010000188.1:0-744 GCF_039649625.1 Plantactinospora sp. ZYX-F-223 | reverse complement strand
CATCCGCAGCGCGACCAGCCGGATCGTCTCGTCGGTGTCCCCGCCGGTGCGGCTGACCAGCAGGTCCCGGGTGGCGGTGTCCGGGCCCTGCTGGTCGATGAGGGCGCGGGCGGCGGCCCGGAGCACCCCCGGGTCACGGTCTACCCGGACCCGGTCGATCAGCACCGCCCGGACCTTGGCGTCGGTGGTCAGCCGCTCGCCGAGGACCCGCACGCTGGTGCGCCTGGTCACCGGGTCGGTGTCGTCGCGGGCGCGTTCGATCAGCAGGTCCCGGACGTGCCGGGTGGCGGCGAACCGCTCGACCAGGACGTGCGCGGCGGTACGGGTCACCTCGGCGTCGGTGTCGGTACGCAGGCACTCGACGAGCACGTCCCGGAGTTCGTCGTCGCCGCCGTACCGGTCGCCGAGGGTCTGGATCGCGGTACGCCGTACGCTGGCGTGCTCGTCGGCGTGCGCGCGTTCCCGGAGCAGGTCGCGGACGTTCGGCTCGTCCCGGAACCGCTCGCCGAGCGCCTGCACCGCGGCGAGCCGCACCCCGGCGTACCCGTCGGCCCGGACCCGTTCGATGAGCAGGTCGCGCGCCTCGGGGTCGGTGCCGAACCGCTCCCCGAGAGCCTGCACGGCGGCCAGCCGAACCCCGGCGTGGTTGTCGGCCCGGGCGCGCTTGATCAGCCGGGTCCGGGCCCGCGCGGCGGCGGCCTGGTGGGCAGGGCTGTCCACGGCGGTGGTGGCGAGCAGGGCCAA
>NZ_JBDJAV010000187.1:0-757 GCF_039649625.1 Plantactinospora sp. ZYX-F-223 | reverse complement strand
TGTCTTACCGGGAGCCTCACCTCACCCGGCTATCCGCCTCCGCCACGCCGCTGACCTGCACCATCAGGTTGGAAATGGCTCATTGGCAAGCGGGTGTTCCGGGGCGAGGTCATCGGGGACGGGATCTGGGCGACGCTGAGGCAACCGATCAGGATTCGAGAAGCCTGGGTCCGCCGGCCGGGCCTAGCATGACGAGGCCGCACGTGATTGACAAAGGAGGTAGGCGTGTCACTGCAGGTCAGCGTCGTTATGCTCGGCGTTAAGGACGTGGACCGGGCCAAGAGGTTCTATGTCGACGGCCTCGGTTGCGAGATCGACCAGGACTTCCCCGGGTTCGTTAGGTGCAGACTCGGTGAGGGATCCTCGATGTTGGCACTCTACGAGTGGGAGGCAGCGGCGCAGGACGCCGGTGTCTCCGCGGAAGGCTCTGGATTCCGCGGCGTCTCGTTCCATTTCATCACCGACTCCAGGGACGCGGTGGATGAGGTCATGCAGTCTGCGGAGACTGCCGGCGGCACTGTGGTCAAGGCGGCGGCCGCCGCCGATTGGGGCGGGTACTTCGGCTACTTCAGTGATCCAGACGGCTACCTGTGGAAGGTCACCACCGCTGCCTGACCACAGACCAGCCTCGCCACCACTGGGCGAGAGGTCGGAGACAGGTCTCGCATTACCCCGATACGTACCGGCGTACGGATCCGTATGCCGACAACACGCGCGAAGCAGATCCGGACGCTGCAAGCTGAGGTCGAAACTGCAA
>NZ_JBDJAV010000186.1:0-765 GCF_039649625.1 Plantactinospora sp. ZYX-F-223 | reverse complement strand
GCAGGCGTGCGACGGCAGGCGCCACGTCGGCGGGGCCGATGAGGGAAGGGAACCAGCCGTCGCCGTGGTCCAGAACCCGGCGAAACGCGGTCTCGGAACCACCGACGAGAACGGGCGGCATGGCGGCGGCCGGGGCCTGGACAAGCGGCGGCCGCCCCTCGACCACATGGACCGGCTCGCCGGCCAGTAGCCTGGGGAGCAGTGCGAGCGCGACGTCCGTGGCCCGGCCTCGCCCCTGGGACTCGACGCCGAGGGCCTGCCAGAACGGCGTGCCGGGGAAGCCTCCCGAGCCCACGCCGAGCAAGAGCCGGTCGCCTGACAGGTGTTGAAGCGTCGCGATCTGGGCCGCCAGCCACGGGACTGGGCGGATCGGCACTACCAGGACGCTGAACCCGATTTTCACCCGCTCCGTGACCGCTGCGGCAGCGGCCAGCGTGAGCGCAGCCTCCAGCGCGGGTGTGCCGTCCCCGAGCATCAGGTCGGGGACCCACAGCGACTCGAACCCGAGTTCCTCGATATCACGGGCGGCCTGCATGATCGTGGGCGTGGCGGGCTCCGGCAGAGCTGCCATGGGCGGGACGGTTCCGATGTCGATCACGCTCATACCGGCCATCCTCAAACATGAAGCATGGTTGACATCAAGCCGGACACCATCAGGGGGAAGCCCATGTTCCCTCCGGCTGTGTCAAAGCCGCCGGACTCCTCACGCGGCCGACACCCCCTGCTTCCCGAGGAAGCCCGAGAGCGCCGGCGGCCGGACGCTAG
>NZ_JBDJAV010000185.1:0-805 GCF_039649625.1 Plantactinospora sp. ZYX-F-223 | reverse complement strand
ATTAGCTTCCGACAGCCGACTCGATCACCGGCTGCCCGGCTTGGTCTGGAACCAGAGGATCACAGTCGCGGCGAAGAACAGCAACACGAAGAACGCGCACGGGCACAGCAGGAGCCACGCCATCCCCTCCATGGCGCACAGCCTAGGCCCACCACACACCGAACTCGCTCAACCTGCCTACGGTCACGGTGGTCCTCGCCCGGCTCTGGCGAGTATCCACATCTGGCGATACGAGTGCTGCGCTCCCGCAACTCTGTCGCGTACGTGGCGAACACCACTGTACGGTCGGGGCGTGGACGGAACGGTGCTCTGCGTAGATCGAGCCGACGTCCGGCAGACCGATGACGAGCTGACACTGATCCTCGGCGCCGCGGAAGTCCACGTTGTGCTGATCCGGTTGCGCTACGACGGCTGGGTGGACGAGGTGATCAATAGCGCCGGATCGGTTGCGAGAGGACCGGCTGCCTGGACCCTCATGGACCACAACCTTTCCCTCGAATTCGGTGCTCGGTCCGCCGCCATCCTCGGCTTTCCTCGCGACTGCCGACTGCAACTCGATCTGGACGAGGACACGATCCGGCGGGTCCGTGCCGCGCTTCTGGAGATCCTGCAATGCGCGTGCTTCGTGGTCGATACTCCGGAAGGCCGTATCGTCGGCTGAACTCCTCGGGACGAAGGCCGACCCGCCGGGTCCATCGGCACGCCAACCAGGGTCAGATACGCGGATCTGCCCGCCGACCGTGCGCGCTGGGCCTCGGCGCGCCGGTCACGCCGCGTCGAGGTCGGCCTTGGTGCGGTTCCCTTG
>NZ_JBDJAV010000184.1:0-831 GCF_039649625.1 Plantactinospora sp. ZYX-F-223 | reverse complement strand
AGCAATCGACCAAGAAAGATGCCCCTACCGGGAGCCTCGTTGCTGTCTTACCCTGCCTCGATCCCGCTGTCCACCCGATCGCTGAACCACGTCGCCGACCTGATCCGTAGCCATCGTCACCAGCGACGATCCCGGTGGCGCCGCCTCGCCCCCGGCCGCCAGGCACTGCTCGTCCTGGCCCACTTGCGCAACGGCGACACCTTCACCCGTCTGGCCACCGGGTTCGAAGTCGGGGTAGCCACCGCCTGGCGCTACGTCCGCGAGGCGATCACTCTGCTTGCCACGACCGCCGACGACCTGCACCAGGCGATGAGCAGGATCCGTCTACTGGCCTACGCCATCCTCGACGGCACCCTGATCCCGATCGACCGCATACACGACCAGAAGCCGTACTACTCCGGGAAGCACCGGCGACATGGGATGAACGTGCAGGTCATCGCCGATCCGGCCGGACGCCTCGTCTGGGCGTCGGCGGCGCTGCCCGGCTCGGCACACGACCTGACCGCCGCCCGCACCCACGGCATCGTCGCGGCGCTGACCAGCGCGAACGTGATGACCTTCGCGGACAAGGCGTACCAAGGAGCCGGCGGTTGCGTCCGCACCCCGTTCAAGCGTCATCGCTACCGGCCGAAGCTGTCCCGCCGGCAGAAGGCCGTGAACAAGGCCCACGCCCGTATCCGCGCCCTTGGTGAACGAGCCGTCGCCACCTTGAAGACCTGGAAAGTCCTGACCAGACTGCGCTGCAGCCCGTCCCGGACAACCGCGATCGTGCAGGCCATCCTGGCCCTGCACCACGTCGAGAACCCGACCTACCGAGGATGAAAAACGCTC
>NZ_JBDJAV010000183.1:0-836 GCF_039649625.1 Plantactinospora sp. ZYX-F-223 | reverse complement strand
GATCTCCGCGTTACGCAACCCCAACGACCGCAACGCCGGCAACCGCGCCCCACCCAGAATCGGCGCCAGATCCTCCACAGTGGCGTCCCCGCCCCAACGGCCGGTACCGAGCCAGAGCTCCAGGTGCGCCAACGCGGGCAGATCGGAGTCGGCGATCCCCCGCACCACCCCGGCCGGCAGACCCGCCGACTCGACCACCAGCCTCCGCAGCGCGCCGTGCCGGACGGCACCGAACTCCAGGCCGGTACGGTGCTCGGCGTCGGTGTCGCCGCTCCGGATCCGCAGGATCTCCAGCCCCGGGTACGCGGCCAGCAGCGGCGCGACGTCACCCTGGCAGATCCAGGACAGCTCGCACTCCTCGGCCGGGATGTCGCCGAGGAAGAGGGCCCGCAACCCGGTCAGCCGGTCGGCGGCGGCGCAGAGCTGGCCGATCGGTGCCGCGTTCATCGCCGCGTAGCCCCAGGTGCCGATCACCAGGGCGCGTACCCCGGCCGGGTCGACCAGGTCGAGGAACTGCTCGAACGCGTGCCGGAACATCCGAGAAGGGCCGTAGTCCCAGCCCTCGTCTTCCTCCCACGCCTCGATCCGCCAGGCCACCGAGCCGGGGTCGGCCGGCAGCTCCGCCTCGGGAACCAGGCGCGGCGGCTCGTCCTCCCAGTTCTGACTCAGCCGGAAGACCGGCAACCCGGCGAACTCGGTGGCGTGCCCGGTGAAGCTGGTCCTCACTCCGCCACCGCGATGTACCGGTCGCCGCCCCGGCCGGGGCGGTGCACGTCGGAGAGGTCCACCTCGACGCCCGGCAGCTCGGCCACCAGCCGGCCGGCCAGCTCGCCGCT
>NZ_JBDJAV010000182.1:0-854 GCF_039649625.1 Plantactinospora sp. ZYX-F-223 | reverse complement strand
CCGTCGTCGTACCGCTGGTCATCGACGGGCCAACTGGCGACCCCGAGGTCGGGGTGGGTCTCGCTCAAGGACTTCACCTACGCCCCCTACAACGGCAGGCACCTCGTGTACGCCACGACGCACGACACGGGAACGACCTGGGGCTCGATGAACTTCGGCCTCTTCTCGAACTGGTCCGAGATGGGCTCGGCCAGTCAGAACGCGATGTCCTCGTCCACTGTTGCGCCCTCGCTCTTCTACTTCGCCCCGCGGAACATCTGGGTGCTGGCCTATCAGTGGGGCGGGCCCGCCTTCTCCTACCGGACGTCGAGCGACCCCACCAACGCGAACGGCTGGTCGTCGCCGCAGACGCTCTTCTCCGGAAGCATCTCCGACTCCGGTACGGGTCCCATCGACCAGGCGGTCATCGGTGACAGCTCGAACATGTACCTGTTCTTCGCCGGGGACAACGGCCGGATCTACCGGGCCAGCATGCCGATCGGGAACTTCCCGGGCAGTTTCGGCTCCTCGTCGACGGTGATCATGAGTGACTCGACGAACAACCTGTTCGAAGGAGTTCAGGTCTACAAGCTCCAGGGCGAGAACCGGTACCTCATGCTCGTCGAGGCGATCGGCTCGCAGGGGCGCTACTTCCGCTCGTTCACGGCCACCAGCCTGAACGGTTCGTGGACCCCGCAGGCCGCGACCGAGAGCAACCCCTTCGCTGGCAAGGCCAACAGCGGCGCCACCTGGACCAACGACATCAGCCACGGCGAGTTGATCCGCAGCAACGCCGATCAGACCATGACCGTCGACCCCTGCAACCTGCAACTGCTCTACCAGGGGCGTTCCCCCAACTCCGGCGGCGACTACGG
>NZ_JBDJAV010000181.1:0-897 GCF_039649625.1 Plantactinospora sp. ZYX-F-223 | reverse complement strand
GTGAACTGTCCAATGAACACCGCCGCGCCCGCTACCATCCCAAACCGGACGGCCGGTCGTGTCACGACTCCCACGAGATCAGACAGGTGCGTGCGCCCGTCCGGCAGAATGCCTGGCAGCACGAGTGTTTGCACAACCACGACGAGCAGTGTCGCCGCCGCGATGGCGAAAGTGAGACGCCAGCCGACGAGGTTGCCGAGGAATTGGCCCGCAGGCAGTCCCACCACCGTCCCACCCGAAATACCGGCCGCGATGATGGTGATGGCGCGAGTGCCCCCGGTCGGGCCCACCAGCTTGGGTCCGACCGGTGACACCACGGTCCAGAAGGCTCCGAGGGTGGCGCCGAAGAGCATACGGGCGATCAGCACCAGGACGAAGTTCGGCGCCACCGCGACGACCACATTCGACAGCAGCACCGTCAGACCCAGGACAAGGATGATTGAGCGCCGGTTGAAGCGGCCGGAGCCGAGGAAGAATAGCGGCGCCGACACCGCGGCGGCGAAGCCCGGCACCAGCACCGTCAGCCCTGCAAGGCCGAGCGGGACATGCAGTCCGTCGGCGATCTTCGGCAGCAGGCCCGCCGGTAGCGTCTCCGTCATGACGATGACGAATGCGCCGAGTGCGACCGCGCCCACGGACGCCCAGCCCCGCCTGCTGCTGGGTTGCATGGCAGTAAGGGCAGCGCGGGCGGCTGCAGGCTGGGTCGGCACGGCCGCGGCGCACGACGACGCGGCGACCACCCTCACCCCCGGTGTTCCATGTACCGGCGTCGCCTCTTTGAGTTCGCTCATACGTTCTCCTCATTCATTGCATGCTCCTCACAGGGCTCCGCTCCCTAAGCACCCGGGATGTTCTGCAGGAGTCATGTGGGCGTTCAAGACAGCTCACGTTGCGATC
>NZ_JBDJAV010000180.1:0-924 GCF_039649625.1 Plantactinospora sp. ZYX-F-223 | reverse complement strand
CGCCGAGCCAGGGACGGCGGCCGGTCGGGTCGGGTCGCTGCGCCCGGACCCCGCGCCGGGCGAGGATCGCAACATGGGTGGCGTGTCAATGACGGCAACGTCGTACCGCTGCGCCCGGACCCCGCGCCGGGCGAGGATCGCAACAGTAGTTCAGTAGCCGGAAGGGCGAACCATGCTGGTCGCTGCGCCCGGACCCCGCGCCGGGCGAGGATCGCAACCTCTACCTGATCGCCGTGGTGCTGCTGGTGCTCGCCGGCTGCGCCCGGACCCCGCGCCGGGTGAGGATCGCAACCCGGGCCGGCCCGGGACACGCCCCGGCTGCACGGCTGGCTGCGCCCGGACCCCGCGCCGGGCGAGGATCGCAACCCCGACCATTTCGGCGGGCCGGGGAGTCGGGGTGACCGGCTGCGCCCGGACCCCGCGCCGGGCGAGGATCGCAACCTCCTGGAAGTGGTGGTACGCCGCATCCGAAAGTGGGCTGCGCCCGGACCCCGCGCCGGGCGAGGATCGCAACCCCGTGCTGCTGATCCTGATTGGCCTCATGGCCTTGGCTGCGCCCGGACCCCGCGCCGGGCGAGGATCGCAACCTTGACTGCGGTGTCGGGATCGTCGCAGAGGCGGGCGGCTGCGCCCGGACCCCGCGCCGGGCGAGGATCGCAACGCGGCCGTCTCCGTGGCGCTGAGCGCCGTCGGGGTGGGCTGCGCCCGGACCCCGCGCCGGGCGAGGATCGCAACAGGCAAGCTCGCCGGCACGGCGCCGCACATGAGCACGGCGCTGCGCCCGGACCCCGCGCCGGGCGAGGATCGCAACGGGTCGGTCAGTTCCGGGTTGTCGTGCCACGGCCCCAGGCTGCGCCCGGACCCCGCGCCGGGCGAGGATCGCAACGACGACATTGTGGAGCTGTACGTCTGGGACGGCTGGGT
>NZ_JBDJAV010000018.1:0-172422 GCF_039649625.1 Plantactinospora sp. ZYX-F-223 | reverse complement strand
GCGCTTGGCCAGCGAGACCACCAGCCGCAGGTTCGCCTCGAGCAGGTGGTTCTTGGCCCGCTCGCCGTCCCGGGAGATCCACATCAGGTCGCGCTGCATCTCCCGGACGAGCTTCTCCTCGCCCTCCTCGGCGGCGCGCAGTCGCTCGGCGGCGTAGAGTCCGGCCTCGATCCGCTTGGCGAGCTCGACCTCCTGCTCGGCGTTGAGCAGCGGGACCTTGCCGATCTGCTTGAGGTAGGCCCGGACCGAGTCGGCCGAGGCGGTCAGCTCGGCGTCCCGGCGCGCCTGCTTGAGCGCCTCGGACTCCTCGTCGTCCCACTCGAAGTCGTTGTCGGTCGCGGCGTCGGCGGCATCTGCCTCGGCGGCCTTGGCCAGCTCGGCCGGCTCCTCGACCACCACGTCCTCGATCTCGGCGGCAAGCTCCTCCGGATCGATGTCGTCGCCGGGACCGTCCGGGTCGCCACCCTTGGTCGGCGCGCCGGCCTTGGCGGCCTTGGCCGGTCCGGTGCCGGCGGCCTTGCCGGCTCCCCGGCCGGGCTTCGCCGGAGCCTTGGCGGCCGTCTCAGCGGCCTTGGCGGCACCAGCCGGCGATGCGCCGTCGGCCGCGAGCGTCGGCTTGCGGGCCGCCGGCTTGCGCGGCGCGCCGGCCGACTCGTCGGCGGCGGGCGCCTGCTTCGGGGCCGGCGGCGCCGACTTCTTGGTCGCCTTGGCGGTGGTCGCCCGCGAGGCGGGGGTGGCGGACCGGGCGGCGGCGACCCGGCGGCGGGTACTCGCCGAGCCGTCGACCACGACGGTCACCCCCGCGTCCGAGAGCGCACGCAGGATCTTCTTGGCCTGGGCCGGAGTCACCTCAGCAGACTCGACCGTACGCGCCAACTCGGCCGACGTGAGCTGGCCGCCGGCGTTCTGCGCATGGGCGATCAGGGTGTCGGTGAGCGAGCGTACGTCGGCGCCGATGTGGCGGGGTTCTGTCACGAATGACCTTCCGGAGGCGATGAGCGAGCACGGCCGGGATCGGCCGGCGCAGCGCTATGCGTTGTGCCGGGCCGATGTGGTTGAGGGACCCCCGTGTCCCGGGCCGGCCGGTGCTCGGCGGTCCGTGGCGCGTGGGCAGGCGTGAATTGTAGCGCCGTCTGCGGCGATCATCCCGCGCCGCACGCCGGAGACGTGGTCCGGGGCCACCGACCCGATGCGCGTGTTGACTTTGTAAGGATGATACTCGCGCCGGGGGCGGGACGTCACAGGCGTGCGGGAAGGGGACGTCATGGACGGCACGACACCGGCTCCGGAGGAGCTGCTGAAGATCGCGGTCGAGGTGGCCCGGGAGGCGGCGGAGACCGCGTACCGGATGCGCGCCGACGGCGTCTCCGGGGTGGCCACCAAGAGCACCGTGACCGACGTGGTCACCGCGGCCGACCGGGCGGTGGAGCGGCAGGCGGTCGCGACCCTGCGGGCGGCCCGGCCCGGCGACGCCGTGCTGGGCGAGGAGTACGGCGACGCCGAGGGCACCGGCCCGGCCGGCGGCAGCGGCGTACGGTGGATCCTCGACCCGATCGACGGCACCGTGAACTACCTCTACGGGCTGCCGCACTACGCCGTCTCGCTGGCCGCCGAGGTCGACGGCGAGGTGGTCGCCGGAGTGGTCCGCAACGCGGCCACCGGGGACGAGTGGACGGCCGTCCGGGGTCGGGGCGCCTACCGGGCCGGCCGGCGGCTGGCGGGCTCGGTGGAGACCGATCTCGGGCAGGCGCTGGTGGCCACCGGGTTCGGGTACGACCCCGCGCGCCGGGCGCACCAGGCCGGGGTGCTGCACCGGCTCATCCCGTACGTCCGGGACATCCGCCGGTTCGGCGTCGCCTCGATCGACCTCTGCCTGGCCGCCGAGGGACTGGTCGACGGCTACTACGAGAAGGGGCTGAACCTCTGGGACCACGCCGCCGGCGGGCTGGTCGCCACCGAGGCCGGGCTCCGGGTCGGCGGGCTGGCCGGTGCCGCACCCGGGCCGGACCTGGTGATCGCGGCCCCACCGGCGCTGTTCGGCCTGCTGCACGACCACCTGGTCCGGCTCGACGCGGCCGGCGGCCCCTGACGGTCAGTTCAGGTTGGGGTCGGCGCAGGTCCGCGGCGGCAGTTGCGTGCTGTCGCTGTCCCGCTGGGTCAGCGCCTGGTTGACCTCGGTGATGGTCGCCAGTTGCTTGAACTCGCCGCCGATGACGACGTCGACCACGTCGTCCTTGCGGTCGAGCTGGAACTCCGGCTCCGCCTCGTTCAGGAAGTACGCCCTGAGCACGTGGTACGAGCCGACGCCCTTCGGCCCGTACCGCAGCACCGCGACCTCGTCGTCGATGCCCTTCTTGGCCGGCTCGTTGCCGGCCTTGAGCACCTGGAACTGCCGGTTCTGGAAGTCGGTCTTCACCGTGTTGGCCAGGCCGGCGGTCTCGGTCGCGTTGTAGACATTGATCTTGATGTCCTTCGGCAGCCGCAACCGCGTGTCGGCGAGCTTGTCGCCTTCCTGGCAGTCGCTGGCGACCTCCTTGCCGGCCTGGGTGTCGCGGACGAGGGTGACGGCGACGAACACTATGGCGATCACCGCGAGCACGCCGACGACGAGGAGGGCTCGGACGCGCGCGAAAGTCATCTGCTTGGCTCCTGCG
This sequence comes from Plantactinospora sp. ZYX-F-223, assembly GCF_039649625.1. Taxonomy (NCBI): domain Bacteria; kingdom Bacillati; phylum Actinomycetota; class Actinomycetes; order Micromonosporales; family Micromonosporaceae; genus Plantactinospora; species Plantactinospora sp. ZYX-F-223. The sequence continues at coordinate 169,768 of NZ_JBDJAV010000018.1, read as the reverse complement.
AAGCTGGTGTGGAACAGACACCGGGCGGCCGACCGGGCGGGCCGCCGTGGCTATCGAGTATGCCGGTGGCGCCAGCCGTTGTCCGACCGGGTGCTGAATCCACCAGATTTGTCGGCGCGCCGACGCCGATCGGCCGACCGCTACCCCTATCTTCGTGTCGCCTGAGTCACATTGGGAACAACTCCGCGCGCTCGGACGTACATGTCTGCCGCAGGGACGGTATACATGCCTCGCCCGAAGGGGGGTAAGGTACCCCGCTCGCCGGGGGAGTTCCGCCCGGCGGCCACGACCCGGAACGTGCGCCGGGTCGGGCGACCGGAAGTGATGGCCGGCCAGCGGGAACCGAAACAGCGTCCTCCGGCGTTACAACCGGAAGCGACTATATCGATATGGGAGAGTGAGACCGATGGCCACCGACTACGACGCCCCGCGTCGCGACGAGGTCGACCTCGGCGAGGACAGCCTGGAAGAGCTCAAGGCTCGGCGGGTCGACTCACAGTCGGCCGCCGTGGACGTCGACGAGGCCGAGGTCGCCGAGAGCTTCGAGCTGCCCGGTGCCGACCTGGCCGACGAGGAGCTCACCGTGAAGGTGCTGCCGATGCAGTCGGACGAGTTCCGCTGCGCGCGCTGCTTCCTGGTGCACCACCGCAGTCAGCTCGCGGTGGAGCGCAACGGTGAGCTGATCTGCCGCGAGTGCGCCTGACCACTGCGGCCGGAGCGGTCTTCCCGGGCAGGGGAGTCCGTCCGGCGGGTACGGGGTGAGTCTTCCGGGACGGGGGGAGCGGCGACCTCCACGGCTGGGGGTCGCCGCGCGTGATTCGACATGCGGGGCTGGCGGGTAACTGCTTGACTCGATGCGCGTGGTGGCACGCCCCACCGACGACACGCGCTGGAGGTCATGATGAGCCGCTCCGACCGGGCGTCCGACGCTTCCTCGCCGGGACCGACCGATGCCGCCTCGGCGGGACCGACCGACCGGGACGGACCCGCCGTACCGGTCGACGACACGACCTCGGCCACGCCCGCCGACCGGGGTGCGACGCCAGGTGCCGAGCTGGCGTCCCGGGACGACGAGCTGAGTTCGACCGTCGCCGCGCTCACCGCCGACGAGCTCAACCAGTCCCGTCGGCGACGGCTGCTCGGCCGGCTGGTCGGCCAGGTGCGCACCGGGCGACCCGGAAACCTGTTCAAGCCGAAGGCGGCGGTCCGCTGGCTCACCGACACGGTGACGGAGATCGCGCCGCACATCCCGGTGCGCGACCGGGAGACCCTGCTCCGGCACTTCGACGGTCTCGACGGGGACGCGCTGGCCGAGCGGCTGATCCGCAACGCCGTCAGGGCGACCGCCGGGGTGGGCGCGGCCGGTGGCGGTGTCGCGGCGGTGGAGTGGGCCGTCACCCCGACCCTGCTCTCGGCACCGCTGCTGCTGGCCGCCGAGACCGTCGCGGTGGTCGCCATCGAACTCAAGCTGATCGGCGAACTGCACGAGGCGTACGGCGTGCGGCTGCCGGGCGGCGGCGGCCAGCGCGCCGTCACCCTGATCCGGTCCTGGGCGGGCCAGCGCGGAGTCAATCCGCTGCTGCCCGGGGTGGGCGTCGGCGCGGTACTCGGCACGGCGGCCCGCAAGGAGCTGCGGGACCGGCTGCTGCGGCGGTTCGGCCGCAACCTGACCACCCTGGGGCCGTTCCTGACCGGCGCGGCGGTGGCCGGTTTCCTCAACGGCCGGGCCACCCGGGGACTCGGCGACCGGGTCCGGGAGGACCTCCGCCAGGGGCCCAAGGCGCTCGGCGGATGACCGACCGACCCGGCGATCGGCCGGCTCCGGTGCCTTGCCCGGGTGCGGGTCCAGGTGGGCGGTGGACCGGGTGCGGGTCGGGCGGCGGTCAGTCCGGGTCGCGGGCCGCGAGGATCGCCTCGGCCAGGCGTACCGGATGGCGGGAGCTGATCACCCAGTAGGGTGTCGGGTCGGCCGGGTCGTCGAGGACCACCTGCACCGCTCCCGGCACCCACGGACGCTGCACCACGAACGCCAGCGGGTCGGCACCGACGCCGAGCACCTCACGCCGGCCCTCGGCGTCCAGCGGGATCGCGTCGGCGACGAACCGCACCGGCAGCCGGGCGTCGTCGACCAGGAGTTCGCCGTCGCGTACGGCGATCCGGATCCGGCCGAGCCAGCCGAGACCGACGGCGGCCAACGGCAGGAGCACCACGAAGGGCAGCCAGGCGCGTACGCCGGTGGAACCGAGCCAGAGTTCGGTGGCCAGCAGCCCGGCGGCGGCGATCCCGGCCAGCCAGAGCCACCAGGGCAGGGTCAGCCGCTCGGCGTACCGGGCACGGGCCGGGACGACGGCGGGCTCGGAACTTGTCGGGGCCACGCTGGAAGGGTACGGCCCGACGCGCCCGGTCGACCCGGCAGGATGGGGGCAGCACCGATGGATCCGCGAACCTGCCAGGAGAGTGAGAGCGTGACGCACGTGCTGCCCGTACCTGTCCGGCGACTCGACCCCGACCTGCCACTGCCGGCGTACGCCCATCCGGGTGACGCCGGAGCGGACCTGGTCGCCGCCGAGGAGGTCGAGATCCCGCCCGGCCAGTGGCGGCTGGTCCGGACCGGTGTCGCGCTGGCCCTGCCCGCCGGGTACGTCGGGCTGGTCCATCCGCGGTCGGGGCTGGCGGCCAGGCTCGGTGTGACCGTGCTCAACGCGCCCGGTACGGTCGACGCCGGTTACCGGGGCGAGATCCTGGTCAACCTGATCAATCACGACCGGGTCACCCCGGCGAAGATCTCCCGGGGGGACCGGATCGCGCAGCTCGTGGTGCAGCGGGTGGAGCGGGTCGAGTTCCTCCCCGTCGACGAGTTGCCCGACTCCGTCCGGGGCGCGGGCGGGCACGGCTCGACCGGGGGGCACGCCGGACTGGTCGCCGCCGACCACCGGGGCGAGCGGGTCGAGGGGACGGAGAGCCGGTGAACCCGCCGGAAAGAGTGCCCGGGTCGGCCCACGCCGCACACCGTGCCCGACAATGCGAGTGAGATCCGCCCACCCGGCAGCCGGAAACGGAAGGTAGCAGGTAAGCACGATGATCTTCTCCCGAGGACGCGGCGGGCGCCACTCCCGCGACGAGCGCTCCGGTCGGCAGTCGGCCGACACCCAGGACCTCGCCGCCGCGGCCGAGCCCGAGGGGCCCAGGCGCGGGCCGTACGACATCGGCGACGCGCCGCCGGACGTGCAGCGGCTCGACCTGGGCAGCCTGCGCATCCCGGCCGTACAGGACGTGGAGGTACGCGTCCAGGCCAACCCGGACGGGGTGATCCAGCAGGTCGTCCTGGTGCACGGCGAGAGCGCCCTCCAGTTGGGGGTCTTCGCGGCGCCGCGTACCGAGGACATCTGGCCGGAGTGGCGGGAGGAGATCCGCACCTCGCTGGCGGCCGACGGGGTGGTGGCCGAGGAGGTGGACGGCGAGTACGGCACCGAACTGCGCGCCCGGGTCCGTACCCCGGACGGCGGCATCGCCGACCTGCGGTTCGTCGGCGTGGACGGGCCGCGTTGGATGATCCAGGGCGTCTTCCAGGGGCGTGCCGCCAGCGACCCGGTCGCGGCCGGACCGCTCGCCGAGTGCCTGAACGGGCTGGTGGTCGACCGGGGTCAGGAGGCCAAGCCGGTCCGCGAGCCGCTGCCGCTGCGGCTGCCCCGCGAGGCGGCTGCCGAGGCCGAGCCGCAGCCGGACGGCGACGGGTCCGGGCCGCCGGTCAACGGGGTGGTCTCCGGCCACCAGCACCCGCACCGGTCCGAACCGCGACCCCGCCGCGACGTCTGACCACTGCCCGCCGGGTACCCGCTCCGGTGGGTGCCGGGGCGGTCGTGGCGGCGGCCCGGGCCGGCCGCCGGCACGCGTCCGCCGGGCATCCGGACGCGCCCGGCCGCCGGCGGGACCTGCCCGGGCGGATTCCGGAGGTCGGGGGGCCACCGATCCGGGCGTGGACGGCAGGCGGGTCGGCAACCCGCCACCAGGTGACAGGTGCGCGCGTGCCGAACCGGCGTACGCTTGCGGGACGGCTTCACGCCAGTCGTGTCGAGGACGCGCCGGGCGGGCGCGTCGAGGAGGGTGACACCGGGTCATGGCGACCGACCAGGGCCGAGTCTCGTGGCGGGGCTTCCTGCAACGGCTGACCGCGAGCGAGGCCGAAATCGAGGCCGAGGAGTTGCTCCGGGAGAGCGCCGAGTGCGGCAGCACCCCGGCCGGGCAGTGCAGCCGGGGACAGGTGGTGTCGGTCTCGGGTCGGCTCCGCACCGTGGTCTACACCCCCCGGACGAACCTGCCGACCCTGGAGGCGGACCTCTACGACGGCAGCGACATCGTGACCCTGGTCTGGCTGGGCCGCCGGCACATCTCCGGGATCGAGCCGGGCCGGCAATTGACCGCGCGCGGTCGCATGGCGGTACGGGATGACCGTAAAGTCATCTACAACCCGTACTACGAGCTGGAGTCGCCGCGGTGAGCACGGACGGCGTCGACTCCGGCCGCGACCGGAAGATACCCAGATGACCGCTGGACAGCCCCGCACCGACAGCACGGGCAGCGACCCGACGGCCGGCCGGACCGAGGAGGAGGAACCGCTTCCCAGCCTGACCGAGCAGATGGCCGAGCAGCTCGGCGGCTGGCGGGGGATGGTCGAGTCCAGCGTCCCCGTGGTCGTCTTCGTCGCGGTCAACATCATCACCGAGCTGCGTCCGGCGGTGATCGCCTCGGTGGCGGTCGCGGTGCTGATCGCGGTCGTCCGGCTCTTCCAGCGGCGGCCGGTCCGGCACGCCGTCAACGGCCTGGTCGGGATCGGCATCGGCGCCATGATCGCCTGGCGTACCGGTGACGAGCGGGACTTCTACCTGCCCGGCATCCTCTACGGCATCGCCTACGGCTTGGTGCTGCTCGGTTCGGCGGTGATCCGCCAGCCACTGGTCGGCTGGATCTGGTCCATCATCGCCGCCGGTGGCCGGTCCGAGTGGCGGCAGGATCCCCGGCTGGTCCGCACCTTCACCCGGCTCACCGTGCTGTGGGGCGTGGTGTGGCTGGCCAAGGTCGGTGTGCAGGCCGGGCTCTATCTGGCCGACATGGACACCGCGCTCGGTATCGCCCGGCTGCTGCTCGGCTACCCGCCGTACGCGCTGCTGCTGGTGATCACCATCTGGGCGGTCCGCCGGGTGAACCGGGTGCCGGCCGTACCGGCCCCGCTCGGCGGCTGATCGCCGCCGGCCGGCCCCGCCCGATCGGCTTTTGCCGGCTCAGCCGCTGCTGCCGCGGGTCCGTTCGACGCTGTCCGGACCGAGGATCACCTTGCGGACCTCGTCCTCGACCTCGGCGGTGCAGACGAAGATCAGCTCGTCGCCGGCCTCCAGCGGGTCGTCCGGGCTCGGCACCAGCACCCGCTTGCCGCGCAGGATGGCGGTGAGCGCCGAGTCCCGGGGCAACGGCACGGAGTGGACCGGATGCCCGACGTACGGGGCGGTCGGCGGCAGGGTGATCTCGACCAGGTTCGCCTCGCCCTGCCGGAACGTCATCAGCCGGACCAGGTCGCCGACGGTCACCGCCTCCTCGACCAGGGCTGCCATCACCCGAGGCTTGCTGACCGCGACGTCGACACCCCACTGGTCGGTGAAGAGCCACTCGTTCTCGGCCCGGTTGATCCGGGCGACCACCCGGGGAACCGCGAACTCCGTCTTGGCCAGCAGCGAGACCACCAGGTTGACCTTGTCGTCGCCGGTGGCGGCCACCACCACGTCGCAGCTCGCCAGGTCGGCCTCCTCGAGGCTGGCCAGCTCGCAGGCGTCGGCGAGTACCCACTCGGCGGCCGGTACCCGCTCCGGGCGGAGCATCTTCGGCTTCCGCTCGATCAGCATCACCTGGTGCCCGTTCTCGATCAGCTCCTGGGCGATCGAGCGGCCCACGTTGCCGGCGCCGGCGATGGCGACCCGCATGTCAGCGCCCTCCTTCCGGCGGCGAACCCGCCACCGTCGTCACCTGGTCGGCGATGTCGTCGGTGACCAGCATGGAGACCTGGTCGCCCTCCTGGAGCACGCTGGACGCGGTCGGCAGGGCGGCGATGCCGAACCGGGTCAGGTATCCGACCCGGGCCCCGGTGGCCTCCTCCAGCCCGCGTACCGGCCGGCCGATCCAGTCGTCGTGCACCGGTACCTCGATGATCGAGACAGTGCTGGTCGGGTCGCGGAAGATCTCCACGTGTCCCTCCGGCACCAGGTGCCGGACGATCCGGTCGGCGGTCCACCGGACCGTGGCCACGGTCGGGATTCCGAGCCGCTCGTAGACCTGGGCGCGCTTGGAGTCGTAGATCCGGGCCACCACCCGGGAGACGCCGTACGTCTCGCGGGCCAGCCGGGCCGAGATGATGTTGGAGTTGTCGCCGCTGGAGACGGCGGCGAAGCCGTCGGCCCGCTCGATCCCGGCCTGGCGGAGCACCTCCGCGTCGAACCCGGCGCCGGTGACGGTGATCCCGCCGAAGTCCGGGCCGAGCCGGCGGAACGCGTCCGCGTCCTGGTCGATGACGGCCACCGAGTGGCCGCGCGACTCCAGGTTGTGCGCGAGGGTCGAACCGACCCGGCCACAGCCCATGATCACGACGTGCAAGGTAAGTCCTCCCGGGTCACCGCGGGACCGACCCGTCCGGTGGGGTGATGTCACCCTGAGCGTAGTCATCCGGCCCTCCGCCCGTGCTGCCCGACCTCCCGCGCCGCCGGATCTCCGGGCGCGTCCCGGCCTCGGGAGCGGTCGGACGGCATGGCCCCGCACGCTTGGCGCCGGGCGATCGGTCCGTCCCGGGTGCCGGGTCGGCCGGCCCACCGGGAAGATCGGCCGCACCGCCCGACCGGGCGAATCCGGCAGCCGTACCCTTAGCGGTTGTGGCCAGTCCCACCTCGCTAGTCAAGCGCCTGCTGCTGGGCCGACCCTTCCGGTCGGACAAGCTGCAGCACACCCTGCTGCCGAAGCGCATCGCGCTGCCGGTCTTCGCCTCCGACGCGCTCTCCAGCGTGGCGTACGCCCCGGACGAGATCCTGCTGACGCTGTCGATCGCCGGCACCTCGGCGTACCTCTTCTCGCCGTGGGTCGCCCTGGCCGTCGTGGTGGTGATGCTCACCGTGGTGGCGAGCTACCGGCAGAACGTGCACGCGTACCCCTCCGGCGGCGGCGACTACGAGGTGGCCACCGTCAACCTCGGGCCGAAGTTCGGCGTCGGGGTGGCCAGCGCGCTGCTGGTCGACTACGTGCTGACCGTCGCGGTCTCGGTCTCCTCCGGGGTGGCCAACCTCGGGTCGGTGCTGCCGTACGTCTCCGAGCACCGGGTCGGGGTCGCGGTGACCGCGGTGGTCGTGCTGAGCGCGATCAACCTGCGCGGGCTGCGGGAGTCCGGCACCGCGTTCGCGATCCCGACCTACGGCTTCATGATCGTGATCATCGGGATGATCCTCACCGGGCTGATCCGGATCTTCGTCCTCGGCCACGACCTCCGGGCGCCGAGCGCCGATTTGATGGTCAGCGCCGAGCACGCCAACCTGACCGCCTTCGCGATGGCCTTCCTGCTGCTCCGGGCCTTCTCCTCGGGCTGCGCCGCGCTGACCGGGGTGGAGGCGATCTCCAACGGCGTACCCGCGTTCAAGCCGCCGAAGAGCCGCAACGCCGCCACCACGCTGCTGCTGCTCGGCTCGGTGGCGATCGTCATGATCATGGGCATCATCTGGCTGTCCCGGCTGACCGGCCTGCAGTTCATGGAGAACCCGGCCCGGCAACTCGAACACGGCCCGGTCGACTACGTGCAGAAGACCGTGACCGTCCAGCTCGGCCAGGCCATCTTCGGCAGCGGGATCCTGCTCTTCGTGGTGGCCGGCGCGACCGCGCTGATCCTGTTCCTGGCCGCCAACACCGCGTTCAACGGCTTCCCGGTGCTCGGCTCGATCCTGGCGCAGGACCGCTACCTGCCCCGGCAGTTGCACACCCGGGGCGATCGGCTGGCGTTCTCCAACGGCATCGTCTTCCTCGCGCTGACCGCGATCCTGCTGATCGTCGCCTTCCAGGCCGAGGTGACCCGGCTGATCCAGCTCTACATCGTCGGCGTCTTCGTCTCGTTCACGCTCTCCCAGGCGGGGATGATCCGGCACTGGAACCGGATGCTGCGTACCGAGCGCGACCCGGTCGTCCGGCGGAGGATGGTCCGGTCCCGGGCCATCAACACCTTCGGGATGGGCCTGACCGGGGCCGTACTGGTGGTCGTCCTGATCACCAAGTTCCTGCTCGGCGCCTGGATCGCCATCGCCGCGATGGCCGTGATCTACGCCATGATGCTGGGCATCCGCCGGCACTACGACCGGATCGCCGCCGAGCTGACCCCGGCCGAGGGCCGCCCGGTGCTGCCGGCCCGCAACCACGCGATCGTGCTGGTCAGCAAGGTGCACCAGCCGACCCTGCGGGCGGTCGCCTACGCCCAGGCGACCCGGCCGGACACCCTGACCGCGCTGACCGTGAACGTCGACGAGGCGGACACCCGGGCGGTGCAGGCCGAGTGGGAACGGCACGGGGTGACCGTCCCGCTGACCGTGATCGACTCGCCGTACCGGGAGATCACCCGGCCGATCCTCGACTTCGTCGCGTCGGCGCGCCGGGAGTCGCCGCGCGACGTGGTCACCGTCTTCATCCCGGAGTACGTCGTCGGGCACTGGTGGGAGAACCTGCTGCACAACCAGAGCGCGCTGCGGATCAAGGGCCGGCTGCTCTTCGAGCCCGGGGTGATGGTGACCAGCGTGCCGTGGCAGCTCGCCTCCACCGCCCGGAAGAACCTGGACCGGTTCGACGCCACCCTCAGCCGCGGACCGGCCCGGGGCCCGCGCGGCGGTGCCGTCGGTGGCCTGCTCGGGCCCCCGCCGTCGAACACCGCCGCCGCGCCGGCGCCGCCGCCTCCGCTGGCCGGTACCGACCTCGACGAGCCTCCGCCCGCCCCCGGGCGGGACACGGCCGGTCCCCGATGAGCGCCGGGGAGCGGTCCCGGGTGCCCTCGGTGGGCCCCGGTGAAGCGGAGCGGGTCGAGCTGACCGTCGGGCCGGTGGCGCACGGCGGGCACTGCGTGGCCCGGCTGGACGGGCAGGTGGTCTTCGTCCGGCACGCGCTGCCGGGGGAGCGGGTGGTCGCCGAGATCACCGAGGTACGCCGGGACTTCCTGCGGGCGGACGCGGTGACCGTACTCGACGCCTCGCCGGACCGGGTCGTCCCGCCGTGCCCGTGGGCGGGGCCGGACCGGTGCGGCGGCTGCGACCTCCAGCACGTCGCACCGGCGGCGCAGCGGCACTGGAAGGCCGAGGTGGTACGCGAGCAGCTCCGCCGGCTGGCCCGGCTGACCCCGGAGGAGATCACCGAGCTGGACGTCCGGGTCGACGAGCTGCCCGGCGGCCCGCTCGGCTGGCGCTCCCGGGTCCGGTACGCCGTCGACGCCGCCGGCCGGGCCGGGCTGCTCAAGCACCGCTCGCACGAGGTCGTCCCGATCGACCGGTGCCGGATCGCCCGCCCGGCGATCCAGGAGCTGCCGGTGCTGGCGCCCAGCGGCCGGCTCTGGCCCGACGCCGACCTGGTGGAGGTGGTCGCCTCGGCGGCCGGCGACGTGACCGTACGCGGGCGGCGCGGTACGGGCCTGCCCGGTGGCGACCTGGGCGACGCCGCCGTCCCGCCAGGCGGCGGGCCGACCGGTGCCGGCGGGCCGGATCACCGGTCGGAGCGGACTGCCGAAGTGCCGACCGGGGACGGAGTGCCGACCGGGGACGGGACGGCGGAGCGGGTCCGGGAGGTGGCGGTCGGCCGGACGTGGCGGCTGCCGCCAGAGGCGTTCTGGCAGGTGCATCCGGCGGCGGCGGAGACGCTGGCGACGGCCGTACTCGACCTGCTGGCGCCGCGGGCCGGCGAGTCCGCCTGGGACCTCTACGGCGGCGCCGGGCTCTTCGCGGCGGCGCTGGCCGGCCGGGTCGGCCCGGCCGGCCGGATCACCCTGGTGGAGTCGGCGGAGCCGGCGGTCGAGGCCGCCCGGGACAACCTGCGCGACCTGCCGCAGATCGAGGTGGTCCGGGCGTCGGTCGGGCCGGCGCTGCGGCGGCGTCGGATCGTCGGGCCGGTCGACCTGGTGGTGCTGGACCCGCCGCGCACCGGTGCCGGTGCCGAGGTCGTCCGGGCGGTCGCCGCGGCCACCACCCGGGCGGTGGCCTACGTGGCCTGCGACCCGGCCGCCTTCGCCCGGGACGCCCGGACGTTCCGGGAGGCGGGCTGGCGGCTCGCCGCGCTACGCGGGTACGACCTCTTCCCGATGACCCAGCACGTGGAGCTGGTGGCGCTGCTGCTGCCGAGCGAGGGCTGAGCCCGGCCGGCGGCGGCGGTCGACACCCGGACGGGGTCGACCTCCGCCGCCGGCTCAGCGGCCGGTACGGCGGCGCTTCAGGGTCCGCTCGTAGTCCTGGAACCGCGCCTTGGCGATCGCCGAGCGGGTCTCCGAACGCAGCACGATGCCCTCGGCGCGGCCCGGCGTACCATCCAGGGCCACCGTCGTGGCCGGCAGGAGCTCGCCGAGGAGCCGGTGGGTCTTCTCCAGGTCGGTGGGCAGCTCGGCGGCGTCGACCGTGGCCAGCCGGGGGACCGTCGGCAGCCCGGCGGAACCGGCCCGGGCCAGCAGCTCCGGCTCGGCGAGGAACGGCTGACCCGCCGACTCCCGCCAGGACGAGATCCGCTCGACCGGCCAGTCCAGCAGCTCGGCGTAGTCGTCCAGCACGACCACGTCGAAGAGCCGGGCACCCACCGCCCGGGTCTCGGTGTAGTGCTTCGACGCGGCGGTCACCTTGCCGCCGTAGACCTCCAGGTAGTGCACCACGACGGCGTCCCGGTCGACCGGTGGCAACCGGTCGGCGATCGGCCGGAGCGCCTCGACGATGCCGAGCGCCGGGTTGCCGATCAGGTCACCCCGGGCGTAGAGCAGCTCCTCGCGGCTGCCGATCAGGTAACTGCCGTCCGGCAGCGAGACGATCCGACCGTTCGTACCGTCGACCTTCTCGGTCAGATGGACCCGGCCGGAGAAGGCGACGGCCTCGTCGAGCAGCCCGCCGTTGCGCGGGTCGAGCGAGTGGTAGGTCGGGATGGACGGGTACTTCGTCAAGGAGTTGACGGCGACCAGGTTCGCCGTACGGACGTTGAAGTCGGACATGCTGCCTCCCCGCGATCTGCCTGCCGTCCACCCACCGGTGGTTCCGCGGCAACTCTGCGGGATCGCCGACCGGGCGGGCAAGGCGGTTTCCGGCGCGGCGACCGGCGCGGCGTCGCGGGAATCGACGCGGATTCGAGGGGGAGCGGGCGGGTCCGATCCGGGTTCAGCCAGTGGCGTGCAGGGCGGACCGGGGCGCCGTGGGGACCGCCTCCGTATCCCGGCGGGCGGCCCGGGCGGCGGCCCGGTCGCGGAGCCGGATCCAGGCGATGATCAGCAGAATCAGCGGCAGCAGCGGCAGCGCGACCAGCAGCACGATGCCGACCGCGAGGACCTGGCCGGCGGCGTACCGGCCGGAGGTCGGGGTGGTTCGGGCGCGGCCGGGGGACCACTCGGGGCGGGAGTCAGCAGGCGACATGGCGAGACCTTAGGGGAGGGTGGGTTACCGGCCATGCTACGGCCCTTGGCGGCATCTGCCCGATTTTTCGTTCGCTCGGCGGAACGGACCCACCACTCGCGGTGCGGAGTCATCGACTGTCCGCAACGGCGGCGCCGTCCGGTCAACGGGACTCTGCTGATCGCCAGCCGCCGGGAACCGGCCGGCGAAGCGGTTCGCCCGCCGGACCGCTCCCGATCGGCTACCCTGGCGCGCCGGGGTGCGCGCTCAACCTCTGCAACTGGACGGCGCGGGGCCGTCCGTGGCACTGCTTCGGCGGCCCGGCTGCGGGCCGGTCCGGCCCCGATAGACTCTGCGGCTATGAGCCTGTGTAGGGAGCGAATCAGCCAGCCCAGCGCCGTGCGGCCCGATACCCCTGCCGAGCGCGGCGAGGTGACGGCATGACCGTGGAGGAGTCGGAGACGTCCGCCGGACGGCTGTTGGGCGCGGTCCGTGGACCGCAGGACGTCAAGCGGATGTCCGCCGAGGAGCTGGCGTCGCTCGCCGCCGAGATCCGGGACTTCCTGGTCGCGAAGGTCTCCCGGACCGGCGGGCACCTCGGCCCGAACCTCGGGGTGGTCGAGCTGACCCTGGCCATGCACCGGGTCTTCGACTCGCCCCGGGACCGTTTCCTGTTCGACACCGGGCACCAGGCGTACGTGCACAAGATGCTCACCGGGCGGCAGGAGGGCTTCGACCAGCTCCGCCAGCGTGGTGGCCTGTCCGGCTATCCGAGCCAGGCGGAGAGCGAGCACGACCTGATCGAGAACTCGCACGCCTCGACCGCGCTCTCCTATGCGGACGGGCTGGCCAAGGCGTACGCGCTGCGCGGCGAGTCGCGCAACGTCGTGGCGGTGGTCGGCGACGGGGCGTTGACCGGGGGCATGTGCTGGGAGGCGCTGAACAACATCGCCGCCGCCCGCAACCCACTGGTCATCGTGGTCAACGACAACGGCCGGTCGTACGCGCCGACGATCGGCGGTCTGGCCGACCACCTGGCCACACTGCGGCTCAACCCCGGCTACGAGAAGGTGCTGGACACCGTCAAGGAGGCGCTCGGCTCCACCCCGCTGGTCGGCAAGCCGATGTATGAGGTGCTGCACGCGGTCAAGAAGGGCATCAAGGACGCGGTCGCGCCGCAGGCGATGTTCGAGGACCTCGGTATCAAGTACTTCGGCCCGGTCGACGGGCACGACGTGGCCGCGATGGAGTCGGCGCTGCGCCGGGCCAAGGGCTTCGGCGGGCCGGTGATAGTGCACGCGGTGACCCGCAAGGGTCTGGGCTACCGGCCGGCCGAGGAGGACGACGCCGACTGCCTGCACGGCCCGAGCAGCGCCTTCGACGTCGAGACCGGCAAGCTGCTGGCCGCGCCGTCGGTGAAGTGGACGCACGTCTTCGCCGAGGAGCTGGTCGCGATCGCCGACGAGCGGCCGGACGTGGTCGGCATCACGGCCGCGATGGCCGAGCCGACCGGTATCGCCGCGCTGGCCCGGAAGTACCCGGAGCGGGTCTACGACGTCGGCATCGCCGAGCAGCACGCGGCCACCTCGGCCGCCGGCCTCGCCATGGGCGGCCTGCATCCGGTGGTGGCGGTCTACGCGACCTTCCTCAACCGCGCCTTCGACCAGGTGCTGCTCGACGTGGCGATGCACAAGCTGCCGGTGACGTTCGTGCTGGACCGGGCCGGGATCACCGGCCCGGACGGGCCCAGCCACTACGGCATCTGGGATATGTCGGTCTTCGGCGTGGTGCCCGGGCTGCGGATCGCCGCGCCCCGGGACGCCGCGACGCTCCGGGCGGAGCTGCGCGAGGCGGTCGCCGTGGAGGACGGCCCGACCATCCTGCGCTTCCCGACCGGTGCCGTCGTCGCCGACCTGCCGGCGGTACGCCGGGTCACCGCCACCGGCTCGGTCTCCGGCGGGGTGGACGTACTCGCCGAGTCCGCCCGGACCGACGTCCTGCTGGTCGCGGTGGGCGCGTTCGGGCAGCTCGGCGTCGAGGTGGCCGCCCGGGTCGCCGAGCAGGGCTACGGCGTGACGGTGGTCGACCCGCGCTGGGTCCGGCCGGTCCCGCCGGAGCTGGTCACGCTGGCCGGCAGCCACCGGCTGGTGGTCACGGTCGAGGACGGCGTACGCGCCGGTGGGGTCGGTGACGCGCTGGCCAAGGCGCTGCGCGACGCCGACCTCCGGGTGCCGGTACGCGACCTCGGCGTGCCGCCGGTCTGGCAGCCGCACGGCACCCGGGCGCAGATCCTCGCCGACCTGGGGCTGACCGCGCAGGACGTGGCCCGGGACGTCACCGGCTGGGTCTCCCAACTCGACGACGAGCCGATCGCGCCGGTGCGGGTGACCGCCCCCAACGGCGACCGGGCGGCGAAGGGACGCAACGGCCGGGGCTGACCGCGAGGGCAGGGCGAAGAGCCTCGTATGATCCCGTTACCTACCTGATGTAGTGGCCTCACCCCGACGGTGAGGCCACTACATCAGTGGAACAGCGCGATCACGGCGACCTGGACCGCCGGAGGCGGGGAAGAGCCTCAGTTGGCGCCGCCGGCAGAGCGGTCGGTGGTCTTGTCCGAGGCGATCAGGCTGAACGTCTCCCGGGTGGCCGGCTTCGGCACCACGACCAGGCCGGGGCGGTCGACCAGTCGGATCGTGTTCGCCGGCAGTGCGAGGCTGGTCTCCGGGCTCGGCTGCCAGACCAGCACCACGACGGGGCTGGACAGCGGCAGGACGTACGCCTGGAGCGGCTCGAGCCGGTCGGCGGCCGAGACCAACGGCGGACCTCCGGCGGGCCGGAGCAGGGCCGCCGTCATCATGCCCTCGTCGGTGCGCCAGCTGAGCTGTTCGAGCTTGGCCGGCTCCTCCCCGGCGCCCACCAGCTCGACCTCGGCCAATTCCTTCGTCGACAGCCGGTCGATCGGCCAGGAGACCGGCACCGATCCGGGGTGGGCCTCGCCGTGCACCCGGTGCGGGATGCTGCCGAACGGCCCGGTCTTGGTGCCGAGAGCGCAGGTGTCGAGGCCGTCCAGCACCTTGGCGCCGGAGCCGGTGTCGTCGCCGACCAGCGGATAGCGCGGTCCGTCGATGCCGGTGCCGAGGTCGATGAGCCGGTCGGCGGCCTTGCCGCTCGGCAGCGACTCGCTGGGGCGCAGCCGGGCGGTGACGGTGCGGGCGGCGCAGGCCGGCAGCGCGACCGGTCCGGTCAGGCCGTCGGTGACGGCCAGTGGCCGGCGGTCCGGCCCGAGGAGCCGGTCCACCCGGGCGGAGACGAGATAGCGCCGGCCGGTCGGCAACTGCACCGGGAGTACGTCGGAGTAGACCAGGTAGCCCGGATCGGTGTATTCGACCGCCCGGTCGACCGTGAACTCCGCTCCGTCGCCGGTCAACTGCAACAGCCAGGATCCCGCCTCGCCGGGCACGTCGGCGGCGACCAGCGCGAGCCGGCCGCCGTCGACCTCGCCGAGCCAGAGGATGCCGGAGGAGGGCAGGTGCGCCCGGTCCTCGACCGGGGAGCGCCACTCGTCGACGGCCCGGGCCACCGCCGAGGTCGCTTGTGGATCACCGGCCAGGGCGCCCCGCGAGGGCCACACCTGGAGGGTGCCGTCCAGCGTGTCGTAGCCGACCCGGAGCGCGACCGGAGGTTCCTTCGGGACGGTGCCGCACCCGCCGATGAGCAGGGCCAGCGTGAGGGCCGCGCCGACGATCCCGCTCCGAGGGAGTGAACCCACCGCTGTGCTCCCGATCCGCCTCAGTCGTCAACAGAAGCCACATCCTACGAGATCTCGGACGCGGCTCGGGCGCGACCCGGGAAAGCCCGACCGATCGGGGACAGGCGTCCCGGCGACACGACTCGCCCTGCGGAAACCCGCCGCCCAGGCAACTGGGACCAATGGGGTACTCCTGTAGACTCCGCCGACTGTGACGCTTGCCGAGCCACGTCTGCACACCACGCCGGACCCGGAGGGCCCCGAGTCAGGAAGCCGAACGGCGACCGGAACCGACGGGGGCGCGGCGGAGTCGGCGGGTTCGGGCACCGGTTCCGAGACCGGCTCGGGTACCGCGACGGCGGCGGCCGCCGACCGGGAGCAGGCGCGGCGTCCCGGCGACGCGGGCGAGGACGCGGGTACCCCGGACCGGAACACCGGCCAGCCGGCCACCCGGCCGGCCCGCTGGCCCACCTGGCGGCGCGACCTCGCCGTCTACGCCGCCTTCCTGGTCGCCGGTCTCTGGGTGACCAGCCAGATCTGGCTCGACCCGGCCGGCCGGGTCGCCTCGCTCTACAGCAGCGATCCCGCACAGGTGCAGTACTTCCTCGCGCACTCCGTCCGGGTGGTGCTGCACGGCGAGTTCCCGTTCTTCACCGACCGGTTGAACTACCCTGACGGCGTCAACCTGATGGCCAACACGGCGATCCTGGGGCTGGGCATCCCGATGGTGCCCGTGACGCTGCTGTTCGGCCCGGCGGTGTCCTTCGTGGTGCTGGTGACGATCGGCCTGGCCGGCACCGCCTCCGCCTGGTACTACGTGATCTCCCGGCACCTGGTCAGCGCCCCGGTCGCGGCGATCGTCGGCGGCTGGTTCTGCGGCTTCTCCCCGGCGCTGCTGTCGCACGCCAACTGGCATCCCAACATCATCTCCCAGTTCCTGTTGCCGTTCATCGTCTGGCGGGTACTGGTGCTGACCCGCTCCACCCGGCCGGTCCGGGACGGCGTGATCCTCGCGCTGCTCGTCACCTACCAGGCGTTCATCAACGAGGAGATCCTGCTCTTCACCGCGATGGCCTGCGGGGTCTTCCTGCTCGCCGTGCTGGCCCAGGAGCCGGCCCGCTGGAAGGCGGCCTGGCGCCCGCTCGGCGCCGGCCTGGCGGTCTGCGCCGTGCTCGCCGGGACGCTGCTGGCGTATCCGCTGATCGTGCAGTTCGCGGGCCGGCAGGCGTACCACGGGCTCAGCGACGCGGTGCGGGACTACGGCAACGACCTGGCGGCGTTCTTCGTACCCGGCTCCACCACGCTCGGTGGCAACCAGCGGGCCAATCTCGACCTCGCCCCGAACTACTCCGAGGAGAACGCCTTCTTCGGCTGGAGCCTGGCGCTGCTGACCGTGGCGATCGTGGTCTGGCTCCGCCGCGAGGTGGTGATCCGGGCGCTCGCGGTGACCGGCCTGCTCTTCGCGATCCTCTCGCTGGGCGAGCGGATCTCCTGGTGGAACCGGGGCGCCTTCTGGGGGCCCTGGGACATCCTGGTGAAGGCGCCGCTGCTCGACGCGGTGGTGCCGACCCGGTTCGGCCTGATCACCACCGTGGTGATCGGGCTGATCCTCGCGCTCGCCACCGACCGGGCCTGGAAGCTGGAGATCGCCGAGCGGCGGGCGCTGCGTGCCGTGGTGGTGGCCGCGCTGGCGATCGCGCTGGTGCCGATACTGCCGCTGCCGCTGCGCGAGGTGAGCCGGCCACCGGTGCCGCACTTCATCACCTCCGGACAGTGGCGGCCGTACGTCGGCCCGGACCAGACGCTGGTGCCGGTGCCGATCCCGGCGATGGGGCACACCAACGGGATGCGCTGGGCCGCCGCCACCAATCTCGACTTCAAGATTCCGGGCGGCTACTTCCTCGCTCCCCGCAACGGCAACACCGGCGACCCCGGCCGGTTCGGCGGGCGGCCCAGCGGGCTCAGCGCGGTACTCGACCGGGTCGCCACCAGCGGCCAGCCGGCGACGCTGACCGACCGGCAGCGCCGCCGGGCCCTGGACGAGCTGCGGCACTGGCGGGCCGCGATCCTGGTGCTGCCGGTGCGGCAGGACAACGTCGAGGCGCTGCGCAGCACCGTCGACCAGCTCGCCGGGCCGGCCCGGCGTACCGGCGACGTGTGGCTGTGGGACGTCCGCGCCCTGACCAACCGCACGCCCGGGTGAGCGGGCCGGGTCGACCCGCCGAGACCGCGCCGGACGTCGCGGTCCCGGCGGCCGTGCCGGCGACCAGCAGCGCCGGCCGCCGGGTGCTGGTGCGGCGCATCGCCGCCGACCGGCTCGGCGTACTGCGTGCCTGGCCGATGCGGCGGCGGGGTCCGCTGGTCGACGCGGCGGTCGTGCTGCTCTATCTGGCCGCCGCCGGTTACGTCACCTCCGGGCTCTGGCTGCACCGGGACCGGATGACGTACGCCAGCAACGACATGATGCTCTTCGAGTGGATGCTGGCCCGGGCCGCCCGGGCGGTGACCCATCTGGAGAACCCGTTCTACAGCACCGCGTTGAACGCGCCGGACGGGATCAACCTGATGGCGAACACCTCGGTGCTCGGCCTGGGCGTGCCGCTGACCCCGGTGACCCTGCTCTTCGGCTCGCAGGCCAGCTATCTGCTCGCGCTCGTGCTCTCGCTGGCCGGTACGGCCACCGCCTGGTATCTCTTCCTGTCCCGGCGGATCGTCGGGTCCCGCCTCGGCGCGGCCGTCGCCGGCCTGTTCTGCGGGTTCGCGCCCGGGATGATCTCCCAGGCCACCGGGCACCTGCACATGATCGCGCAGTTCCTGGTGCCGGCGATCCTCGCGGTGGTCTTCGACCCGCGCACCGACCGGGTGGTCCGGCGTGGCGTACTGCTCGGGGTGCTGGTCGGCTATCAGGTTTTCCTCGGCGAGGAGGTGCTGGCCTTCCTGGTGCTGGCCTGCGGGCTCTTCACCGTCGGCTACGCGGTTTCGGCCCCGCGGACCGCGCGGCGGCTGGCTCCGGCGTTCCTCGGCCGGCTCGGCGTCGGCACCGCAGTCGGGGTGGTGCTGCTGGCGTACCCGCTGTGGTTCCAGTTCCTCGGGCCGGGGCACTATCGCGGACTGCCGTTCGACCCGAAGGCGTACCCGCTGGACCTGGCGTCGTTCACCGCCGCGTCCCGGCAGTCGATCACCGGCCACGACTCGGTGCCGGGCCTGCTCTCACCGAACCTGACCGAGGAGAACTCCTTCTTCGGGCTGGCGCTGATCGTGCTCTGCGCGGTGGTGGCGATCTGGCAGTTTCGGCGGCCGCTGGTGCGGGCGCTGGTGCTCTGCGTACTCGTCTTCGCCGCGCTGTCGTTCGGCGAGGACCTGCGGCTGGGCGGGGAGGTGCTGGACCTGCCCGGCCCGTACCGGCTGGTCTCGGCGCTGCCACTGATCGACCTGGCGGTGCCGGCCCGGTTTTCGCTGATCTGCGTACCGGCCCTGGCGATGCTGCTGGCGCTCTCCTTCGACGAGGTGTTCCGGCGTACGGCGGGCGGCGGCGCGGCGGACACCGGTACGGCGGACACCGGTGCGGTGCCGGAAGCCGGGGCAGGGGTGGCCGGCGCGCGGGTGCCGGTCCGGCTGCTCTGGACCGGGGCGGTGCTCGCCGTACTGCTGCCGGTGGCGCCGACGCCGCTGCACACCAGGCCGGTCTGGCCGGTACCGGACTTCGTCGCCAGCGGCGAATGGCGGTCGTACGTGCCGCCCGGGCGTACCCTGGTGGCGGTGCCGCCGACCAGGGGCTCCGAGGCGACCGCCGGGATGTTCTGGTCGGCCCGGACCGGGCTGGCCTTCACCACCCCGGGCGGCTACTTCATCGGACCCACCGGGCCGGACGATCCGCAGGCCCGCTGGGGAGCGCCGGACCGCCCGACCGCGGTGCTGCTCGACCGGGTCGCCGCCACCGGTGAGGTGCCACCGATCGGTGAGGTCGAACGGCGGCAGGCGGTCGAGGACCTGCGGCACTGGCGGGCCGCGATCGTGGTGCAGGGTGGCCTGCACCGGGGCGTGCCGGTCAGGGAGACTCTCGACCAGTTGCTCGGGCCGGGCCGGGACATCTCCGGCGCCTGGGTGTGGGACGTCCGCGCCCTCGTCGGCTGAGCCGTCGCCCCGTCGTATCGCCCCGTCGCCCCGTCGTATGGCCCCGTCGTCCCGTCGCCCGGCCGGGTTCTTGCCCGAGTACGCCGCCCAGCAGAGAGCCGTGCCGTAACTGCGGTCAGCCGACGAGCGGTCGGACGTCCCAGAGCCAGACGTCGTCCACCCGCTGCCCGGGGCCGAGCAGTCCGGCCAGCAGGACGTGCAGGGCGGGTGTGGCCGGGTGGTCGCCGAGTACCACCACCGAGGCCCGCCAGAACCGCAGGTCCTCGATGGCCTGGCGGCGGTGCTCCTCGGTGACCACCGGTGCGGCGCCCCGGTCCATCGTCCCGTAGATCAGCAGGCTGGTCGGCCGGGACGGGGCGCCGAACACCCCGTAGCCCTGCGCGTCCGGGCCGATGAAGTAGCCGGCCGGGATCGGGAACGCCTGCCCGGTCAGCGCGCTCCAGCGCAGCGTGGAGAGGCCGTGCACGTTGCTCGGGATGGGCACCGGCACCAGGGTCCGGCCCGCCGGCACGTAGGGCCGCCAGGCCCCGGAGGTGATGAACCGCGGCGGCGGGTCGATGTGCGTGGCCGGCAGCGGGCGCGGGACGAGCGGCAGCAGCGCGAGCGCGATTGCGGCGTACGCCAGGATCCGCAGCCGGGGCTGGGCCGGCGCGACCCGGCCGGCGACGTCGAGCGGGGCACTGCCCGGCGCCGGGCCGCCGTTGGCCGTCGCGCTGCCGTCCGGCGTGCCGGATGCGATCTGAAGCGGCGTGCCGGACGTGATCTGGTGCGGCGTGCCGGAGGTGGCCGTGACGCCGTTGCCGGAGCCGTCGGCCGGAGCGCCGCCGTCAGAGGTAGCGGCGGCCGGTCGCGGGCGGCCCTTCGCGACGTCGTTCCAGGCGAGCGCGACCAGGATCCCGACGGCGGCGACCGTGACCAGACTCAGCCGGGTCGGCATCATCATCTCGATCAGCGGCAGGTCCTCCGGCAGCAGGTGCCACGGCCCCTCGTGCTCGGTGAGCCGGCCGTCGTAACGGATCTGCCGACCCAGCGAGGCGAGCGCGAACCCGGCACCGAGCAGCGCGGCGATCCGGGCGGCGACCGAGGTCCGCCAGAGCAGCACGGCGACCAGCACGACCAGCCCGACGAGCGGCCAACCCAGCCAGGTGTTCTGCTCGGTGACCCCGATGGTCTTCTCCACCTCCGGCGAGCCGGCGATGGTGTCCCGGGAGTAGGTGACGAAGGCCCGCAGGTCCTCGCCCCAGTTGTGGAAGACGCCGCCCTGTAGGCCGCGGTAGGACTGCGGGCCGTTGAACTGGTACCAGATCGGGTAGCCGGCCAGCAGCAGCGCCACGACGCCGCCGACGCCGAGGCCGCGCAGGAAGGTCCAGATCCGGTTGCGCATCAGCGACCAGCGGAAGGCGACGTAGAGCGGCACCACCACCGCGCAGGCCAGCGCGGTGAGCAGCAGCATCTCCTCGTTGATGAAGATCTGGTACGCGACCAGCAGCCCGAGCAGCAGCCCGTTGCGCAGCCAGCGGCCCGGCTCGGCGAGCCGGAACACCCGGACCACGATCAGTGGCAGCAGGAAGTTGGAGACGAAGTTCGGCTGCCCGTTGGCGTGGTGGACGATGCCGGGCGCGAAGCCGAGGAACGCCCCGCCGACGAACGCCGCGCCCCGCGAGGAGACCAGGTGCCGGGAGAGCGCCCAGTACGAGGTGGCGGCCGTCGCCGCGAGCGCACCGCCCAGATAGAGCGCGTACGTCACCTGCGGACCGAACAGCCAGGTGAGCGGGGCCAGTGGCAGGGTGACGCCCAACAGCGAGGTGTTGGCCATCATGTTGACCCCGTCCGGCGCGTTCTGCCGGGCCGAGAAGAGCGGGTTCTCCAGGTGCTGCACCGAGTACGCGCCGTGCGCGAAGAGCCACTCGAACCAGCTGTGGTCGGTCGGCAGGTGCGACGACACCCGGTGGTTGACGTCGCCCCAGTAGTTGGCGCACACGAAGATGCCGAGTAGGACGTACGCTCCGATGGCCAGTACGTCGACCCGCGCGGGAGTTCGGAAGATCCGCCACCGTCGAGATCGACCGACTTCGGTCGAGCCGGCTTCGGCGTCCGAAGAATTGTCCACCACCGGAACTGCCACGAGGCGCCATCGTACAGGTGGCTTCGCGTCCGAATTGCCGCTACCCGCTCCGGGATATCCGGAGTATGCCGGATCACCGTGCCGGCTCGCACCGGACCATCCGGGCGGAACGCGCCGGGCCGGCCGGCGGAGCCGGGGAGGGAGGGAGATGCCCACCATCGAGCTGGGTGAGTTGGCCGCGGGGTCCCGTCCCGGGCCGGTCGAGCCGGACCGGACAGGGCCACGCCGAGCCGGCCGGCACCGGTCGGTCCGGCCGGGGTTGCTCGCGGCCTTGCTGGTCGGGGTGCTCGGCACGGTGGCGGCCGGCAGCCCGTTCCCCCGACCCTGGCCGGAGGCGGCGGTACCGGCCTGGCTCGGCTCCATCGTCCACGCCGACCGGGACTGGATGTTCGTCGTCGACCCCGAGCGGTCCCGTCGGGGCGGTCCGGAGCTGGCCGCGTACCGGCTGCCGGCGGCGGAGCCGGGCTGGCGGGTGACGCTGCCGGCCGGCGACGTCGGGAGCCTCCAGCTGGTCGGCGAGCACCTGCTGCTGGCGCGTTATCCGGAACCGTTGCTGGGCAGGGTCGCCCGGCTGACCGTGCTGGACGTGTCGGACGGCGCCGTGGCCTGGGAGCGCGAAGCGGACCTGATGGTGGTCGGCAGCGGCGGTGACCTGGTGCTCTGGGCGGCGGCCGAGGACTGGCGGCCGGGCGCGGAGAACCGGCCCGGCACGCTGGAGGTGGTGGACCCGGCCTCCGGTGCCGTGCGGTGGTCGCTGCCGGTGCCGGCCGGCGCCCTGCCGTCGTTCGACGTGTCGGCGGCCGACCCGAGGGCACCCGTCCGAGCCTCGACCCTGGTCCTCGCCCTGCCGTCCGGCCGGGTCGAGGTGCGCGATCTCGGCACCGGCGCCGTCGTGCGGACCGTCCAGATGCCGCCGCCGAGCGCCGGGCTGCGGACCAACTGGCGGGCCGCGGTCGCCGCCGGCCTCTTCGTGGTGTACGAAGAGAGCGCGGTGACCGCGTACGGGCTGCCGGGGCTGGACCGGCGCTGGTCAGTGCCGGCCCAGCCCGGCGTGGAGCGGGGGCCGTTCGCCTGCGGGGCCGACCTGTGCAGCCTGCGCTCCCAGCACGGCGTACGGGTCTGGGACGCGCTGACCGGCCGTACCCGCTGGTCGGACGAGCGCTGGACCGGCATCTGGGCGGTCGGTGAAGCCCTGGTCGCCGCCGAGGTGGCCGGGGCCGGCGAGACCGAGGCGCTCTTCGTGCTCGATCCGGCCACCGGACGGGTACTCGCCGACCTCGGCGCCTGGGGACTGTTCACCCCGCACGGATCGCGGTTCCTCGGCGTCCGGTACGGCGCGGACCGCCGGACCTGGGTGGTGGAGTTCGATCCGGCGACCTGGCGGAGCCGGCTCGTGACGGTGCTGTCCGGGGTCTCCGGCGACTGCGGGCTGACCGCGACCGCGCTGCACTGCCGGCGGCTGGACGCCTCGATCGGGGTGTGGCGGCTGCCCGGATAGCCGGCCGGCCGGCGCCTGCGAGCTGTCACTTGTCGGGCACGGATAGGTTGTCCCCTACAGGCAGCCGGGGAGGTCGTGGTGCGGGTACTGGTGGTGGAGGACGAGCGCAACCTGGCCGACGCGATCGTCCGTGGGCTGCGCCGGCAGGGCATGGCGGTCGACGTCGCCTACGACGGCTCGGCCGGACACGAGATGGCCTTCGTCACCCGGTACGACGTGGTGGTGCTCGACCGGGACCTGCCGGGGGTGCACGGCGACCAGATCTGTGCCGACCTGGTCACCTCGGGCGCGCTGACCCGGGTGCTGATGCTGACCGCCAGCGGTACGGTCGCGGACCGGGTGGAGGGTCTCCAGCTCGGCGCCGACGACTACCTGCCGAAGCCGTTCGCCTTCGACGAGCTGGTCGCCCGGGTGCAGGCCCTCGGCCGCCGGGCCACCCCGGTCACCCCGCCGGTGCTGACCGTGGCCGACCTGGTGGTCGACCCGGCGCGGCGGGTCGCCACCCGGGCCGGGGCGGCGGTGGACCTGACCCGTAAGGAGTTCGGCGTGCTGGAGGAACTGGTCAAGGCGCGTGGGGCGGTGGTGTCCAGCGAGGAACTCCTGGAACGGGTCTGGGACGCCAACACCGACCCGTTCACCACCACGGTCCGGGTGACCGTGATGACGTTGCGGAAGAAGCTCGGTGATCCTCCACTGATCGAAACGGTGGTCGGGGCCGGCTACCGGGTGCCGGACCCGTACGTGCCGGGGCAGGTGAGCGCGTGACCGTCTATCTGACCCGCCGCCGGCCCCGGGTGCGGCCCACCCTCCGGCTCCGGCTGACCCTGCTCAACGGCGTGCTGCTGATCGGCGCCGGGGCGATCCTGGTGCTGCTCGCCTGGCTGCTGGTCGGGGACGCGCTGACCCCCGACATCCAGCTCAGGTCGAACCCGATGCTCGAACTCTCGGACGGCCGGACGGTCGGGGCACGCCAGTGGCAGCAGGAGATGGCGCAGACGGCCACCCGGGAACTGCTGGTCAAGGGGCTGCTGGCGCTGTTGGTGATCAGCATCGTCGGGGTCGCCGGGGCGTACGCGGTGGCCGGCCGGGCGCTCCGCCCGCTGCACCAGGTCACCTCGACGGCCAGGCGGCTCGGCGAGGCCACCCTCGACCAGCGGATCCGCTACTCCGGCGCGGACGACGAGGTGGCCGAGCTGGCCGGCACCTTCGACGCCATGCTGGACCGGATCGGGGACGCCTTCGAGGCGCAGAAACGCTTCGTCGCCAACGCCTCGCACGAGCTGCGTACCCCGCTGGCGGTGATGCGGACCGAGATCGACGTCACGATGGCCGACGACGAGGCGGACGTGGCCGAGTACCGGCGGATGGCCACGGTGGTCCGGGACGCGTCGGAGCGGGCCAACAACCTGGTCGACGCGCTCCTGGTGCTGGCACGCAGCGAGGCCCAGTCGGGTCGCCGGCTGGCCCGGAAAGCGCCGACCGACCTCGCCACCGGGGCCAGTGCGGCACTCTCGGCGGTCCGGAACGAGACCAACCGGCTCAAGCTCCAGGTCGAGACGGCGTTGGCTCCGGCACCGGTGGTCGGCGATCCCGGCCTGCTGGAACGGCTGGCCGGCAACCTGATCGAGAACGCGGTGCGGTACAACCACCTGCACGGCCGGATGTGGGTGCGTACCGGCTCGGGGCCCGAGCACGCCTGGCTGGTGGTCGGCAACACCGGTTTCGAGGTGGAGCAGGCGGACGTACCAGGGCTGTTCGAGGCGTTCCGGCGGGGCGGCCGGGAGCGTACCGGTGCCCGTGGCTCCGGGCTGGGGTTGTCGATCGTCCGGGCGGTCTGCGACGCGCACGGCGGCACGGTCAGCGCGATCGCCCAGGACGGCGGCGGGCTGGAGGTGACGGTGACCTTGCCGGCGGCCGAGACGACTCCGGTGGTGGCCGCCTCGGCGGCGGTCGGCGGGGGTCCGGTCGCCGTGCCGGTCCGGCCGGTGCCCGCGAACAGCGTGGCCAGTACGGCCAGCACCATCCCACTGGGCTCGGCGGCCAGCCGGGCCACCCCGGCCGGCGTGCCGGTCCCGGGTACGCCGCCCGAGCCGACTCCCGGCACCCCGACCGGCCTGGCGGAGGCCGGCCCCGGCGCGGACCCCGCATCCGGCTAACGGTTCTGCGTTCAGGCGACGAGGTCGAGTTCGCGTACCTCGCGGCGGATCGCGCGCAGCCGGGCGGTGGTGATGCCGAGTTCCCGCGCCACGTCGGCGTCACTGGCCTCGGGCCGCTCCGCCTGGATCGCCGCGGCCAGCGCGGCGGTCTCGGTGATCGGCCGGCGTGGCCGGGCCGTGGCGCCCGGCTTGGCCGCGCGCCCGGTCGAGCCCCGCTTCCGGGCCGCTCCGGTCGGCGCCTTCCTGGTCCTGGCGGCGGTTCCGGCGTCCGGTGGCGCCGCCGCGCCGGTGTCCCCGGGTGTGCCCGCCTGCGTCCCGCCGGCTCCCGCCCCGCCGGACGGGATGGCGAGGATCTCGCCGATACCCCGGCCGAGCGGCTCGACCGCGCCGAGCGGTACGCCGCCCGGTGCCGCCGCCGGACGCCGGCGCGTCCCGGCGGCCCGCTCGGATCCGGCGGCCCGGTCGAACCCGCCAGTTTGGGCGGAACCGGCCGCAGCGGCGGAATCCGCCGGGCCGGACTCCGCCGCTGCGGCGCTCGTCGTTCCGGCCGTCTGCTCGGCCTGCGCCGTGGAGATCCGGCCGCCCAGCTCGACCAGGCAGATGCTGGCCACCACGATCAGGCCGTCGACCGACAGCGGCAGCAGGTACGGCGACGCGCCGGTCTCGCCGTACCGGGCGGCCACCCCGACCATGTGCCAGTACGACACCCAGGCGGCGATCCCGGCGATGGTGGCGGTGGCCGCCATCCGGGCGAACGCCAGCGAGCGGCGGTGCACCGGTACCCGTGAGATCAACTCGACGGTGAGCAGCAGGGCCAGCGGTGGCCAGGCGGCGATGGCCTGGCTGATCGGGTTGTCCCGGGCGTGCAGGATGTTGGCCACCACCGAGGCGGCGACCCCGAGGGCCAGGGTGGCGCGCACGGCCCAGCGGACCCGGCGAAGCTGTGGGAGGGGCACCGGTCGCTCCTTGCCTGTCGTCGTGCTTCCTCTCGGCCCAGCGGACCAGCCGGCCTGACCGCTCATCCTTACGGCCGGAGCGGTCCAGCCGGTGTACCGGCCGAATTTCCGGCGTGTCGCTCACCGCCTGGTGGCCGTCCATGTGCTTGGCGTTGCCACCCTTTCCGGTCGGTTGCCGACCGGGCGACGGTGGAAAAACGCGGTTGCCGATCCCGTCGGGCCGTGCCAGGCTGGCCGCCGTCAGCCCGGATTACCGGAGGGAGGTGCGGAAGATGGTTGCGCTGTCCTGTCCCGCGCCTCGCCTCGGCCACCGCTGACCGATCCGCGTTTCTCCGCGAGGCGCACACTCCACTATGGAGGATTTGTGAGTTCCATCATCCACAACGTCAGTTTCGACTGCGCCGACACCTACAAGCTGTCCAGCTTCTGGGCGGAGGTGCTGGACCGGTCCCTGCGTCCGGAGGACCAGCCCGGCGACGACGAGATCACGCTGCTGGCGCCGGACGGCGTCGGGCCGCAGGTCTTCTTCCAGCGGGTGCCGGAGGGCAAGGCGGGCAAGAACCGGCTGCACATCTGCCTGCAACCGACCGACCGGACCCGGGACGAGGAGGTCGACCGGCTGTTCGGGCTGGGCGCCACCCTGGTCGCCGACCACCGGCGGCCGGACGGCACCGGCTGGGCAGTGCTCGCCGACCCGGAGGGCAACGAGTTCTGCGTCGAGCGGAGCGCCGCCGAACGCACCGGCTGAGCCCGGGTAGTACGCGGGAGCGGGCCGCTCCGCACCGGTAGCGGTGTGGAGCGGCCCTTGCTAGTCGGGCAGCCGGGCGAGCAGGGCGTAGGTGTTCGGCAGCCGGCCCCGCCAGGCCGCCGCCGGGACCCCGGCCGGCCGCCAGAACGGTTCGGGGAACTCGGCGAGGTGACGCAGCTCCAGCCCGGCCGTGAGCACCGCGCCGACGATCTCGCCCAGCGTCCACTGCCACTCCACGGCACCGTGCCCGGGAAAGGTGTCGTTGACGTGCGACCGCCCGAAGTAGCTGCGGTCCGGGCGGATCCGGGGCTCGTCGGAGTCCCAGCTCCAGAGCGGTACCGCCGGATGGCCCTCGTAGACGAAGAGGTGTCCACCGGGCCGGAGCAGCCGGGCGGCGTCCCGGGCCCAGGCCGCCAGATCGGGCAGCCAGATCAGCGCGCCCTTGCCGGTGTAGACGAGATCCGTGCAGCCGTCCCGCAGCGGGGCACCGGGCAGCCGGGCGACGACGTACCGGCAGGGGACCGCCAGCTCGGCGGCCCGGCGGGCGGCGGCGGTGGCCGCCACCGAGCTGAAGTCGACTCCGAGCACGGCACGCGCCCCGGCCCGGACCAGCGCGACGTCGTCGAGGCCGTGCCCGCTCTGCAGGTGTACGACCGTCGGCGACGACCGCAGCAGCGGCCGGAGCAGCGCGACCTCGGCCGGGAAGAGCGACGAACCCTCCCGGGCCTGCCGTAGCAGCTCCCGGTATTCCCGGACGTGCTTGGCGGAGGCGGTCTCCCAGGCGATCCGGTTCCGCCTCGTCTCCTCATCCATGCCGTTGAATGTCGGCGGGCGCGAGCGACGGCGCAACCGGATTCGCCCCGACCCCGCCGTGGAGACTCGGTGAAGGATGCCTGCCGGGTCCTCCCGACGGGACGAATCCAGTCGACGTCCAGTGGTAGTTCAGTCCGGTACGCGAATCTCGATTCCTGCCCGGCCGGCGCCCCCGCCCGGTCGGGCAGGCAAATCGCGGCGTCCCGCCACCACCGTTGGCAACCGTACGACGCAGTCGCGTCAGGGCATCCCTGGGAGGTCACGTGAACACCTGGAAGGCCAAGCTCGGCACATCCACGGGTCGGGGCGGAGGGCGGTGGCGGGCGCGGCTGGGCGTACTCACACTGCTGGCCGGCGTGCTCGCCGTACCGGCGGTGGCGGTCGGGCCCGGCGTCGCCAGTGCCGGCGCGATCGTGCCGTGTCCGGACACCATCACCGACTGGCGGCTTCTCTCCAGCGGCCGCTTCGGGCGGGTCTGGGAGGGCTACCGCTACACCCTGCACAGTGCCACCCCGACGTTCCTGGCCAGCGACGGCCAACTGCTCGACAACGGCACCGACAGCACGGTCAACTACACCATCACCTCGCGGGTGTCCCGCACCTTCAGCGTGCAGGCGACGGTCGGGATCAGCGCGACCGGGCAGGACAGGTTCTTCACCACGAACGTCAGCACCCAGATCGTGATGACCCAGGTCACCGAGCGGGGGGTGAGCATCGCGGTGCCGGTGCCGCCCCGGAGCCGGCTGATCGCCGAGTACGGCGTGGAGGCGTACCAGGTCAGCTACGCGGTGGAGGCGTGGCGGGCGTCGACCCGAGTGACCGACGAGCCGGTGCCGGGCGGACGCTGCGAGGAGTGGGGTTACTACCCGCAGAGCACCACCGCGCCGACCCACATCGAGGGCTGGCGGTTGCGGACCGGCTGAGCCGGTTCCGCGTACCGTCGGTGTCCGGGCAGATCGCGGTGATCAGGGACCGAGTCGCACAGCGCGCCGTGCGACTCGCCGGGACAGGTCCCTGATCACCGCGATCGTGGGGGATGGGTGGGTCCGGTCAGGCGGGCAGGCTGGCCGCGCCCCGGGGCAGGAAGCGGCGGCCGGTGACCCGCTCCGAGGTGCCGGTCCGGTCCAGGTACGGCGTGACACCGCCGAGGTGGAACGGCCAGCCGGCACCAAGGATCATGCAGAGGTCGATGTCCTGCGGCTCGGCGACCACACCCTGGTCCAGCATCAGCCGGATTTCCTGGGCGAGCGCGTCCAGCGCCCGCTGGCGTACCTCTTCGGCGTGAAGCGGCGCGGAACCGACCTCCAGCAGCCCGGCCACCTCGGGGTTGACGTCGCCGTCGACCACCAGCGGCTTGCCGGACTCGGCGATCCGCCTCAGGTTCTCGCTGACCGCGAAGCGGTCCGGGAAGGCGGCGTGCAGCGTCCCGCCGACGTGGTACGCCACCGCCGGCCCGACGAGCTGGAGCAGCGCCAGCGGGCGCATCGGCAGGCCGAGCGGGTCGAGTGCGGCGTCCGCCACCTCGGGCGGGGTGCCGGCGTCCACGGCCGCGAAGATCTCGCCGAGGAACCGGGTCAGCAGCCGGTTGACCACGAAGGCCGGCGCGTCGGCGACCAGGACGCAGGACTTGCGCAGCTCCTTGCCGATCGCGAACGCGGTGGCCAGGGTGGCGTCGTCGGTCCGCTCGCCCCGGACGATCTCCAGCAGCGGCAGCACCGCGACCGGGTTGAAGAAGTGGAACCCGACCACCCGCTCCGGGTGCTCCAGGTCTGCGGCCATCGCGCTGACCGAGAGCGACGAGGTGTTGGTGGCGAGTACCGCCTCCGGCGAGACGATCTTCTCCAGCTCAGCCCAGACCTGCTTCTTCACGGCCAGGTCCTCGAAGACCGCCTCGATCACGAAGTCGGCGTCGGCGAAGACGCCCTTGTCGACCGAGCCGCTGACCAGGCCGCGCAGCGTGGCGGCCGTACCCTCGGGAAGCCGGCCCTTGCCGACCAGCTTGTCGATCTCGGCGTGCACGTAGCCGACGCCGGAGTCCACCCTGGACTGGTCGAGGTCGGTGAGCACCACGGGCACCTGGAGCCGGCGGGCGAAGAGCAGCGCGAGCTGCGAGGCCATCAGGCCGGCGCCGACGATGCCGACCTTGGTCACCGGCCGGGCCAGTGCCTTGTCCGGGGCCCCGGCCGGCCGCTTGGCCCGGCGCTGCACCAGGTCGAAGGAGTAGAGGCCGCTGCGCAACTCCTCGCTGAAGACCAGCTCGGCCAGCGCCTCCACCTCGGCGGCCATCCCCTTCGGCAGCCCGTCCGGGTCGCCGTCGGCGGGCCCGGCCGGCGCCTCGCGGGCCAGCTCCAGCAGCTCCAGCGCCCGGTAGGCGGCCGGGACCGCGCCGTGCAGCCGCTCGTCCAGCATCTGCCGGGCGAAGTAGAGCACGCCGTCCCACATCTCCCGGTCGACCTCCGGCCGGGTCACCTGGACCTCGCCGCGCACCACCTGCGCGGCCCACTCCAGCGAGCGCTCCAGGAAGTCGGCCGGCGCGAAGAGCACGTCCGCGATGCCCAGCTCGGCGGCCTGCTTCGGCTTGAGCATCCGGTTCTGCGTCAGCGGGTTCTGGATGACCACCTGGGCCGCACCGGCGATGCCGATCAGGTTGGGCAGCAGTTGGGTGCCACCCCAGCCGGGCACCAGGCCGAGGGAGACCTCGGGCAGGGCCAGCGCGGCGGCGCCACCGGAGAGTGTCCGGTAGTGGCAGTGCAGCGCCAACTCCAGCCCGCCGCCCATCGCCGCGCCGTTGACGAACGCGAAGGTCGGCACGGCGCTGGTGCGCAGCCGGCCGAAGACCCGGTGCCCGAGCCGGCCGATCTCCCGGGCCTCGTCCCGGTCGGCGAGCAGCGGCATGCCGGTCACGTCGGCGCCGACGCAGAAGATGTACGGCTTGCCGGTCACCGCCACGAACGCCGGCTCGGCGGCGAGCGCCTCGGTGATCGCCTTGTCCAAGCTGGACAGACCGGCCGGGCCGAAGGTGTTCGGCTTGGTGTGGTCCAGGCCGTTGTCCAGGGTGATCAGCGCGGCCGGGCGGTCCAGCCCCGGCACCTCCACCAGCCGGAGCAGCGACCGGGTGACCACCTCGTTCGGGTTACGCGGAACCGTCACTGCGCCACCTTCCGATCGCACTGCGGGGCTCGCAAACCCGGCTCACTCCTCGCGCTCACTTGTCATCGCCCTTCCAGTTGGGGTTCTCCCAGATGACCGTGCCGCCCATGCCGATGCCGATGCACATCGCGATGAGGCCGTACCGCACCTCGGGGTGCTCGGCGAACTGCCGGGCGAGTTGGGTCATCAGCCGTACCCCGGAGGAGGCGAGCGGGTGGCCGATGGCGATCGCCCCGCCCCACTGGTTGACCCGGGGGTCGTCGTCGGCGATGCCGAAGTGGTCGAGGAAGGCCAGCACCTGCACCGCGAACGCCTCGTTCAGCTCGAAGAGGCCGATGTCGGAGATGGAGAGCCCGGCGATCCGCAGCGCCTTCTCGGTCGACGGGATCGGGCCGTAGCCCATCACCTCCGGCTCCACCCCGACGAAGCCGTACGACACCAGTCGCATCGACACCGGCAGCCCGAGTTCCCGGGCGACGTCCTCGGCGGCGAGCAGGCTGGCGGTGGCCCCGTCGTTGAGCCCGGCCGCGTTGCCGGCGGTGACCTTGCCGTGCGGGCGGAACGGTGTCTTCAGGGTGGCCAGCTTCTCCAGTGAGGTCTCCCGGGGCGCCTCGTCGACGGTGGCGAGTCCCCAGCCGGTCTCCGGGTCGCGAATCGCCACCGGTACCAGGTCGGGTTGGAGCTTGCCGTTGGCGTACGCCTTGGCGGTCTTGACCTGCGAGGCGAGCGCGAACGCGTCGGCGCGGTCCTTGCCGATGTGCGGGAGCCGGTCGTGCAGGTTCTCCGCCGTGGATCCCATCACCAGGGCGGAGGGGTCGACCAGCTTCTCCGCCAGGATCCGCGGGTTGGGGTCCACGCCCTCGCCCATCGGGTGCCGGCCCATGTGCTCGACGCCGCCGGCGATCGCCACGTCGTAGGCGCCCATCGCGATCCCGCCGGCCACCGTGGTGACCGCGGTCATCGCCCCGGCGCACATCCGGTCGATGGCGTAGCCGGGCACCGTCTTGGGCAGCCCGGCGAGCAGCGCGGCGGTACGGCCGATGGTGAGGCCCTGGTCGCCGATCTGGGTGGTGGCGGCGATCGCCACCTCGTCGACCCGCTCCGGCGGCAGTTGCGGGTTGCGCCGCAGCAGTTCGCGGATGCAGCGGATCACCAGGTCGTCGGCGCGGGTGTGGGCGTACATCCCACCCGCCTTGCCGAACGGGGTGCGGACGCCGTCAACGAAGACGACGTCCCGGACTTCACGGGGCACTGGAGCCTCCTTGCCGCAGGGGCCCGGGTGGGCGGGTACCTCGGATGCTACTAGTCAGTAACTAGTGTCGTTTGCGTCCCCCGTGTGGCTCGGACCACATATTGTCCGGCTGGGTGCTCCGGTAATCCCGCTATTGCCGGCTAAACACCGAGCAATTGTGAAAAAGCCTCCAATCAGCCAGGAGTCCGGGTGAAGGTGCTGGTCGCCGGTGGTGCCGGCTTCATCGGCAGCACCATCGCGTCGGCCTGCCTGGACGAGGGCATCGAGCCGGTGATCCTGGACAGCCTCTGCACCGGGCGGGTCGAATTCACCCGAGGACGGACCTTCTACCGGGGCGACATCTCCGACGGCGCGCTGCTCGACCGGATCTTCACCGAGCACCCGGAGATCGGCGCGGTGGTGCACGCGGCGGCGCTCATCGTGGTGCCGGAGTCGGTCAGCGAGCCACTGCGCTACTACCGGGAGAACGTCGCCAAGTCGCTCGACTTCCTCGACCACGTCCTCCGCAACGGGGTCACCCGCTACGTCTTCAGCTCCTCGGCGGCGATCTACCGTACCGGTGCCGACCTCTCGGTCGACGAGAGTTCACCGCTGGAGCCGGCCAGCCCGTACGCCCGGACCAAGGCGATGATGGAGACGGTGCTCGCGGACACCGCCGGGGCCACCCCGCTGCGGGCGCTCTCGCTGCGCTACTTCAACCCGATCGGTGCCGATCCGCTGCTGCGTACCGGTCTCCAGGTGCCCCGGCCGACGCACGCACTGGGCAAGTTGATCGACGCCTGGGCCGACGGCGGGGAGTTTCTGATCACCGGTACCGACTGGCCCACCCGGGACGGCTCGGGAATCCGCGACTACATCCACGTCTGGGACCTGGCCCGGGCACACGTCTGTGCGCTGCGCCGGTTCGACGAGATCCTGCCGCCCGGCGGCGACCGGTCGGTGGAGGCGGTCAATCTCGGCACCGGGGACGGGACCACCGTCCGGGAACTCGTCGCCGCCTTCGCCGCGGCGGTCGGGCCGGTGCGGACCCGCGAGGCGCCGCGCCGCCCCGGCGACGCGGCCGGCTCGTTCACCCGGAGCACCCGGTCCCGACTCCTGCTCGACTGGAAGCCCGAGTATTCCGTTGCCGACGGCATCCGGCACGCCGTGCAGTGGTGCCGGATCCGTGACGAACTGCTCGGCATCCGCCGGCCCGCCCTGCACCTGCACCACTGACCTGTGCTGCCGGTCCGGCCCGCCGGACAGCCGTACTGCCAGCGGGCCGGTGCGGACGCGGGGTCAGGTCGTGGGCTCGACCAGCGCCGCCGCGAGTTCCTCGGCGATCAGGCCGACCTGCCAGCTCCGGGCGCCGTACCCGCGCAGGGTCTCGGCGACCGTCTCCGCAGTGATCTCCTCCGGCGGGATCCAGGCCAGCCGGCGGACCGAGTCGGGAGTGATCAGGTTTTCCGGCGGCAGGGTGTGCGCCGCGGCGATCCGGGTCACCACCTCGCGGCACCGGGCCAGCCGGGCGGCCGCCACCGGGTCCCGCTCGGCCCAGCGGTGCGGCGGGGGCGGCCCGTCGATCGTCGGGCTCACCGGCAGCGCGTCGTCCGGCAGTTGCCGAGCGTCGGCGAGGGCGTCCAGCCAGGTCCGGACGAGCCGGCGTACCGAGCGCCCGCCGAAGCCGGGCAGCATCAGCAGGGTCCGCTCGTCCTTCGGGTCCATCTCGGCGGCGGCGATGATCGCGGCGTCCGGCAGCACCCGGCCGGGCGCCGAGTCACGGCGGGCGGCGATCTCGTCCCGGGCGTACCAGAGCGACCGCACCCGGGCCTGCGCCCGGGCCCCGCGCACCCGGTGGATGCCGGAGGTCCGCCGCCACGGGTCCGGCCGCTGCCGGGCCGGCTGGGCACCCCAGGCCACCAGCGCGGCGAACTCCTCGGCCGCCCACTTCGCCTTGCCCTGCCGGTCCAGCTCGGCCGCGAGCTTGTCCCGCAGTTCCGTGAGCATCTCCACGTCCAGCGCGGCGTAGGTCAGCCAGGACTCCGGCAGCGGCCGGCTGGACCAGTCCGCCGCCGAGTGGTGCTTCTCCAGGGTGAAGCCGAGCAGTTGTTCGGTCAGCGCGGCCAGGCCGACCCGTTCGAAGCCGGCGAGCCGGGCGGCCAGCTCGGTGTCGAAGAGGCGTCTCGGCCGCAGCCCGAGGTCGGCGAGGCAGGCGAGATCCTGGCTGGCGGCGTGCAGCACCCATTCGGCGTCCGCGATCGCCTCGTCGAGGGTGCGGAGGTCGCCGAGGGGCAGCGGGTCGATCAGCACGGTGCCGGCCCCGGCCCGCCGGAGCTGGACCAGGTAGGCCCGCTGGCTGTAGCGGTAGCCGGAGGCGCGTTCGGCGTCGACGGCGACCGGGCCGGTGCCGGCCGCGAACCGGGACACCACGTCGGCCAGGCCGGCGGGTGTCTCGACGGGGGCCGGGGTGCCGTCGCGAGGGGTGAGAAGCGGTACGGGCCCGCCGGGCGTTGGGTCGGGCCCCACTGTCTCGGGATCCGGCGCGGACACCGGAAGGCTGTGCGGCTCGTCCCCTGCTCGGCGTTGCGCGGCCCGACGGCGCAGGGGTGGTTCGTCGGTCACCTGACAACCCTAGTCTTCGCCAGGATTCGGGTCGCGCAGCCGGTCCGGCGAGTCGGGTCCGGTGGGGCGGCTGGGGCCGCCGAAGCGGTTGGGGCGTAGGAGGTTCGGCGGAAGTTGCGGCTGGTCAGGCGGCGCCGGCCGGCCGGGAGTGCGGCAGCGCGGTGACACCCGGCGGCGGCAGCCCGGCGGTGGAGGCGAGCAGCGTGCACCAGGCCAGCAGGTGTGCCCGCAGGTCGTCGTCGACCGGGGTCCAGGAGGCGCGGATCTCGATGTCACTGGCAGCCGGCGGGCCGGCCAGCTCGCCGAACCGGGTCGACATGGTCTGGGTCACCGTGCCGCCGAGCGCCCGGTAGGCCGCGTCCCGCGCCTGGAGCGCGTCGGTCAGCCAGGTCCAGCCGACGGCGGGGAGCAGCGGGTCGGCGGCGAGGTCGATCTCCAGCTCGGCGGTGACGTAGGTGACCAGGCGCAGCGTCCCCTCCCAGCCCTCGTGTCCGGCCGGGTCGTGCAGCAGGATGAGCCGTCCGGTGGCCACCTCCTCGCCGTCGCGCCGCACGGTGGCGGCCAGCGCGAAGGCGTACGGGGCCAGCCGTTGCGGGGCCCCCACCTCCTCCAGCACGATCTCCGCGCGGGGCGCCGCCGACCGCAACCCGGCCACCGCACGGGCGAAGGTCTCAGGCTGGACGATCGGGGAGGCCATATCCGCAGCCTAAGCCGATCGTCTGCGCGGTGGTGGGGCGCCGCGCCGGTCGGAGCGGCTGGTCGGCCCGGCACACCGCACATCGGGTCTGCCTGCCCCGGCGACCGCAGCCGGATCCGGCGCGTCTGGCACGCCACAAAACCCGGCGGTGGGCGTCGCCGGGATCGGGGCGCGTGGCACGATGGCGCCGATGACCACCACGACTGCGGGCAACGTGGCCCGAGACGACCAGCCGGCCCCGGGCGGCCCGGCCGATTCGCCGTTCGTCCGGGCCTGCCGGCGCCAGCCGGTGCCGCACACCCCGGTCTGGTTCATGCGGCAGGCCGGGCGTTCGCTGCCGGAATACCGCGAGGTGCGGGCCGGGATCCCGATGTTGGAGTCGTGCCGCCGGCCGGAGCTGGTCACCGAGATCACCCTCCAGCCGGTACGCCGGCACGGCGTCGACGCGGCGATCCTGTTCAGCGACATCGTCGTACCGGTGGCGGCGGCCGGGGTGGATCTGGACATCGTGCCCGGCACCGGCCCGGTGGTGGCCGAACCGGTACGCACCCTCGCGGACGTCGACCGGATCCGCCCCATCGACCCCTCCGACGTGTCCTTTGTGGACGAGGCGGTCCGGCTGCTCGTCGCCGAACTCGGCGACACCCCGCTGATCGGGTTCGCCGGAGCGCCGTTCACCCTGGCCAGTTACCTCGTCGAGGGCGGGCCGTCGCGCAACCACGTACGCACCAAGGCGCTGATGCACGGCGCACCGGACGTCTGGCACGCGCTGCTGGGCCGGCTGGCCGAGATCACCCTTGCCTTCCTGAAGGTGCAGGTCGGGGCCGGCGTCTCGGCGGTGCAGCTCTTCGACTCCTGGGCCGGGGCGCTCTCCGAGGCCGACTACCGCCGGTTCGTGCTGCCGCACTCGACGACGGTGCTGCGCGGGCTCGCCGACGCGGGCGTGCCCCGGATCCACTTCGGGGTCGGCACCGCCGAACTGCTCGGCGCGATGGGGGAGGCCGGCGCGGACGTGGTCGGGGTGGACTGGCGTACCCCGCTGGACGCGGCGACGGTGCGGATCGGGCCGGACAGGGCGGTGCAGGGCAATCTGGACCCGGCCGTGCTCTTCGCGCCCTGGCCGGTGGTCGAGGCCGAGGTGCGCCGGGTGCTCGGCGAGGGCGCGGCCACCCCCGGGCACGTCTTCAACCTCGGGCACGGCGTGCTGCCGGAGACCGATCCCGACGTACTGACCCGGGTCGTCGCCCTGGTCCACGAGGCGTCCGCGAACTGACCGAGAGGCGGGCACCGGGGTGAACGACACGACACGGTCCGGCGGGCCGCGGATCGCCGTGGTCGGCGGCGGGATCACCGGGCTGGCCGCCGCGCTCCGGCTGCGGGACCGGCTCCCCGCCGACACCGAGATCACCGTGTACGAGCAGTCCGGCACGCTCGGCGGCAAGCTGCGTACCGGGTCGCTGGCCGGAGCGACTGTCGAGTTCGGCGCCGAGGCGTTCCTGACCCGGGACCCGGCCGGCGGGGACTCGGCG
Source organism: Plantactinospora sp. ZYX-F-223 (assembly GCF_039649625.1). Lineage (NCBI taxonomy): Bacteria > Bacillati > Actinomycetota > Actinomycetes > Micromonosporales > Micromonosporaceae > Plantactinospora > Plantactinospora sp. ZYX-F-223. Next base: position 132,731 of record NZ_JBDJAV010000018.1, on the reverse strand, counting down.
GCGGTCGCCCTGGCCCGCCGAGTGGGGCTGGCCGACGCGCTGGTGCACCCGGCGATCGGGCGGGCCGCGCTGGCGATCGGAGGCGAGCTGCGGCCGATGCCCCCGGGCACCCTGGTCGGAGTACCCGGTGACCTGGCCGCGGTGGCTCCGGTGGCCCGGCCGGCGGCGGAGCGGGACGCCGACGGGGGCCGTCCGCTGCTCGACCCGGACGAGGACCCGACGGTCGGCGAGCTGGTCCGGCGGCGGCTCGGCGACGAGGTGGTGGACCGGCTCGTCGACCCGATGCTCGGCGGGGTGTACGCCGGCCGCGCCGACGAGCTGTCGCTGGCCGCCACCATGCCCGGGCTGGCCCGGGCGGCACGCGTCGAGGCGACCCTGACCGGGGCGGTCCGGGCGGCGATGGCCGCCGCGCCCCGGCCGGCCGGTACTCCCGTCTTCGCGACCGTGAACGGCGGGGTGAGCCGGCTGGTGGCCGCCGCCGCCGAGGCGGCCCGGGCCGAGATCAGGCTGAACGCGGCGGTCCGGGAGCTGCTGCCGGTCCCGGGCGGCTGGCGCCTGGTGATCGGCCCGACCCGCGACCCGGAACTGGTCGAGGTCGACGCGGTGGTGCTGGCCCTGCCGGCCCGGCCCGCCGCCCGGCTGCTCGGCGGGGTCGACGTGGCGGTCGGTGCGCTGGTCGGCCGGCTCGACTACGCCAGCGTGGCGCTGGTCAGTCTCGCCCTACCCGGCCCGCCCGACGGGGCGGCGGCGAGTGACCGCGGCGCGGTGCCGGGGGACCTGTCCGGGTTCCTGGTGCCGGCGACCGAGGGGACCCTGGTCAAGGCGGCCACCTTCTTCACCAGCAAGTGGGCGCACCTACGCCGCCCGGACGGCACGCTGCTGCTGCGCGCCTCGGTCGGCCGGCACGGCGAGGAACACCTGCTGCAACGCGCCGACGACGAACTGGTCTCGGCGGTGCACCGGGAGCTGTCCGGGCTGCTCGGCGCGGAACTGCCCGAACCGGTCGACAGCCACGTGCAGCGGTGGGGCGGCGCGCTGCCCCAGTACGCCCCCGGCCACCTGGACCGGGTGGCCGCGGCCCGGGCCGCGCTGCGGACCGCACACCCGACCCTGGCGCTGGCCGGCGCCGGCTACGACGGGGTGGGGATTCCGGTCTGCGTACGCTCCGGCGAGACCGCGGCCGAGGAGATCATCAAGGTGCTGGGAGTATCGAGGGCATGACTGTGGAACAGACGGGTGGCGCGGAGCAGCGGGGCGGCGCGGAGCAGAGTAACGCGGCCCGGCTGCGGGAGCTGAACGAGAGCATCCGCTACACCATGTGGTCGGTGTTCCGGGCGACCGGCCCGCTGCCGGAGGCCCGGGACGGCATCGCGGCCGAGGTCGGGTCGCTCTTCGAGGAGCTGGCCGGCAAGGACGTGGTGGTGCGGGGCAGCTACGACGTCTCCGGGCTGCGCGCCGACGCGGACCTGCTGATCTGGTGGCACTCGTCGTCGAGCGACGCGCTCCAGGACGCGTACGGGCGGCTGCGGCGTACCGCGCTCGGCCGGCAGTTGGCGCCGGTCTGGTCGCAGATGGCGCTGCACCGGCCGGCGGAGTTCAACAAGAGCCACGTACCGGCGTTCCTGGCCGGCGAGCCGGCCCGGGGTTACGTCTGCGTCTACCCGTTCGTCCGCTCCTACGAGTGGTATCTGCTGCCCGACGCCGAGCGCCGGGAGATGCTGGCCGAGCACGGCATGATGGCCCGCGGCTATCCGGACGTCCGGGCCAACACGGTCGCCTCGTTCGCGCTCGGCGACTACGAGTGGCTGCTCGCCTTCGAGGCCGACGAACTGCACCGGATCGTCGACCTGATGCGCGACCTGCGCGCCTCCCGGGCCCGCCGGCACGTCCGCGAGGAGGTGCCGTTCTTCACCGGCCGGCGCCGGAGCATCGGCGAACTGGTCAACGCGCTGCCGTGACGCGAACGCGCCGCCCTGCCGTCGGTGCTGCCGGGTCGTCGGCTCCGGACCCGACCGCAGCCGGGCAGCACCTGGTCGGAGGGGAGTAGGGGGCAACGGCGTCGCGCCGCTGCCCCCTACTCCTTCCGTTCCTGAGAGCGTCAGTCGACGACCGTGACGATCCGGCGGCGCCGGGCCACGACGACGCCGAGCACACCGGCGGCGAGCAGCAGCACACCGCCGAGCGCGACCAGTCCGGCCCGGGCACCGGTCACCGGCAGGCCACCGCCGGCACCACCGGTCTCCAGGGTGATCGGCGCGGTGTTGTTGCCGGCGTTCTTGTCCTGCACGCCGCCGTCGACGACGATCGAGCCGGCCGCCCCGGGCTCGCGGGCAATCTTGACCGTGAAGTCGAAGAGCCAGGTCTTACCCGACTGGAGCTGCTCCGACGGCCAGCAGTGGTACGACAGGCCGTCCACCACTCCCCGCCGGTCCGCACCGTTCGGGTTGGCGGTGTTCGGCTCGCACTGCTCGTCGACCTTGAGCACCGACAGGCCGGCCGGCAGGACCACCTCGGCCGACGACGACCACTCCTCACCCGGGGTGAGGGTGTTCGCCGGGCCGTCGTTGCGGATGCCGACCCGGATCGACCTGGTCTCGTCGACCGCACCGTCGACGGTCGCCCCGATCGCGACGCTGTCCGCCTCGTGCAGCGGCACCTTCACGGTGAACGCGGTCTCGTTGTCGTCGTGGTTCAGGTCCTCCGCCGGGGCCCGCAGCGCCTTGCTGGTCGGGACCAGCCGGAGCCGCTTGCCGCTCGACTTGTTGCCCGCCTGGCTGAGCCGCTGCTCGGCCTCCTCGTCGGTCAGCGGCAGCACGGCGGCCCAGGCCCCGTAGGTGTCCGGGCCGGCCGCCTTGTCGGCCACCTTGAGCCGCAGCGGCGTCGCGGGATCGATCTCGAAGGTCTCGTCCGGGCCGAGCGCTCCGTCCACAATGCAGGTCAGGGCGAGGTCGTCCCGGCTGTACAGGCAGTTCTCGTACGGGTTGGGCAGTTCCAGGTAGTGGGTGGTGCTGATCACCACGGCGACCGCGTCGGCGGCGACGGTGCCCTCGTTGCGGGCCGAGATCGGCACGTTGGTCGAGGCGCCGGCCGTCAGTTCGACGTCGGCGATCCGGCCGATCACCAGGTCGATGCCGGGGCCGCTGACCTGGACGATGCTCTCCGTGCTGGCCTCGCCCATGGTGTTCTCCGCGTGGGAGGTGGCGGTGATGGTGCCGCTCCACGGGGTGTCGCCGTCGAGGTTTCCGGGTGCGATCCCGATGGTGTAGGTGTGCGTCGTGCCGGCCGCGAGTTCCGCGAGCGTGCAGGTGGCCACCGCGCCGGAAACGGCGCAGCCCTGGTCGGTGCCGGGCAGCGTGGCGGTGATGGCGGCGGGCAGCCCGGAGGCGTCGACCTTCACCGAGACGTTGCGGGCGGCGACCCGCGAGTAGTTGTCGATGGTGAGCTTGACCGGCTTGGGCTTGGTCGCGTTCTGGGCGACGTTGACCACGAATGGCAGCGACGGGTACGCGTCGGCGTATGGCGATTCGGGCTCCTGGGCGCCGGCCGGCGTGGCGGCGGCGACCGTGGTCAGTGCGACCACGGTGACGGCCACGCCGATCCGGGCCAGGGGCAGGAGGGGGCGCATGTACACCTTCCATGGGGGTTGCGGAGAAAGGCGCCGGGGCACGATCTCCACGGCGGTGATCGGGAGGCTAGAGGTGGCCCGGTCGGGCCAGCAACCCCGCCCGGCACAAACCCCGCGAATGCCCGCGATCCGCGGGCAGTTCCATCCGAACCGCCGGTCCGGGCTGGCCAGGCAGACTAGTCCGCCGCCTCGGCCCGGTCCGCCGGGTCGCGGCGCATCGGCACGTGCGGGATGCCGTCCTCGACGTACTCCGGGCCGCTCACGGTGAAGCCGTAGCGGGCGTAGAAGTCGACCAGGTGCGACTGGGCGTCGAGTACGCAGGGCCGGGAGCCGACCATGGCCAGCGCCTCGGTCATCAGGCGTCCGGCGTACCCGCCGCCCCGGGCCTGCCGGGCCACCACCACCCGGCCGATCCGCTCCACCCCGCCCGGGTCGGCGAGCAGTCGCAGGTACGCGATCGGTGCGTCGCCCCGAGCCAGCCACAGGTGCCGGGTGCCCGGCTCGACGTCCCGGCCGTCGAGTTCGGGATAGGCGCAGTCCTGCTCGACCACGAAGACGTCGACCCGCAGCTTCAGCAGGTCGTGCAGGGTCCGGGTGTCGAGGTCGGCGAACGAGGCGACCCGGAGCTCGACCCGCTCCGCGGGGTCCGCCTGGCGCGGCGGCGTCTGCGACTGCTGCATCCCGCGATGGTAGGCCGGCAGCGGCGTGGACCGTCGCCGGGGAGATCCGGCGGCGTCAAGAGCCGGGTGGAGCGTCAGGCCGGGCGGGCGCCGACGGCGTCCCGGATCTCCGCCCCGCGCTCGCCCTCGACGACCCGGGCGCAGTGCCCGCAGCAGAAGAACCGGCCGGAGACCTCGACACCGTGCCCCATGATCCGGATGCCGCAGTGCTCACAGACCGGGGCGAGCTTGTGCGCCGCGCACTCGAACGAGTCGAAGGTGTGCACGTCCCCGCTGGTGGTGCGGACCTCGAACGCCATCCAGTAGTCGTTGCCGCAGACCTCGCAGGTCGCCATGTCGAATTCCCCCGTTTCACCGTATCTGCGGTGATTCTACGTGGCTGACGGGTCGAGGCGCATCGAGATCGAGTTGATGCAGTACCGGGCGTTCGTCGGGGTGAAGCCCTCGCCGTCGAAGCGGTGCCCGAGGTGGGAGTCGCAGGTGGCGCAGCGCACCTCGATCCGGACCATGCCGAGCGAGCGGTCCTCCAGGTAGCGGATCGCGCCGGGCAGTGCCTGGTCGAAGCTCGGCCAGCCGCAGCGCGAGTCGAACTTGGTGTCGCTGGAGAAGAGTTCCGCCCCGCAGGCCCGGCAGTGGTAGGTGCCGGCGGTCTTGGTGTCCACGTACTCGCCGGTCCACGCGCGTTCCGTGCCCGCCTGGCGGAGCACCCTGAACTCCTCCGGAGTGAGCCGGACCCGCCACTCCTCCTCGGTGCTGGGCAGCTTGCCTGCCTGGTCGTCCCGGACACTGTTGTCAGCCATACCCCAACGGTACGGCGGAGATCGTCGGGCGGCTAAGCGCCTCGTCGGGGCGGCCGAGCACCGCAGATTCATCGGAAAACAGCGAGAAACAACTGGTTAATCACCGCCCGGCGACCGAGTCGTTGACAGGACATGCGGGCGGCCACCGGGCCGGGGGGAGAGCGACGGCGACGCGAGCACCGGCCGGTGCTGGCCGAGTTCCGGCTGACCTGGCGGCAGGCGGTGGTCCGGGGGCTGCGCTGGGGCGGTCTGGGCAGTGGTGCCGTGATCGTGATCGTCAGCACGCTGCCCGGGCACCGGGAACTCTCCGAACTGGCCTGGGCCGCCGTGCTGGCCCCGCTGCCGCTCGGGATGCTCTGCGGCGCCGCCGACCGGCTCCGGGCCCGGGTCCGGCTGGACGATGCGGGGCTGCGGGGCCGGGCGTACGGGGGGTACGCCTTCGTGGCCTGGCCGCGGGTGGTCGACGTCCGGGCGGAGCGCCGCCGGGGTCGTACCGTCGTCGCCGTCTACCTCGGCGATGCCGGGCCGCTGCGGCTGCCCGCCCCCTACGACGGCGGTCTGCTGGACCGGGATCCCCGGTTCGAGCAGAAGCTCGTGCTGATCTGCCAGGTCTGGGAGGCGCACCGGCACGGCAGCCGGGAGCGGGAGGCGCGACCCCTGTCCTAGAGCGGCCGTGCCGGCTGTCCGGCCGTGGTGGCGGGCGGCGTCTCCGTGTCGGGTCACCCGTGTCGGACCGGTGGCATAGGGTCGGCGCATGGCTGGTGGCAGCGCGAAGGCGAAGCCCGTCGAGGTCGAGGTGGCCGGGCACACGGTACGGCTGAGCAGCCCGGACCGGGTCTACTTCCCCCGTCGCGGGTTCACCAAGAAGGACATGTTCGACTACTACCTCGCGGTCGGCGACGGGATCATGCGCGCCCTGGGCAACCGACCGACGGCGTTGCAGCGCTTCCCGGAGGGCATCGAGGGGGAGATGTTCTACCAGAAGCGGGTGCCGGCGCGGGGCGTACCGCCCTGGATCCAGACCGCGAAGATCCAGTTTCCGAGCGGCCGGAGCGCCGACGAGCTCTGCCCGGCCGACCTGGCGCACGTCGCCTGGGCGGCCCAGATGAGCACGGTGGTCTTCCATCCCTGGCCGGTCCGGGGCACCGACGTCGACCGCCCCGACGAGCTGCGGATCGACCTCGACCCGCAGCCCGGCACCGACTTCGCCGACGCGGTGGAGGCGGCCGGCGAGGTGCGCGGGCTGCTGGACGAGCTGGGCGCGACCGGCTGGCCGAAGACCTCCGGCGGCCGGGGCGTGCACGTCTATCTGCGGATCGCGCCCCGGTGGACCTTCACCGAGGTGCGCCGGGCGGTGATCGCGTTCGCCCGGGAGGTCGAGCGGCGCCGCCCCGACCTGGTCACCACCTCCTGGTGGAAGGAGCAGCGCGGCGAGAAGGTCTTCATCGACTACAACCAGATGGCCCGGGACCGGACGATCGCCTGCGCCTACTCGCTGCGGGCCAATGCCCGGGCCACCGTCTCCACCCCGGTCACCTGGGACGAGCTGCCGGACGTGGAGCCGGACGACTTCGACCTGAAGACGGTACCGGAGCGGGTGGCGAGGATCGGCGATCCGCACGCCGGCATCGACGACGCCCCGTGGGACATCACCCCGCTGCTGGAGTGGGCCGACCGGGACGACCGGGACGGCGCGGGCGGGGATCTGCCGTACCCGCCGGACCATCCGAAGATGCCGGGGGAGCCGAAGCGGGTGCAGCCGTCCCGGGACCGCGACCGGTAGCCCCGACCAGGCTGCGGCCGCCGAAACCGGGGCTCCAGCCGTTCGGGTTTGTTCGCGTCCGTTCGGGACGCTGGACAGGCCGCGACCGGCGCCGTAACGATCTCCGGCTATGGAGCAGTTGACGGTGAACCTGCTGGGTCCGATGGAGGTGTGGCAGCGAGGTCGCCTGGTGTCGATTCCCACCGGAAAGGCGCGCACACTCCTGGCGATGCTGCTGCTCTACCGGGACCGAGTGCTTCGGCGGGCGACAGCCTATACCGAACTGTGGGGTGACGCCGTGCCTGCCTCGGCTGCCTCGAACTTTCGCAGCTACCTGGCGGAGTTGCGGCTGTGGTCGATGGATCTGGGCGGTCAGCTGTTCCAGGCCAGCTCTGGCTGGTCCTTGACCATCGGCGGTAACGTCGACGCCCTGCGATTCCAGACCATGATCAATGATGGTCGCGGTGCGCGGCGCCGCGGCGACCCGGCCTCGGCGCTCAGGCTTCTCGCCGATGCGGTTTCGCTGTACCGCGGTGCTCCGATGCTCGACGTAGCGCAGGGGCCGGCCCTGTTCGGCTACGCCCAGGCCCTGCTCGTCCAGTGGCAGTCCGCCGTGGAGGATTCCGCCGAACTGCTGATTGAGGCCGGCGAGCCGGATCGCGCCCGCCTGCTGTTGCAAGACTTCGTCAGCCGCCAGCCATACCGCGAGCGGGCCTGGGGCCAGCTCATGGTGGCATGTAGCCGCAGCGGCGATGTCGCGGCGGCCGTCGACGCGTTCCGGCGCGCCTGCGGGTACCTGGCCAGCGACCTCAACGCGCGGCCAAGCCCGCTGCTGACGGCGCTGTACGAGGCGATCCTGCGCGGGGATCCGCGGGTACGGCTCGGGCCCGGTCCGGTGCCGCACTGCTCGCGGGGTTGGCACCGGGGCACCGGGGCGGTGTGCGCTCCGAAATGCGCACAGGCGTGCGGCGCTGACCGATCCTGCGCGCATGACAGAACCAGTAACACGATGGCGAACGGTTGTGGCGGCAGCGACTGCGGTGGCGATGGCAGCGACCCTGCTGACCGCCACACCGGCGCAGGCGGAGCCCGATCGTCCACGTCGACCTGACCGGGCCAAGCCGGCCTCGGTACCGGGCGCCAACGCCGCGCCGACCAGCGGGCACAAGCCCGGGCGTGAGGAGGCCACGTTCCTGCGCACCTCGCCGGGCGCGAGCTGGCAGGCCACGGTCGCCGCTCCTTCCGGGGTACGGGCGGAGGTGCTCGACCGGGCCGCCGCCACCCGGGCCGGAGTGAAGGGCCTGCTGCTGCGCGTATCGAGCGACGAGGCAAAAGTTGCGTCCGTCGAGGTCGACTACGGCGGGCTGAGACACGCCTACGGCGGCGACTGGGCCTCGCGCCTACAGATCGTGCGGGTCTACGACGGCAAGGTGTTCCCGGCCCGCAACGATCTGAAGGGCGGAAGGCTGCGGGCGGAGCTGCCGCTGCCGGGCAGGTCCCGGCTGCCGAGTGGGCTGCGCGCGGCCGACGAGCCGGGGCTGGCCGAGGCGAGCCTGTTCGCGGTGACCGCCGCCGCCAGCGGTCCCAACGGTAGTTTCCAGGCCACCACCCTGTCGCCGTCGTTGAGCTGGCAGGTCGGGTTGAACTCCGGCGACTTCGGCTGGTCGTACCCGATCGGGGTGCCCGACCTCCCTGGCTTGACCCCCGACCTGGGCCTCGGCTACTCCTCCGGCAGCGTCGACGGGCGGATGGCCGCGACGAACAACCAGCCGTCGATCATCGGTGAGGGCTTCGACTCGCAGGCGGGGTTCATCGAGCGCTCGTACCAGTCCTGCAAGGAGGACGGGCAGGCGACCTCGCAGGAGCTGTGCTTCGCCTCCCGGAACGCGACCGTCGCGCTGCCCGGCATCACCGGTGAACTGGTCCGGGATGACGCGACCGGCGTGTGGCGATCGGAGGAGGACAGCGGCTGGCGGGTGGAACTGCTCACCGGAGCCTCGAACGGCGACAACGACGGCGAGTACTGGCGGATGACCTCACCAGACGGCACCCAGTACTTCTTCGGCCGTTCGGCGGCGGCGAAGTCGGCGTGGACCGTCCCGGTCTTCGGCGATGACGCCGGGGAGCCGTGCCACCAGGCGGCCTTCGCCAACGCGTGGTGCACCCAGGCGTACCGGTGGAACCTCGACTACGTCGTGGACACCCACGGCGACGCCATGGCGTACTACTACGACACCGAGACCAACTACTACAGCCGGGCCCAGTACGTACGGTCGGGGCATCTGAACCGGATCGAGTACGGCTTCCGCGACGGCTCGACCGCGCCCGCGGCGGGGCGGGTGGTGTTCACCCCCGCGCCGCGCTGCATTCCCGGCGCCGTCTGCGACCCCGCCACCCACCCGCAGAACTTCCCCGACGTGCCGTTCGACCAGCAGTGCACGAGCACGAGCTGCCTAGTCCCGACACCGACGTTCTGGACAGCCAAGCGGCTGGCGAAGATTACGACGCAGGTCTACCACAACGCCGGATACCGGGATGTGGCGTCGTGGACGCTCAACCACGAGTTTCCGGCTAACGGCGACGGCACCGATCCGGGGTTGTGGCTGGAGTCGATCGTCCAGGCTGGCCACGCCGGCGGGACGGTGACCATGCCGCCCGTGCAGTTCGACGGGGAACTGCTCGACAACCGGGTCGACGGGCTCGACATGGCACGCCCGTTCGCCAAGTGGCGGCTCAACGCGATAACCAACGAGACCGGTGGCCGGATCGAGGTCACGTACGCCGAGCAGGAGTGCCAGCGGACCAGCCTGCCCACGCCCGACAACAACGTCATGGCCTGCTATCCGGGGTACTGGCTGATGGGTGGTTCCACCGAGCCGACACTCGACTGGTTCCACAAGAACGTCGTCACCAGGGTGGTCGAGCGGGACGCCACCGGCAGCGACAACGCGTCGGAGGTCACCGAGTACGAGTACCTCGGCGGCGCCGGGTGGGCCCACGACGATGGCGAGTTGACCCCGGCCCGGTTCAGGTCGTGGGGCCAGTTCCGTGGCTACCAGCGCACCCGGGTCAAGCACGGCGACCCGCTGGCCGGGCCGCAGCGGGTGGAGGAGCACCTGTTCCTGCGTGGCATGGACAACGACCTGCTGTCGACCGGTTCGCGGCGCGACGTGTGGGTCAGCGACTCGCAGGGCGGCAGCGTCGAGGACAAGCCGGTGCGGCGTGGCTTCACCCGCGAGGTGACGACCTTCAACGGGACCGACTGGCTCAGCAGGACCATCTCGGAGCCCTTGGAGATCCGCAAGACGGCCAGCCGCAACCGGGCGGTCGGGCCGCTGGAGGCGTACCTGACCGAGGAGCGGTCCGAGCGGGAGTACACCAAACATCCGGGCGGGGTCTGGGTGACCGAGACCGTCTACTCCTACGACGACTACGGCCGGGTGATCCTGACCGACGATCGCGGGGACACGTCCACTCCCGATGACGACACGTGCGCCCGGACGTCGTACACGCAGAACCTGACGTCGTGGATCATCGACACGGTGGCCAGGATGGAGACGGTCAGCGTGGGCTGCTCCGTCACGCCGTCGAGCGGCGACCTTCTCAGCGACGAGCGCCACTACTACGACGGCGCGACCAGCATCACCACGCCGCCGGTCAAGGGAGACCAGACGAAGTCGGAGGAGGTGTCCGAGCCCGGCACGTACGTGCCGATCGGCAGCCTCCGGTACGACGTGCACGGCCGGCCGGTCGAGTCGACCGATCCGTCCGGTGACAAGAGCACGGTCACCTACACCCCGGAGACGGGTGGGCCGGTGACGGCGGTCGCGGAGACCAACGCCCTCGGGCACACCAGCACCACCTCGATCGACCCGCTGCTCGGCACCGTGCTCTCCACGACGGATGCCAACGGTGTACGCACCGACATGACCTATGACGCGCTGGGCCGGCTCACCGCGGGCTGGGCTCCGGGACGCAGCAAGGCGGCAGGCCAGTCCCCGTCTGCCAAGTTCTCCTATCTGGTACGGGGCAACGCGCCCTCGGTCGTCAGCAGCAGCACCTTGCTGTCCAACGGCTCGTACCTGGTCAGCCACAACCTTCTTGACGGCTTCCTGCGGCTGCGCCAGACGCAGAGCCCGTCACCGGTCGGCGGACGGGTCATCACCGACGTGTTCTACGACAGCCAGGGCAGGGTGGAGAGGACCAACGACGACTACTGGAACGAGAACTCCACCCCGGCGACCGCTCTGTTCAAGGCGGCCGACGAGAAGGTGGTGGCGCAGACGCGCTACCTGTTCGACACGGCCGGACGCGAAACCGACGAAATCCTTTTGTCGGGTGGCGTCGAGAAGTGGCGTACCACGACGTCGTACGGCCCGAACTGGACGGCGACCGACCCGCCTGCGGGCGGTACGCCGACGATGGAGATCTTCGACCTCGAGGGCCGTACCGTCGAGCTGCGCCAGTTCCACGGCGCCTCGCCGACCGGCGCGTACGACGCGACAAAGTACGGCTACAACAGGGCCAGGCAGAAGGCGAGCGTGACCGACGCATCCGGGAACGTCTGGCGCTACTTCTACGACCTGCGCGGCCGGGTGATCCGGGACGAGGATCCGGACTCCGGGGTCACCACCCATACCTACGACGACGAGGACCAGGAGGTCTCGAGTACCGACTCGCGCGGCATCACACTGACCAACACGTACGACGCGTTGGGCCGCAAGACCGGTCACTTCAACGGGCAGACCAAGCTGGCCGCGTGGACGTACGACACCCTGCCCAACGGCAAGGGGCTGCCGGTGGCGTCGCAGCGCTACGTCGACGGCAGCGTCTACTCCAGCGAGGTCACCGGGTACCAGCAAGGAACCGGCCGTACGCTGGGCTCGAAGGTGACCATTCCCGCCGTGGAGGGGAGCCTGGCCGGTACGTACACGACCAGCCTGACCTACGACGCGTTCGGGCGGCTGAGCACGACCGGGCTGCCGGCGGTGGTGGGACTGCCCAACGAGACCCTCACCCACGGCTACAACGAGTTCGACCAGCCGCAAACCCTGTCCGGATTGGACAAATACGTCGCAGACACCTGGTATGACGAGTTTGCCAGGGTCGTCGGCACACTGCACGGCACGCCGGGGCGCCAGGTCTGGTCCGGGTTCGGGTTCGACCCGGTGACCGGCCGGTTGGAGCTGGCCACGATGGACCGAGAGGACGAGGACAATCCCGGCGTGTCGGCGTTGACCTACCGCTACGACCCGGTCGGCAACGTGCTGTCCAGCTCAGATGCCGTCTCCGGCGACCAGCAGTGCTTCGGCTACGACTATCTGACCCGGCTGACCGAGGCATGGACACCGTCGTCCGGTGACTGCGGCGACGCCCGATCCGCGGCCGCGCTCGGCGGACCCGCACCGTACTGGCACTCGTTCAGCTACGACAAGACCGGAAACCGGCTGTCCGAGGTCCGGCACGCGGCGGGCGGGGACACCAGCCGGGCGTACACCTATCCTGCGGCGGGGTCGGCGCAGCCGCACACCCTGAAGTCGGTGACGACCACCGGCCCCGGGGTTTCCAAGACCGACACCTACAGCTACGACAGCGCCGGCAACATGCTGACCCGGCAGGGCCAGAACCTCAGCTGGGACGCGGAGGGGCAGTTGGCGCGTATCGGCGACACCTCGTTCCTCTACGACGCCGACGGCAACCGGTTGATCCGGCGCGACCCCTCCGGTACCACGCTCTACCTCGACGGACTCGAGATCCATCAAGGTACCGGCGGGGCTGTCTCGTCGACCCGCTACTACGGCAACGTCGCCGTGCGTAGCGCGGCCGGGCTCAGCTGGCTGGTCTCCGACCACCAGGGCACCGCCAACATCGCCATCAAGGCGTCGGACCTGTCGGTGACCCGGCGGTACCAGACCCCGTTCGGGCAGTCGCGCGGCACCGCCGTAGGTTGGCCGTCGGAGCGCGGTTTCGTGGGCGGGACAAAGGATCCGTCGACCGGGCTGGTCCATCTCGGGGCGCGCGAGTACGACGCGGACATCGGGCGCTTCATCTCGGTCGACCCGATCATGGACGACACCGATCCGCAGCAGATGAACCCGTACCCGTACGCCAACAACTCGCCGGTCACCTACTCCGACCCGGACGGGTTGAAGTACAAGTGCTCCAACCCCAGGCAGTGTGACGGCAGCGCCGCGAAGCAGAAGGCGGACGCGGCCAAGCGCAAGCAGTGGGAGGCAGCCCAGAAGCGGGCGCGCGCAGAGCAGGCTCGCAAGGAGCGGATCCGGGCCCGCAACCAGGCGGCGGCCGCGAGGGCGGGGGCCAAGAAGGCGCGGGAGGAAGCGGCCCGCAAGGAGCGCATCCGCGCCAAGAACCAGGCGGCGGCGGCCAAAGCAGCGGCCAAGGCGGCCCGGGACAAGGCCAAGAAGGAACGGGCGGCGCAGAAGAAGCGTGACGATGCGCTGGCAAAGTGTGGTGGAAGCATCCGCGCCTGTAACAAGAAGGACGACGAAAGTTACAAGAAGAAGGTCTGCTACAACAAGGCCTCCTGCGAGCACTATGAGCGCCGTTTCGTCAAGCCCGCCGCCAAGAAGCCCGCCGCGCAGAAGTGCGGCGGACGGTACGGCTGCACGTCCATGGGGCCTGCCAAGGGACCGCTCAAGCAGACGGCAGGATCATCCTGCCGTGGGTTTGCTCTGGACTGCTGGAAGGCGGATAACGACAAGGTCATCCGAAACGTCTCCAAAGGTGCGGTGATGGTCGGAGGCGCCGTGGCCGGAGCGGTCGCCTGCGGGACGGTTGTCCTGTGCGCTGCGGGCATCGGCGCGGGCGCCGGCGCCCTCAGCTACGCGGTTACCGCCGACGAGGGGGAGTGGGACAACGGCGACTTCATGACCGAAGTCCTCGGCGGCGCCTTCGCCGGAATAGCCGCTAATCGCCTGGCTCCGAAGCCCCCGACGAAGCCGCGCATCCGTGGCAGGTGGGTAAACGGCGAGTTGAAGGGGGACCTGGTCGAATAGCCATCCTCACGGGCGGTGTGCGCCACGCCGCTTGGGTCAGGTCGATGTGCGGTTCGATATGCACCTCGCGGTAACGCTGTAGCCGGCCCGTTCTACGAGCGGGCCGGCTACTCGTTGCTGGAGGCTGGCTGTGCGACGTTTCGGCTTGATACTGCTCTGCGCCCTGTCGCTCGTGGCGCAACCCCTTCCCGCGCGGGCCGCTCCGGACGACACGGCCGGACGTACGGCGCTGAGCGGCAAACCCGGCCCGGGCGTGCCCGCCCGGGCGCCCATGGACGACGCGGCGAGCAGGAACGCCTGGCGCTCCGCCCCTGCGGTCACCTGGCCGGCGCCCGGCGTAGCGGAGGTCAAAGCGACCGAGGTCGAGAAGGCCGATGCGGACGCGCCGAAGCTGACGCGGGCCGGAACGCTGCCGATCTGGCTCGGGCAGTCGGCGACCGTACGGCTGCTGCGCTCCGGGAAGGACTCCGGCGTTGTCTTCAGCATCACCGGCGCGGCCGGGCGGGCGCCGATCGAGGTGGACTACACCGGTTTCCGGCACGCGTTCGGCGGCGACTACGCGGCCCGACTCAAGCTGGTACGCCTCGACGGCCAGCCCATCACCAGCAACAACGACCCGATCCGTGGCCGGGTGACGACGACGGGCGCGGATGGCGTCTACGCGTTGGTCGCCACGTCGAGCAGCAGCGCGGGCAGCTACCGGGCGACCAGCCTGGCGCCGTCGGCGACCTGGCAGGTGGGCCTGAACTCGGGCGACTTCACCTGGTCCTACCCGATCACCTTGCCCCAACTGCCCGGTCCGGTCCCGGACCTGAGCCTCTCCTACAACTCGGGCGCCGTCGACGGGCGGACCGGTTCCACCAACAACCAGCCGTCGGTGGTCGGCGAGGGGTTCGACCTGCGTACCGGCTACATCGAGCGGTCCTACCACGCCTGCGACCAGGACGGCCAGGCGGGCGTCGCCGACCTGTGCTACCTGTCGCCCAACGCGGTCGCGGTGCTGCCCGATTTCACGACTGAACTCGTCCGCGACAAGGACACCGGCACGTGGGCGGCGCAGCGCGAGAGCGGGTGGCGGATCGAGCAGCTGTTCGGCGCGTCCAACGGGGACAACGACGGCGAGCACTGGCGGCTGACCTCGCCCGGTGGCGTGCAGTACTTCTTCGGTAGCAGCGCCTCCGCCAGCTCGGCCTGGACGGCGCCGGTTTACGGTGACGACGGTGGCGAACCCTGCCACCAGGCGACGTTCGCCGCGTCCTGGTGCCAGCAGACCTACCGCTGGATGCTGGACAAGGTCGTCGACCCGCACGGCGACGCGATCACCTACAGCTACGAGAAGGAGACCAACAACTACAGCCGGGCCGGGACGATCACCCCGTACGTGCGCAGTGGCCACCTGGTCGGCATCGAGTACGCCGGGGGCGCGGCCCGGGTGGTGGTCACCGTGGCCGGCCGGTGCCTGCCCGGATCAACCTGTGCCAGCAGCGAACCGGCCAACTTCCCCGACGTCCCGTACGACCAGGAGTGCGGCACCAGCAGTTGCGCCTACCTCGCCCCGACGTTCTGGTCCAGCAAGCGGCTGGCGAAGATCACCACGCAGGTGAACAGCGGCAGCGGCTTCCGCGACGTCGACTCCTGGACGCTGACCCACTCGTTCCCGGGCACCGGCAGCAGCGGTGCCGACGCGGCACCCGCGCTGTGGCTGGAGTCGATCACCCGTGCCGGCCACGTCGGCGGCACCGTCACGCTCCCGCCGATGAGGTTCGCCGGGACCATGCAACGCAACCGCCTTGAGGCGATCGACGGCAAGGTCCCCCTCAACAAGTACCGGATCCACGGCATCGTCAACGAGACCGGCGGGCAGATCAAAGTCAACTACTCGCTCGTCGACTGCGTCGCGGGCAGTACACCGGCTCCGGACAGCAACGTGCGCAAGTGTTTCCCCGCGTTCTGGAGCCCCGGCGGCACGGGGCCCGCGCTGGACTGGTTCCACAAGTACGTCGTCAACGAGGTGATCGAGGAGGACCTGGTCGCCGGGCGTACGGCGAAGGTCACCCAGTACGAGTACCTCGACCCCGGCGCGGTGCTGTGGAGCCACGACAACTCCGAGATCCTGCCCGCCACGCAGCAGTCCTGGGGGCAGTGGCGCGGATACCAGCGGGTGCGGGTGCGTACCGGCGGCCAGTCGGTCACCGAGTACCTGTTCCTGCGCGGGCTGTACGACGACAGGGACGCCGACGGCGACCAGCGTCTGATCACGGTGGACGGCGTCGAGGACCGGGCGGCGTTCAGCGGCATGGTCCGGCAGACCGCGGTATTCGACGAGTCGAACGTGATCAGCCGTACCACGTCCCAGCCGCGGCTCCTGGGCACCACCGCGACCCGGCCGCGGGCCTCCGGCACGCTGGAGGCGACCCTGGCCGACGAGGTGTCGGAGCGGACACTCATCACGCTGGCCGGCGGGGGCACGCGCACCGTGGAAAAGCGCTTCGGCTACGACAGCCGGGGCCGGCTGCTGCACACCAGCGACCTCGGCGACACCTCGACCACGGCCGACGACAGCTGCGTGCGCAACACCTACACCGAGAACACGACCACCTGGATCATCAACACCATTGGCCGGGTGGAGACCCTGGACGCGGCGTGCGACGCGACCGGAACGACGCTGACCGATGTGAAGAACACCTACAGCGACGCCGGTGACCTCACCAGGGTCGAGGAGTGGAACGGCAGCGGCTTCGTCACCGCCTCCCGTACGGTCCCCGACCGCCACGGCCGCCCGCTGGAGCAGTACGACGCGCTGGGGCACGTCACCCGCACCGCGTACACCCCGGCGACGGGTGGACCGGTGACCCGCACGGTGCGGACCAACCCGCTGGGCCACAGCGTGACCACCGACTTCGAGCCACTGCGCGGCACCGTCTCGTCGACCGAGGATGCCAACGGCAACGTCACGCGCACCGGCTACGACGCACTGGGTCGGCTCACCGCGGTGTGGCTGCCGGGCCGGGCCACCACGGCGACGGCGAACGTGCGCCACGAATACCTGGTACGCGCGAGTGGACCATCGGTGGTGACCACCCGGCCGCTGATCGGCCCGGTCAGCCACGAGCTGTACGACGGCCTGCTGCGCCCGGCGCAGACCCAGACCGGCTCCCCGACCGGTGGCCGCATCGTCACCGACACCGTGTACGACGGTGCCGGCCGGGTCTCCCGGGACATCGACGCGCGCTGGGACGCCGGGTTGCCCGGCACCAGCCTGCTCGCCGTGCCCACCACCCCAAATCGCGAGACGCGGTACAGCTATGACGGGGCGGGCCGGGTCACCGGCGAGGCCCTCTACTCGGGTGGGGTGCAGCAGTGGCGCACCACGACCGCGTACGGCGGCGATCGGGTGGACGTCGACCCGCCGCAGGGCGGCACGGCCACGACGTCCATCCTGGACGGACATGGCCGGACCGTCGAGCTGCGGCAGTACGCCGGTGGCGCACCGACCGGCGCCTACGACGCCACCCGGTACACGTACACCAGGCTGGGCCAGTTGCAGACGATCACCGACCCGGCGGGCAACGTGCGGCGCAACACCTACGACAGCCGGGGGCGGCAGATCAGGGCCGAGGCGCCGACCACCGGCACCGTCGTGCTGGGCTACGACGACGCCGACCGGCTCATCTCCCGCACCGACGCGCGCGGCCGGACCCTGACCTACGGCTACGACGACCTGGACCGGCGCACCGCCCTGCGCGAGGGTGCCAGCACGCTCGCCGAGTGGGCGTACGACACCGCACCGGGCGGCAAGGGGCTGCTCGCGTCATCGACGCGGCACTCCGGCGGCGCGGCGTACGTCTCGGCGGTCACCGGCTACGACGAGCGGGGCCGGCGCAAGGGCACGGCGGTGACCGTCCCGGCGGCCGAGACCGGGCTGGCCGGCACGTACACCACGACGTTCACCTACCACGAGGACGACCAGCCCGCCACGACGACGCTACCGGCGGTCGGTGGCCTGGCGCAGGAGACGCTGACCCACGGCTACGACGCGCTGGGTAACCCGGACACGCTGACCGGGCTCGCAGCCTACGTCGCCGACACGACGTACGACGAACTCGGGGCGTTGGACTCGCGCTCGTCCGGCCCTGCGGGACGGCAGGTTCACCGCAACTACGACTGGGACCAGGCCACCCGCTGGCTGGCGTACCTGTCGGCGTATCGCGACGTGGAGGCCGGGCCGACGCTGGCCGACCGCGCCTATGGCTACGACGCCACGGGCAACGTGACCTCCATCGTCGACAACCTGGACGACACCGCCGACCGGCAGTGCTTCCGCTACGACCAGCTGCAACGGCTCGTGCAGGCATGGACGCCGGCCGGTGAGTGCAGCGGGTCGCCGACGACCGGCAACCTGAGCGGCCCCGCGCCGTACTGGCACGACTACAGCTACGACAAGATCGGCAACCGGCTCGCCGAGGTGTGGCACGCGGCGGCCGGCAACACCACCCGGACCTACGCCTACCAGGCCGCGCAGCCGCATCTGGTGCGGTCGGTGACCACCAACGGGTCCACGACCGCGAGCTACGGCTACGACGCCTCCGGCAACACCACCTCACGGCTGGGGCAGGCCGTCAGCTGGGACGCCGAGGGACGGGTGGCCACCAGCGGAGCCGAATCCACCGTGTACGACGCCGACGGCAACCAGCTCGTCCGGCGCGATTCGGCGGGTACCACCGTCTATCTCGGGCACACCGAGGTGCGCCGGGCCACCTCCGGGTCGGTGACCGCGACGCGCTACTACGGCCAGGCCGACAGCGTTGTCGCGGTACGCACGCCGGCCCGGCTGAGCTGGCTGGTCGACGACCACCAGGGCACGGCCACCGTCGCGGTCGCCGACCAGGCCGGCCAGCCCACCGCCCGCCGTTACCAGTTGCCGTTCGGCGCCACCCGTGGCGCCACGCCCACGTGGTGGGACGGCGAACGGCGGTTCGTCGGCGGCACCGTTGGACCGGCCGGGCTGATTCACCTGGGCGCGCGCGACTACGACCCGGCGATCGGCCGGTTCCTCTCCGCCGACCCGATCGTCGACACCGACGATCCGCAGCAGATGCACGGCTACTCCTACGCCAACGGCAGCCCGGTGACGCTGTCGGACCCGGACGGGCTCAAGGCCAAGAAGTCGTCGCCGCGGTTCCCCGCCAAGAAGGACTCCGACCGGCTGCGCGGAATCGTGATCGACCGCCTTCTGAGCCAGCCGTACGACGACTACTTCGTGTGCGAGGGCTGCGGTTGGGAGTACTACGGCGACACCATCTGGGACATCGGCGGGTACTACGACGACAGCTACGGCTACGACACCTACGACGAGCCGCAGGTCCGGTACACCTACCAGCAGACCGAGTGTGGGGGTTGGGGCGGCCAGTGCGTGACGCCGCGCCCGTACGAGTGGGTGGCCGACTACGATGCGGCGCCGGTCTCGCCGTACTCGCCTGCGGTCCCGCCGTCCTCGTGGACGGGCGGCGGGGGCACTGTCATCGGCTACGATCTGATGCTTCCGTCCTGGTACTCGATATCGCTCCCGGCCTCGGCGCGGTCCTCGTCCTCCTCCGGATCGGGCTGGGGCAGCTTCGGCTCCACCGGCTCACTCGACCGGTGGCCGTCGATGACCTGGGACCCGCCACGGCAGACCGGCCCGTGGACGGGCATCGGATCGGGCGGCGTATGGCTGCCCGGCCTCGGGTCGTCGCTGGTTCGTCACCGGTAGGCGGTGCGCCATGAGACGTGGTGTGCTGACGGCGCTAATGGGTCTGGCCATCTCGGGCACCCTCGCCATCCCTGGATCCGGCGGGACCGTGTCCGCCGAATCCCCTCCGGCCCGCGAATCGGTCGCGGGCCAGGAGGCGGGTCCGGTCGCCGGGCCGGAGCCGGGTCCGGTCGGGGAGGCGGCGGGTCTGGCCGCCGCCCGCCGCACCGGCCGCCCGGTGGAGGTCACCGCGCTGACCACCCCGACCCGGCAGGTCTTCGCCCGCCCCGACGGCACGATGTACGCCGAGGTGAAGTCGAGCCCTGTGCGGGTCAGACGGGGCAACGGCTGGACGCCCATCGACACCACCCTGGTGCGCCAGCCGGGCGGGTTCATCGCACCGAAGGCGTCCACTGCGGACGTACGCTTCTCCACCGGTGGGGACGGGCCGTTCGCCAGCCTCATCGACGGTGGCCGGCGGGTCGAGCTGAGCTGGCCCGGCCGGCTGCCTGAGCCGCACCTGGCCGGGGACTCCGCGACGTACCCGGCCGTGCTGCCCGGTGTCGACCTCGTCGTGACCGCCACGCCCACCGGGTTCACGGAGAAGCTGGTGGTGCACACGCCGGAAGCCGCCCGGCACCCGGCCGTTTCGCGGATCCGGTTCGGGTTGCGTACCGAGAACTGGACGCTGACCGCCGACGGGCTGCCCGCCTTCATGTGGGACTCGTCGTCGCGGGCCCGCAGGCACCCCATGAAGGTGGAGGTCGGCCGGGACAGCCTGACGGTCGTCCCGGATCCGGCGGTGCTGTCCGACCCGAACCTGGTCTACCCGCTGCACCTGGATCCGGAGGTGCAGACGCCCCGGCCGCACTGGGCGATGGTGTGGTCGGCGATGCCCAGTCAGAGCTACTACGACACATCATGGGACGCGCAGGTCGGTATCGACCCGGCCGACCAGCCAGCAGGTGGCCGGTGGCGCTCCTACTTCGAACTCGACACGTCGTTCGCCGCCGGCAGGTACATCATCAGTGCGACCTTCCGAGCCACGCTGGTGTACTCCTACAGTTGCGCAGCCGAACCGGTGTACCTGTGGCACACCGGCACGATCAACTCCGGCACCACCTGGAGCAATGCGCCCGGCAAGATCTCCCAGGTGGGTGCCCCGGTCACCACCATCAAGGCCGGCCATGAGGCGTGCCCCGGTACGCCGGTCGCCGAGTTCGACGCCACCTCCCTGATCACCGATGCCGCCGCGCGGTCGTGGCAGCACGTCACCGTGGCGCTAGTGGCCGACGAGAGTCCCACCGGTGTGGGCGGCAAGCGTTTCGAGAACGACGCCCGGTACGCCCACAGGGTCCCCGGCATCGGGGTGGTGTACAACTCCGCCCCAGGGGCACCCGTCGTGGAGCCGACCACGACCATGCCCGGCTGCGCCGGCTCGCCGGCGATGTGGGTCACCACGTTGACCCCCCAGCTATCGGTGACCGTTGCCGACGCCGACACCAGCGACCGCCACGGCATCGATTTCGAGATCCGGGCGGCCGGCACCGAGCCGGCGCTGCACACCCCGCCCAGGACCGGGCCGGGGACCCACCGGTACGACGTGCCCGAGGGGGTCCTCGCCGACGGCGGCCGGTACGAGTGGCGTGCGCGGGCAAGCGACAGCGTCGACACCAGCCCGTACAGCCCGTGGTGCCCGTTCACCGTGGATGTCACCGCCCCGGCCCGGACCCCGACCATTACCTCGCAGCACTTCCTCCCGGTCAAACCCGGGCAGGCACAGTACGGCCTCCGTGTCGACCAACTCGGCCAGTTCACCTTCGGCGCGGGCGGCGATCCGGACGTCGCCGGGTACGACTACGAGATCCGGGTACCCGATCGGTCACCGGTACGTGGGCGCGTCATGGCGCCTGCTCCGGGTGCGGCCGCCTCGCTGGAGTACCGGCCACTGGTCGGCGGAATACGGCCGATGTACGAGATATGGGTGTGGTGCGTGGACGCCGCGGGCAATCGTGGCCCACGGAACCCGCGTTACCAGTTCCGCGTCAAGGAACTGCGCGCCGTCGTCGACCTGCACTTCGACGAGGGAGCGGGAAACATCGCGGACGACGCCAGCGACGCCGGCGCGAGTGGCACGCTGACGCTCAACCCGGGGGTGTCCTGGGTGGACGGATATGCGGGTTCGGGCGTACGCCTGAACGGGGCGTCCGGGGCCGGTGGCGTGGCCGCGCAGAGCGCGGTCGACACGGCGCAGAGCTTTACGGTGATGGCCTGGGCGCGGCTGCTGTCAGACGACATCGACAACTCTCGGGCCCTGAACATCGTGGGCCACGCCGGCAACGGGTTCGCGCTGCGGTATCAGAAGGTCAACAAGCGCTGGCAGTTCGCCACGCGGCTGAGCGGGGCCGCCGACGCGCCGGAAGCCGTCGCGGCTTCCGACACTCTGGCGCAGGTTGGCGTCTGGACCCACCTCGCGGGCGTGCACGACGCGGCCGCCGGCCAGATTCGGCTGTACGTCAACGGACGGCTCGCCGGCACCGCACCGTTCAGCACGCCGTGGACGGCCGCCGGCCCGCTGCGGATCGGGCCGTTGCAGGACAGTCCGGTGTGGACCGGCGACCTGGACGAGGTCAGCGTCATCGACACGGCCGTGTCCGAGACGATGATCCGCGACGACATGGGCTGGTTGGGCCAGTTCGGCGGTGAAGGGCACTGGCGATTCGACGAGGGCAGCGGCATCGTCGCGCCCGACGACTCCGGAAACCGTCACACCGCGGTGCTGTACTCCCAGGCGTCCTGGACGAGCGCGCGGCACGGTGCCGGGGCGCGGTTCGACGGCGGCTGGGCGCACACCGACTACCCCGTGATCGAGCCCAACGCCAGCTACACGGTCGCCGCCTGGGTCAAGCTCGACCGGCTGCCCGGACAGGACCAGTACATCGCGGTGAGCCAGGACGGTCGCTGGGACAGCCGGTTCAGGCTCGGCGTTTCCCGTGGCATGGGCATGCCCAACGGCTGGATCTTCGCCGTGAACGCCGCCGACACCCCCGACGACGGGGTTGCCGGCAGCCAACCCAGCTGGGTCCAGGGCGACATCCTGGAGCAGGTCGGCGTCTGGACCCACCTGGCCGGAGTGTACGACCAGGCCGCGGGCCAGATCCGGCTCTATGTCAACGGGCGGCTCGCCGGTACCGCACCGTTCGTCAACGCCCCGCCCGCCGTCAGCTCCCTGGTATTCGGGCGTTGGCAGAACGAGGGTTTCCGGGTCGGCGCCTGGCCCGGGACGATCGACGACGTCCGCGTGGCACAGCGCGCCCTGTCCAGCTCGGAGATCGAGGCGTGGATGGACTGGCCCAAGCGGGCGGCCAGCGCCCGCTGGACCTTCGAAGAGGGCAGCGGCACGGTCGCGGTCGACGTGAGCGACAACGACCACACGCTGTCCCTGGTCGACCGCGTGAGCTGGGTCACCGTGCCGACGGGCAAGGCGTTGCGCCTGGACGGGCAGACCATTCCGGACTGGCCGTTCGACGGTGCACACGGTCGGACCGGCGGGCCGATCGTGCCTGCGGAAGGCGGCAGCTTCACCGTCGCGGGCTGGGCGCGGCTGGACAGCCTGAGCGGGTCCGCCGCACTGCTGAGTCAGGACGGGGTCAACGACAGCGGGTTCAGTCTGCGTTTCGACAGCGAGGGAACCAAGGCGTGGTCGTTCCGGATGGCCAAACAGGACAGCCTCGCCAGTGATGAGTACGCCGTGGCCCGGGGCGGCACCCCGCAAGCGGGTGTCTGGACCCACCTGGCCGGAGTGTACGACCATTCGGCCGGAACCCTGAGGCTCTACGTCAACGGGTCGCTGGTGGCGACGACCAGTTATCGAGCGACCTGGTTCGCCAACCGGGCGTTCATCGTCGGCCGCGAGTACGGCAGCGGCTACGGATGGCCGATGTCCTGGTGGAAGGGCGAGGTCGACGACATACACGTGCTGGATCATGCGGCGACCGCCGCCGAGATCGGGCAGATCAAAGGCACTCCGCCGGTGCTGCCACCGACGCCGGTGGTGAGCGCCTCCGGCTACTGCGAAGCGACCGGGTATCCCGGCGGTTGGGGCGTCCGCGTCAGCGGCAGCGTTGCCGACACGACGCTCAACATCAGCAGCGCGTACGTGTCGTACTACGCCGGCGGTGTCGACCCCAAGGGCGCGTCGCCGTCGGGCAGCGTGTCGCTGAGCACGAGCGGACGCTCCTTCAACGGTAACTTCCCGAGCATGTCCGGATGGGAGTTCATCGGCGGCAGCGGGGCCAGCTGGACCGTCACGGTCACGTTGAGCGATGGGAAGTCGTACAGCAGATCCGGCTACACCAGCAGGTGTGGATGAGCGGGGTAGCCGGCCCTCAGAGCGTCAGTTTCATCCCTTCGTGGCTGGCCTGGAAGCCCAGCGAGGCATAGAACCGGTGCGCGTCGGTACGCCGCTTGTCGGTGGTCAACTGGACCAGCCGGCAGCCGCGTTCGCGGGCCTGCTCCACCGCCCAGGTCATCATCCGCCGGCCGATTCCCTCGCCGCGCAGATCGCGGCGGACCCGGACCGCCTCGACCTGCATCCGTTCGGCGCCGCGCCGACTCACCCCGGGGATGAAGGTGAGCTGCATCGTGCCGACCGGTTCGCCGTCGACTTCGGCGACGATCAGCTCGTTGCGCGGGTCGGCGTCGACTGCCTCGAAGCCGGCCCAGTAGGCGGCGTCGACCTCCTCGCCGGTCGGCTCCGCCGGTTCCCGGCTCGCGGTCACCTCGTCGTCGAGCAGCATCGCGACGACCGCCGGTACGTCGTCCCGGCGGGCGGTCCGGAAGATCAGCTCACTCATGCCCTCAGCCTGGCACATCGCCCTGGCCACCCTGGCCACCCTGGTCGGCTCGGCGACCGGCTGCCCGGCTGCGCGCCGGATCGCCGCGCGAGGTGGCCGAGCCAGGGATGGTGGCCGAGCCAGGGATGGTGGCCGAGCCAGGGATGTTCGTTCCGCAGACTGTAGAGCTGCCCCGCTTGTGCACCCTCGGATAGCCGACTCGGTGCGGGCATCGAGCCGAAACTCGGCGAGGAATGCCAAGGCGCGAGGGCCCGAGCCTGGATCCCACTCGGGCGGCGACCCTTGACGTTCATGACCGATCGTCGTTCCCGGCCCTTCCGGACGTCTGCCCCGGCTGTGCACCCAGCTCGACAGTCGGCGACGGAGGTTGTGCCCGGCCGGCGCCGCCGGCCGGGCACAAAGCTTCACCGGGCCGGGCAGGTGGTGCCGGCACTCGGCGGCTTCAGGTCGATCAGGTAGTCGTCGACCGCGTCGCTGATGCAGCGGGTCTGCGGATAGGCGGTGTGCCCCTCGCCCTGCCAGGTCAGCACCACGCCGACGTCGAGCATCTTGGCCAACTTCGGCGTCTGCTCGTAGGGCGTGGCCGGGTCGCCGGTGGTGCCGACGACCACGATCGGCGGGGCACCGGTCGCCGGGCCGGTCGGGTACGGGTCCCGCTGACCGGGCCAGAACTCGCAGCTCAGCATGCCCACCGCCAGCGGGGCGCCGAACAGCGGGTATTTCTGGCGCCACTCCGACTGCAACGACCGGATCCGGTCGAGGCCGACCTTCTTCTCCTCGTCGGCGCAGTTCACCGAGAGGTTGGCGTCGAAGAGGTTCGTGTAGCTGCCGTCCTCGGCCCGCTCGGCGTACGAGTCGGCGAGTTCGAAGACCTCCTTCGGGTCCCCGTCGGCGAGCGAGTCGATCGCGGCGGCCAGCTTCTGCCAGCCGGCCTCGGTGTAGAGCGAGGAGATCACCGCGTAGAAGATCCAGCCGGCGGTCGCCTCCCGGCCGCCCTCGCCGCGTACCGGGGAGACCCGGGCCTTTTCCAACGCGTCCGTCACCGCGCCCCGGGCGTCCGGGGCGATCGGGCAGCGGCCCGGTGTCTCCCGACACCAGGTGGTGAAGTTGGTGAAGGCTCGCTCGAAGCCCTTGGCCTGGCTCTCCGAGCCGGCCACGATGTCCTGCTCCGGGTCGATCGCGCCGTCGAGCACCAGCGCCCGGACGTTACGCGGAAAGAGCTGGGCGTACGTCGCGCCGAGCAGGGTCCCGTAGGAGTAGCCGAGGTAGCTCAGCTTCTCGTCGCCGACGGCGGCCCGGATGGCGTCCATGTCGTGCGCGGCCTGCTCGGTGGAGTAGAGCCGCAGCCGCTCGCCGTACTTGCTGCCGCAGGTGTCACCGATCTTCCGGTTCAGCGCCACCAGCTCGTCGAACTCCGCCTGGCTCGCAGGATCCGGCTCGAAGCCGAAGGTGCTGTCCAGATCGGCGTCGGAGACGCACTTGACGGGGGAGGAGCGGGAGACGCCCCGGGGGTCGAAGCCGATGATGTCGAACCGCCGGGTCACCTCGTCGGGGAGCCCGCCGAAGCTGGCCCCGAACGACAGGTAGACCGCCGAGTCGACGCCGGAACCGCCCGGCCCGCCCGGGTTGATCAGCAGCGAACCGATCCGGTCCTGCTGCTTGGTGGAACGGATTCGCAGCAGCGAGATCTCCAGCTTGTCGCCGCCCGCGCCGGCACCGCCGGCGGTGCTCCAGTCCGCGGGTACGCCGATGGTGGCGCAGTCGTACCGCATGTTGGGCGCGCCCCGGCCGACGAGCTTGCGCGGCACCTCCGGACAGGGTTTCCAGTCCGCGGCGCCGACAGCGTTCGGCGCGGCTGCCGGGCCACCGCGCTCGCGCTCGTCGTCGGGCCGGAAAATCGGGATGGTGCAGCCGGCGACGAGCATCACGACGGCCAGGAGACCGGCCAGGGGCAGCCGGCGAAGATGCGAGCGGGCCAAGAGAAATCCTCCGTGATCGTATCGACCGTCAGGCTACGCGCCGGGGGCGAGCGGGTCGCCGCGGAGCACCTGGTCGACGTCGAACCGGATCGGGCGGTCGAGTTGGTCGTACCCGCAGGAGGCCGGCTCCCGGTCGGGCCGCCAGCGGACGAACTGGGCGGTGTGCCGGAACCTGTCCCCCTCCATCGCGTCGTAGCCGACCTCGGCCACCAGCTCCGGCCGGAGCGGCTCCCACTCCAGGCTCTTGGTGCCGGACCACCGGCTCGGCCCGCCCGGGATGCGCTGCCCGCTGGTGTGGTCGCCGTGCACCCACGGGTGCTCCTCGACGCCCTCGCGGTACGGCGCCAGCTCGTCCAGCAACTCGGCCCGGCGGGCGGCGCTGAACGACGCCGACACGCCGACGTGGTGCAGTGTCCCCGCCTCGTCGTAGAGGCCGAGCAGCAGCGAGCCGACCACCGGGCCGGACTTGTGCCAGCGGAAGCCGGCGACCACCACGTCGGCGGTGCGGGTGTGCTTGACCTTGAACATGAGCCGCTTACCCGGCTCGTACGGGATGTCGGCCGGCTTGGCGACCAGCCCGTCCAGCCCGGCCCCCTCGAAGATCTCGAACCACCGGGCCGCCGTCTCCGGGTCGGTGGTGGTCTGGGTGACGTGCACCGGGGGTACGACGCCGCGCAGCTCCTCGACGAGCCGGGCCCGGCGCCGCTCGTAGGGCTGGTCGAGCAGGGACTCGTCGCCGATGGCGAGCAGGTCGAAGGCGACCAGGTCGGCCGGGGTCGTCTCGGCCAGCATGTTGACCCGGGACGCGGCCGGGTGGATGCGCTGGCTGAGCAGGTCGAAGTCCAGCTTGGGCTCGCCGTCCGGGCCGTCCCGGCGGATCACGATCAGCTCGCCGTCGACCGCGCAGCGGGTCGGCAACTGCGCCCGGGCCTGCGCCACCACCTCGGGGAAGTAGCGGGTCATCGTCTTGCCGCCCCGGCTGGCCAGCTCGACCTCGTCACCGTCGCGGAAGACGATGCACCGGAAGCCGTCCCACTTCGGCTCGTAGCTCATCCCCGGCCCGGTGGGAATCTTCGGCACGCTCTTCGCCAGCATCGGCTCGACCGGCGGGTTGATCGGCAGCTCCACCCGGCCAAGTCAACCAGATGGGCGCCGGGCCGGGGTGCCCCGTGCCCGTACCGGCGGTCCCCGTGGTCACAACCGGCTCACCAGTCCCGCATCGGGCACCGGGAGTGAGGTGTTTTCGCAGGTCAGAGCTATCTTCACCGGATGCGGGGCTGGGTGTGCGTCTGCTGCGGCCGGTGGCAGGTGAGTGTCGAGCGGATCGCCGGGAGATACCTCTACCGGCTGGCGTACCGCTATCGCCCGGACGTCGGCGGGGTGGACGTACTCGGCGAGGTGGGCACGATCGCGGCGCTGGAGCGGTTGCTGCTGGCCCGTACCCCGGTGACCCTGGCCGACCTCCGCGAACGTCCGGCCGGCCGGGCCTCGTGAACCGATCTGCGTCTATCGGGGTCGTCGCGGTACTAGAGCGCCTTCGCGATCTCGACCAGTACGTCGGCCGGGACCTCGACCGCGGTCTCGTGCGCCGGAATGTCGAGCTGGGCCAGTGCCTCCGGGTCGGAGACCCGCCAGCCCTGCACGATGAAGGTGTCACGGTCGGTGCGGTACAGCGACGGGCAGTTGTTGACCTGGGACTGCGCGGTCTTACGAATGAAAGTGAGCTTCACGATCGGGCCTCTCGCTCCTTTTATGCCGCTTTGGGCCGGATGCCCCAGCGGTCTGTGTTGCATTATGCGGCTAATCGGGACGTTCGGGCACGGACCACAGCAACGCAGGGGCGTGAATGTAGGTGAATGGCCGATTCATCTCGCGCCCGGACGCGGGGCTTTTTCTGGTATTAGCCCCGCGACACCACAGCTCAGACGTGGGTCTCGGACGGGGGGGCGCCAGTCCGCGTACCGGGCCACCGAGCGCAGCGCGACCCGGGGTGGGGTGAGGACCGGGATCCGCCCGGCGGCGACGCGGCGGGCAGCTCGGCCCGGCCCCGCCCGCACCGGATCCACCGCCGGAAGGGGCAGTAGGGCCGGGTCAGCGACGGCGACCACGCCGGGACGTCGGAACGGCCCGCCTCCCGGCGAGGATGGCCGCCGCGCAGGTGCCGAGCACGATGCCGGCGAACGGCAGGAGTCTGGCCACGGCTCTCACGATCGGCGCTCCCGCCTGCCGGTGCGGGCCGCCAGCCGTTCCCGTTGCGGCTCCACGGTGTACTTCGGATCCCGGGCCGAGGCCATCCCGGCCTGGAAGATCCCGAACCGGAGGCAGACCGAGCCGGCCAGCATCGCCGCCGCGCCGGCCGCCGTCGCCGCCCGGCCACGCCCGGCGCCGGCCGCCACCGCCAGCGCACCGGCCGCGCTCAGCAGCTTGCCGGCCCGCAGCAACCCGCCGGCCAGGCCCTGCCGCATCGGCTCGGCCACCATGCCGAGCCGGCGTTCCATCCGGTACGCCGCCGCCAGTTCGGTGGCGGCGCCGAGCACTGCGGCGCGGCGGGCCGGTCCCGTCTCCCCACCGGGGGCGGCGAGCAGCCCCAGCGCACCGGCCGAGGCCGCCGCCGACCCCGCGAAGAGCACCGGGAGTTCCCGGTACCCGCCGTGCCAGACCGGCACGGCGGTGTCCGCGAAGAGCGTCGCGGTGTACGAGGCGACGGCTGGCCCGAGCGCGGCGGCGCCGAGCGTACCGAGCCGGCCGAGCCGGGGCAGCCGGCCGGTGACCGCGCTGCCGGCGGCGATCAGCGCCAACGGGCCGTACCCGGCGAGCAGCCAGGAGCCGACGCTCATCGGCGAGGTCACCTTGACCACCCGCAGCATGTGCAGGACCCGCTCCGGGCGGCCGAGGTCGTGCACCAGCGAGTAGAGCGAGCCGGCCAGCGCAACGGCGGCACCGGCCTTGAGCCCCCGGGCCAGTCCCGGCCGGCCGGTGAGTTCGGCGGTGGCGGCCAGGGTGGACGAGGCACCGGCCAGCCCGCCGAGGAAGAGGTAGCCGCCGATGTCCGCCGGCTCCCAGACCGGCGGCTTCAGCACCGGCCGGCCGTAGTACGACCGGAATTCGGCCCTCGGCACCATCAGCCGCTCGCCCCGCTGCCGCCGCCCCGGGCGGCCGGCGGAGCCGATCAGCGCGTCCCGCTCCACCGGCAGGTCGGGTGCGGTGTCGAGCCGTACGTCGGTGTGGGTCATCGGCGGGCTCCCGGAACTGACACGGCGACCAGGGCGGCCAGCAGCCCGGCGGCGACCAGTGCGGTCCGGCGCCACATTGCCGGCAGGTCCCGGGTGGTGACCACCGGGTCGGGCGGCAGCCCGTACACCTCGGGCTCGTCGAGCAGCAGGAAGAACGCGCCGGCTCCGCCGACCCCGTCGTACGGGTCGGCGCCGTAGAGCCGGGCGCTGTCCACCCCGGCGTCGTGCAGGTCCGACACCCGGGCGGCGGCCCTGGCCCGCAGCTCGGAGAGCTCGCCGAACTGGATCGAGTCGGTCGGGCAGCTCTTGGCGCAGGCCGGTTCCTGGCCGACCGAGAGCCGGTCGTAGCAGAGAGTGCACTTCCAGACCCGCCCGTCACCCTCGCGCACGTCGAGCACCCCGAACGGGCAGGCCGGTACGCAGTAGCCGCAGCCGTTGCAGATGTCCTGCTGCACCACCACGGTGCCGAACTCGGTGCGGAACAGCGAGCCGGTCGGGCAGACGTCCAGGCAGGCGGCGTGCGTGCAGTGCTTGCACACGTCGGAGGACATCAGCCAGCGGAAGTCCATCCCGGGTACGGCGTCGACGTGCCCGTCCGGCGGTGCCGAGCCGGGCATGCCGAGCGAGACCGCGGTGCGGCCACCGGCGGCCCGGCGCAGCGCGGCGGGAACCTCGGCCGGGGCGAGCTGGGCCTCCTGCCGGCCGAGCCGGCGCGGCTGCTCGACGAAGGCGACGTGCCGCCAGCTGTTCGCGTCGAGCTGGCCGGTGTTGTCGTACGACATGCCGGTGAAGGCCAGCCCGTCCTCGGGAATGGCGTTCCACTCCTTGCAGGCCACCTCGCACGCCTTGCAGCCGATGCAGACGCTGGTGTCGGTGAAGAAGCCGACCCGGTCCGGCGGTTCGGCGTACCCGCCGGCGGTAGCCGGGTCGCGCCGGTCCCCGGTCGCCTCGCGCAGGTCGGGAGCCATCCGCTCACACCTCCGTTCCGGTCGCGGTGGTGACCCCGGCCCGCCGCTGGTAGTCCCGGACCAGTGCCACCCGCTCCGGCCCGCGTGGCCGCCGCCCGGGGCGGATGTCGGCGGAGAACGCCTTGCTCTCCTGGATGTGCGAGTTCGGGTCCAGTGAGATCGAGGTGAGTTCGTTGGCCGCGTCGCCCCGGCTGTAACCGTTCGGTCCCCAGTGGAACGGCAGGCCGATCTGGTGCACCACCCGCCCGTCGACGCGCAGCGGCGCGACCCGCTCGGTCACCAGCACCCGGGCCTCGATGGCGTTGCGGGCGGTGACGATGGTGGCCCAGCCGCAGTGCACCAACCCGCGTTCGGCGGCCAGCTCGGGGGAGACCTCGCAGAAGAACTCCGGCTGCAACTCCGCCAGGTACGGGGTGTGCCGGCTCATCCCGCCCGCGGTGAAGTGCTCGGTGAGCCGGTAGGTGGTCACCACGTACGGGAAGGTCTGCGCGCCGCGCTGCGACCCGTTCGGGTGGTACTTGTTCTGCTCGTGCGGCCGGAGCAGCCGGGCCGGGTTGCGCTGCTGGCCGTAGAGCGGATTGTCCATGGGGGAGTCCTGCGGCTCGTAGTGGGCGGGCAGCGGGCCGTCCGAGACCCCGGTCGGCGCGAAGAGCCAGCCAAGCCCGTCGGCCTGCATGATGAACGGGTCGGTGCCGCGCAGCGCGGCGACGCCCCGGGCGCCCTCCGGCGGCAGGTAGTCCGGCGGCTTGGTCGGCTCGAAGTCCGGTACGTCGTAGCCGGTCCACCGGCCGGCGTCGGCATCCCACCAGACGTACTTCTTGCGCTCGCTCCACGGCCGCCCGTCCGGCCGGGCCGAGGCCCGGTTGTAGAGCAGCCGCCGGTTCGCCGGCCAGGCCCAGGCCCACTCCGGGGAGACCCAGTGCTGCTCCTCGGCCGGCTTGCGCCGGGCAGCCTGGTTGATCCCGTCGGCGTACACCCCGCAGTAGATCCAGCAGCCGCAGGCCGTCGACCCGTCGTCGGCGAGTTCGGTGTACGTCGACAGTGGCCGTCCGTCGGCGTTCCAGCCGTTGATCTCGGCGAGCACCGCCTCGGCGTCCGGTTCCGCGGTCCGGCCGAGCGTCGGGTAGTCCCAGGTCAGGTCGAGGATCGGCCGGTCTTTCGGATCGGTCGAGCCGGCCAGTTTCTGCCGGATGATCCGGCCCAGGTGGTACATGAACCACAGGTCGCTGCGCCGGTCGCCGGCCGGCTCGACCGCCTGGTGGTGCCACTGGAGCAGCCGGTTGGTGTTGGTGAAGCTGCCGTCCTTCTCGGTGTGCGCCGCCGCCGGCAGCACGAAGATCTCGGTGCCGATCCGTTCGGTGGCGAGTTCGCCGGAGGCGATCTCCGGCCCGTCCTTCCACCAGGTGGCGCTCTCGATCATGGTGAGGTCCCGGACGACCAGCCAGTCCAGCTTGGCCATGCCGAGCCGCTGCATCCGGGCGTTGGCCGAGCCGACGGCCGGGTTTTCGCCGAGCAGGAAGTAGCCCTTGCAGGTGCCGCCGAGCTGCTCCAGCACGGTGTCGTAGTGCGAGTGGCTGCCGGTCAGCCGGGGCAGGTAGTCGAAGCAGAAGTCGTTCTCCGGCCGGGCCGCCGCCCCCCACCACGCCTTGAGCAGGCTTACCGTGTAGGCCCGCATGTTCGCCCAGAACCCCTTGCGGGCGGCGTCGGCGATGATGAAGTCGGCCAGGGTCTGGGTCTTGTGCGCGTGCGGCATCGGGATGTAGCCGGGCAGCAGGTTGAACAGCGTCGGCACGTCGGTCGAGCCCTGGATGCTGGCGTGCCCGCGCAGCGCCTGGATGCCGCCGCCGGGCCGGCCGATGTTGCCGAGCAGCAGTTGCAGGATGCTGGCCGAGCGGATGAACTGGGAGCCGTCGCTGTGCTGGGTCCAGCCGACCGCGTAGACGAACTCGCTGGTCCGCTCGGGGCCGGAGTTGTCGACCAGGTGCCGGCACACCTGTGCGAAGACCTCCGGCGGGATGCCGCAGATCCGTTCCACCATCTCGGGGGTGTAGCGGGCGAAGTGCCGCTTGAGGATCTGGTAGACGCAGCGCGGGTCGGACAGGGTCGGGTCCTGGCGGGGCTGGCCGTCCAGGGCGGCGCTGCCGGAGCCGAACTTCTCGCCCCGGCCGGCGCCGTGCCCGTCGTGCTCCGCCGACCGCCTCGGGTCGTCCTGGAGGCTGCGCCCGGCCGCCACCCGTGCCTCGAACTGGCTGTCCCGCTCGCCGGTCGCCGAGACCAGTTGCACGCCCTCGTACTGCCAGCTCTCCTCGCGGTAGGTGTGGCTGTCCGGGTCGAAGCCGGAGAAGAGCCCGTCCAGGTCCTCGGTGTCCCGGAACCGCTCGTCGACGATGGTCGAGGCGTTCGTGTACGCCAGCACGTACTCCCGGAAGTCCTTCCCCTCGGTCAGGACGTGGTTGATGATCCCGCCGAGGAACGCGACGTCGGTGCCGGCCCGGATCGGCACGTACAGGTCGGCCAGCGCGCTGGTCCGGGTGAA
Organism: Plantactinospora sp. ZYX-F-223; assembly: GCF_039649625.1. Lineage (NCBI taxonomy): Bacteria > Bacillati > Actinomycetota > Actinomycetes > Micromonosporales > Micromonosporaceae > Plantactinospora > Plantactinospora sp. ZYX-F-223. The sequence goes on along the minus strand of NZ_JBDJAV010000018.1, from coordinate 99,545 downwards.
CCGGGGGTCGACGTGGATCACCGTGGCGCCCCGGGCCTTCGCCGCCAGCACCCACTGGAAGCCGACCGGGTGCGCCTCGGCGAAGTTGGAGCCCTCGATCACGATGCAGTCGGCGTGCTGGAGATCCTGCATGAAGGTGGTCGCACCGCCGCGCCCGAACGACGTGCCGAGGCCGATCACCGTGGAGCTGTGGCAGACCCGGGCCTGGTTCTCCACCTGGATCACCCCGAGCGCGGTGAACAGCTTTTTGATCAGGTAGTTCTCCTCGTTGTCCAGGGTGGCGCCGCCGAGGCTGGCGATGCCCATCGTCCGGGCCACCCTGACGCCCTCGTGCTCCTCCTGCCAGGTTTCCCGCCGGGTCCGGATCACCCGCTCGGCGATCATCTCCATCGCGGTGTCGAGGTCGAGATCCTGCCACTCGGTGGCGTACGGCGGCCGGTAGCGCACCTTGTCCAGCCGGCCCGAGTCGGTGGTCAGTTGCAGCGTGGCGGCGCCCTTCGGGCAGAGCCGTCCCCGGCTCACCGGCGAGTCGGGGTCCCCCTCGATCTGCACCACCCGGTCGTCCGAGACGTAGACGTTCTGCGCACAGCCGACCGCGCAGTACGGGCAGACCGACTTGACCACCCGGTCGGCGTCGGCGGTACGGGCGCGCAGGTCGGCGCTGTGCCGCGACTTCACCGACGCCGCCCGCCCGGCCCGGTCCGGACCGGTGAGCTGGCGCCAGACCGGCCACGAGCCGATCGGTAGACCGCGCACCTGCGCCTCCTGTCGTCGAGGGCCGCCCACCACCGGCACATCCCGCGGGTGGCGGCCGGTTCGTCACCGGTCCGGTCGAGCCAGCCCGTCGGCCCGGGCCCGGTCCCGCATCCAGTCGTGCACCTGCCGCGACGACATCGGGTTGACCTCGCGCGGATTCACCAGGACCTGGGTGCGGGACGGCAGGACGCCGGGGCGCTGCCGTTGCGCCCGGGTCACCGTGCTGCCGCCGTCGGCCGGGATCCCGGTGCCGACCAGGTACGCCTGCCCGGCCGGGATGCCCAGCTCCGCGCCGATCTCCTGGTAGCTCCGGCCCAGGCCGACCAGGTGCAGCACGCTTTCCTTGCTCGCCACGCCGCCCCCGCTCACCATGCCGACCGGTACCGACCGACCGGTCGACCGCCAACCACCGACAAGCCTCTCATTTCGCCCAGGTCGCCGGAGCCGGTTTGTGCTCCTCGCACCGCGACGGGTGGTGGCCGGACATGACGCAGGGCCGCTCCCCGGCACCGTCGGACGGGAAGCGGCCCTGCGTGCCCGGTCAGTCGGCCAGCGGGGTGTGCCCGGCCGGCACGGTCTCGTCGGCGCGCGGAGGTGGTGGCGGGGTGCCGTCGCCGAACGGGCGGCCGCCGAGCGCCTCCCGGCCGTGCGGGTCCAGCCAGTTGCGCAGGTCCGGCCCGAGCGGCACGATCCCGGTCGGGTTGATGTCCCGGTGCACCTCGTAGTAGTGCCGCTTGATGTGGTCGAAGTCGATGGTGTCGCCGAACCCGGGCGTGCTGAACAGATCCCGGGCGTACGCCCACAGCACCGGCTGCTCGGCCAGCTTCTGCCGGTTGCACTTGAAGTGCCCGTGGTAGACCGCGTCGAACCGGACCAGGGTGGTGAACAGCCGGATGTCGGCCTCGGTGATGGTGTCCCCGACCAGGTAGCGTTGCCCCTCCAGTCGGGCCGACAGCCAGTCCAGCCGGTCGAAGAGCCGCCGGTACGCCTTCTCGTACGCCTGCTGGCTGCCGGCGAAACCGCACCGGTACACCCCGTTGTTGACGTCGGCGAAGACGACCGCGTTCACCTCGTCGATCTCCTCCCGCAGCGCCTCCGGATAGAGGTCCGGCGCACCGGGCCGGTGGTACGCCCGCCACTGCGACGACAGGTCGAGGGTGATCTGGGCGAAGTCGTTCGTCACCACCTGCCCGGTCGGTACGTCCACGATCGCCGGCACGGTGATCCCGCGCTCGTACCCGGGGAACCGGGCGAAGAACGCCTCCTGGAGCCGCTCGATGCCGAGCACCGGGTCCCGGCCGCCGGGGTCGAGGTCGAAGGTCCAGCTCCGGGCGTCGTGGGTCGGCCCGGCGATGCCCATCGACAGCACGTCCTCCAGCCCGAGCAGCCGGCGGACGATGACCACCCGGTTGGCCCACGGGCAGGCCCGGCTCACCACCAGCCGGTACCGGCCGGGTTCCACCGGATAGCCGTCCCGCCCGTCGGCGGTGATCCGGGTGGCGATGTAGCGCTGGTCCCGGGTGAACTCCGCACCCTGCTTGACGTAGCTGCCCTGGGTGGTGCTGCTGCCCTCTGTGGTGTTCGACATTCCGCTATCGTTCCCCAAACTTGCCTCGGATCCACCGCCGGAGCGTCCCGAACCCGCCCCTGGAGGGAGTCAGCGGCGCATCAACTCGTTGACCGCCCCGTAGTCCAGGGCGCCGGCGAGGGTGTCGTAACCGCCCGACCCGTACGCCTCCTCGGCGGCCCGCCGGACCACCGCGTACGCGGCCTCGGCGACCGCCGAGCCGAGGCTGACCCGGGCCACCCCGAGCTTTGCGAGGTCGGGCACGGCCGGCGCACCGGGGCCGGCGAGGATGTTGACCGGTGCCGGGATGCCGGCGACCAGTGCCGCCACCGTCTCCGGGTCGACCACTCCGGGCACGAAGATCCCGTCGGCACCGGCCCGGAGGTAGGCGGCCGCCCGGTCGAGGGTCTCCGGCAGCCCGCCGGTACCGCGCAGGAAGGTGTCGATGCGGGCGTTGACGTACAGCGGCACCCCGACCTCGGCCGCGACGGCCCGCGCGGCGGCCAACCGGGCGGACTGGTCGGCGACCTCGCGCAACCCCGGGCCGCCGCCCGGCGCCGCGTCCTCCAGGTTGACCCCGACCGCACCGGCGGCCAGCACCGCGCGGACGGTCTCGGCGACCTGCTCGGGGGTGGTCCCGAAACCGGCCTCGATGTCGGCGGTGACCGGCACCGAGACCGCGCCGGCGACCCGCCCGACGAGCTCGGTGGCGAGGTCCCGGCCGAGGACGTCACCGTCCGGGGCGCCGAGGCTCCACGCCACCCCGGCGCTGGTGGTGGCGACGGCCCGGGCGCCGGCGGCCTCCACTATCCGGGCACTCGCCGCGTCCCACGCGTTGACCAGGACGATCGGGTCGGACGGGACGTGCAGGGAACGGAACAGTTCGGCGCGGCTGCGTTGATCACTCATGCCCGGTAGTCTCCGCCGCCCGGCCGGCGCCGCCGTATTCTTTCAGCTCTGGCTAAAACGACGGGCCTGTCGAACGAAGGGCCTGCCTGGAACGAAGGGTCGACGTGGTCTCCATCGGTCTGCCGGGCGGCGCGGTCGCCCGGATCCGGTTCGCGGTCTCCTGCCTCTGGGAGGTCGTGACCAGCGTCCGGGTGCTGCGCGACGCAGGCGACCACGCCGTGCACCTGCCCTGGGCGACCCGGGTACGCCCCCGGCTCGTCGACGCCGGCCTGATCCCCGCCGGCGGTGCTTTCCCCGGCCCGGTCGGCGGTGCCGGGGCGGCCCAGGGCGGACTGCTCTGGCAGTTGATCCCGGCCGGTCCGCACTACCTGCCCGACTTCCTCACCCCGGCGCCCGAGGGACTGGACCCGGAGCTGGACACCGAACTCGCGGCGCTCCGGGCCACCCCGGTCGAGGTGGTCCGGGCTGACCTCGACGGCTACGCCGGCCGGGACGCCCCGGCGGTGCGGCACCTGCACGCCGACCCGGCCGAGGGGCTGCGCCGGCTCGCCGACGAGATCGTCCGGTACTGGCGGATCGCGCTCGCCCCGGACTGGGCCCGGATCCGGCTGCTGCTCGACGCCGAGGTGCATCACCGGGCCCGACGGCTGGCCGCCGACGGCGCCGCCGGACTCCTCAACGACCTGCACCGGCAGGTCCGGTGGGAGGGGGAGACACTGGCGATCGCCCAGCAGCACTGCACCGCCGCCGACGTGCCGGACGGGGACGGGCTGGTGCTGATCCCGTCGGTCTTCGTCTGGCCGTCGGTGCTCAGCGTCGCGGCCGGCCCGGCGTCGCAGCTCGCGTACCCGGCCCGGGGCATCGCCACGCTGTGGGAGACACCCCGGCAGGCGCCCGACGGCCTGGTCGCGGTGCTCGGCCGGGGCCGGGCCCGGGTACTCGCCGAGATGCGGTCACCGGTCTCCACCACCGAACTGGCCCGGCGTACCGGGCTCTCGGCCGGGGGCGTGTCGCAGCACCTCGCCGTGCTCCGGGCCGCCGGGCTGGTGGCCACGCACCGGACCGGCCGCACCGTGCTGAACAGCCGTACCACGGTCGCCGAGGCGCTGCTCTCGGTGGCCGGCTGATCGCGGCTGTTCCCGGCACCACGTCCGGCAGGGCCCCGTGGTTGGGCTAACCACCCGGGGCACGGGCGGCACGGGACGTACCACCTCCATCGGGCGGGCCTTGCGGGACCGCTCAAGGCACCGCCTCCCTCGTTAATGAGCGGGCACCGACACGCAGACCATTGTGGTGTCCTCAAGGGCCTCGACGACCCCGGGCGCCTGCTCCGGAACGTGCACGAAGTCGCCTGCGCGCACCGTGACGGCGTCGCGCTCGGTGCCCACTCGCAGCGCTCCGCTGAGCACCACCCAGACCTCCGCGTAGGAGGCCGGCAGATCGGCACGCGCCCCCGCGTAGAAGAACGACGTGTAGGCGCTCATCGAGCTGCCGGCGTCTTTGCCGAGGGCGGGTGCGATGAGGATCCGGTCGCCGAATCGGATGGCGTCGTCGCCGATCGCCGAGCTGAACCTGCGGGCCCGCGAGGGCGTGACAGCCATGCCGAAACCTCTCTCCCCGCATAGTGAACCTTTTTCAACCTGGACCGCGCGGCGCTCACGCACCGCGTCCGACCTTGCGGTCCGCCGGACCGCAAGGGGAGGTTGAAAAAGGTTCAGTGGTCAGGCGTCGAGCTCGGTCGCGGCGACGGCGTGCACGGGCGGCGCCTGGATCCCGAGCTGTCGTGCGATGGCCGGGATCTCAGGGTCCGCGAGGAACTTGTCGTAGTCCTTCGCGTCCCAGTCGAAGACGGACCACACCCGGTGCGCGTCGTCGGGATCGAAATAGACCCGGGCGCCCCGGCAGCCGTGCTCCCGCCGCTTCTCCGCGCCGACTGTCTCGAAGACCTCCAGGAACCGATCGGGGTCGGTAATCCTGGCGATGGTGACGATCACTACCTGCTCCTAAGCGCCGTGGACGACTTCCCGCCAGTCGTTCAGAACCATAGAACCTCAACTATCATTGAGGTCAAGTGCTGGCGGCGGCGACCCGAAGAGGGGTCCTTGGACCCGACCATGCTCGACACGCTCAATGCCGTTGCAGTACTCCGGCCGTAGCTGGTTGGTTCGGTGTCTTCGCTGGTAGGGGGCTTGTTTGGCGCGGCACTCGTGTCGACGTCGCCTCGTGGCGTTCACCACCCGATCGCGTCTGCCCCGCCGATCAAGGGGCTCAACGACGCGCCTCCGCACGTCAGGGTGGTTGGTGGCCCTTGTTACGATCTTGGCCGTGCATCCCGATCCCGCACCACCGGGCCGGATCCCGCCCGCCCACGGACGGCCAGCCGACCAGCGATTCACCGGAGGGACTCCCGCCGCGTTCGGTCCGCACGGATTCGGCCCGGCCGGGGCGCCACCGACCGGTTCCGCCCCCTGGGCGGGAGCCTGGACGGCGGGCAAGTCGGCTAGAAGGACGGCGCTGGTGGTGCTGCTCGGCCTGGCTTTCATCGGGCTGAACACCGCCATCGCGTACGCCACTGTCGGGTCGAGGGTCATTTCGATCGTGACGGGACTCGCCTTCTGTCTGGTCTTCATGGTCGTCGTACGTGTCCTACACCGGGCGATGTGGCTGTCCCTGCTCTCGTTCCTTCCCGCCCTGTTCGTACTCGTGGGATCGGTGGGACTCGCCCCCGACCTGGCGCTGGAGAAGCGCGGCGTCCGCCAGGAGGTAACCATTGTCGACGCCGAGGTCGCCGGTAAGCGGCACACGTTCACGCTCCGGGGCGACGATGGTCCGCTCGACGAGCCACTGACCTATCAGGGCAGCAACCCCGGCTACCGCATCGGCGACACCCTGACCGTACTCACCGACCCGGACGGGGTGATCGCGCTCGAGGAGGCCGATCGGGTCGACTCCAGTGCCACCCTGGGGTCGCTGGTCCTCGGTGGCATCGGCTGGACTGTCATCACCCTGCTCGCGGGATGGCGTGGGCACGTCCGCCGTCGGGAAGGCCGGTTCGACACCCTGGTGATATAGCGCGCCGATCCAGCACGAGCGGACGAGCCGCTCCGCGCGTTCCGGAAGGGGCGAACCAGTTGCCAGGAAGGACCCGGAGTGGAAAGACGAGAGCTGAGGGTCGATGGGCGCAGGTGACAGGCGGAGGACCGTGTCGACGATGGCCGTCGCGGTCCTGCTGCTTGCGGCCTGCGGTTCGGCAGGATCGCAGGACATGCCGGCACTTCAGTTCGGCGAGGCGATAGACACGACGATTGCCGGGGTGGCGAAGAACGGCGAGCCGGTCCTGGTCCGCGACCTCACGAGCGTGGAGTGGGACGAGGTCGCGCTCTTCAGCGAGGGTGCAACAAAGCCGGAGATCGAGAACGTGGTCGGCGAGAGTGGCCTGAAGGGCAATCGATACCTGTCGTCGCCCAACCTTCTCGTGTTCCGTGACGCGGGCGAGGTGGTGTCGCTGATCGGGACAACCCCGGACCTGTTCACGGGAGAGTACGGCGTGCTGTTCGGCCCGGAGGCGTTCCTCACCCCTGATGAGGCCCGGGGCGGGTACGTCCGGTTGACTGGCGGTACCTGACGGCAATCGACGTCGCCGGCCGCGTCCTGTCCGAAACGGCACTCAGCCCGGTGCACAACATCGACGCCAATGGCTGGCTTATCGGCGCCGACACAGCACCGATCATGCCGTTCATCCGCGGAAATACCAATGCACGCGGGTACGGCTGGAGCGCTAGGCTGCCCGACGGAACCGACGCCGTACCCGTGGCCCACCGGCGGGTACCGCTGCGAGGAGGCGGCAGGCAATGCCCGGACTGACCTATCCGGAGGCCGGTGCCACCCGCACCGGGCGGCTGCCGGCCGGCTACCGGCACCTGCGCTACCGCGCCGCCCTGCCCCCGGGCGCGTTCGAGGTGGCCGGCGAGGCGGTGCTCTGCTGGCGGATGCACCGGGCCATGGGGGTGCGGATCGAGGCCAGCGCGCCCCGGGCCGAGCCGGGCTGCACGGTCACCACCGGGCTCGGGCTGGGCCGGCTCCGGCTGGCCGCGCCCTGCGAGGTGGTCTGGACGGTACGCGACGACCGGCGGGCCGGCTTCGGCTACGGCACCCTCCCCGGACACCCGGTACGGGGCGAGGAGGCCTTCCTGGTCGAGCGCGCCGACGACGGTGGGGCCTGGTTCACCGTCACCGCGTTCAGCCGACCGGCCAGCCCGCTGACCCGGGCCGCCGGCCCGCTGCTGCCGCTCTTCCAGCGCGGGTACGCCTGGCGCTGCGCGTCGGTGCTCCGCCGGCTGGCCGCCGGCTGAGCGCCGGGGCGGACGACGCGGGGCGGAGGTCGCCCTCGGGTGCGGTGCGGACCGACCCGGGAAGCGTCTGCGGTGCGGACCGACCCGGGAAGCATCTGCGGTGCGGACCGACCCCAGGACCGTTGGCGGTGCGGACGCCAGGACCGTCGGTGGATCAGAACCGGGCGAAGGAGCGGAGCGGCATCCGTGGGCCGAACCGGGGCGCGTGGTGACCGCCGGCCTCCAGCAGCACGCAGACCCGGCCGCGGTGGCCCCGGAACGGCTCCAGCAGGGCCAGCATCCGGGCGTCGTCGCCGCGTACCTCGCCGGCCAGGGCCCAGGCGACCGTGTTCGGGATGTGGTAGTCGCCGACGCTCACCGCGTCCGGGTCTCCGAAGGCGATCCGGACCACCTCGGCGGCGGTCCACGGGCCGATCCCGGCGATGGCGGTGAGCCGGCGGGTCGCCTCGACCGGGTCGGCGCAGCGCTCCAGCCGGTCCGCTTCGGCAGCCGCCCGGCGCAGCGTCTCCGCCCGCCGCTGCTCCACCCCGAACGGGTGGAACACCCAGTACGGCTGGCCGGCGATCACCGACGGCTCGGGCGGGGCCCAGAGCCGGGGCAGCGGGCCGGGGGCGGGTACGCCGAACCGGCGCACCGTCGCCGAGTACGCCCGGAACGCCTCCTTGCCGGTGACCTTCTGCTCCAGGATCGCCCGGAGCAGCCGGGGGAAGATCTGCCCGGTGGCCGGTAGCCGGAGCCCCCGGTGGGTGCTGGCCAGCCGGGCCACCAGCGGGTGACCGGCGGCGAGCCGGTCGAAGCCGGTCAGGTCGTCGCGCAGCCCGGCCACCGCGTCGGCCCGGTCGACCACCCAGCCGCCACCCGGCCCGTAGCCGTCGGCGAGCAGGTCATCCCCGACTCGGCGCAGCGCCAGCGTCCCCGGCCCGTCCGGGGTGCGGGTCGCCCACCAGAACGTGCCGTCGACGAATCGGGCGCAGGGGTCGTGTGCCCCCATCGCCAGCGACCGAACCGAGCCGTCGAGGTGGTAGCGCTCCGGTGGGCGCAACAGCCGGCTCGCGGTCGGCCCGGTTTCGGTCACCGGATCCTCCGGAGGATGCCCCGTCTTGCAAGGCGGGGAGGAATCCGGACTCCGCCAGGAGTGGCCCGGCGGAGCCGGGACGGTCCGAGGGCGAAGCCCGCTGGCCTGCGGCGTGTCGCGTTACTCAAACCTCTCCTCGTGTAAGCATTCGAACATGCGTACGGCGTACAAGTGTCGGGTCTACCCGACCCCCGAACAGGCGGCGGTGTTCAACCGCACCTTCGGCTGCGTACGCCTGGTCTGGAACCGCACCCTCGCCACCCGGCACGTCGCCTACCACCAGCGCGGCGAGCGCACCTCGTACCGACAGACCGACGCCGCGTTGACCGGCTGGAAACAGACGACCGAACTCGCCTTCCTGTCCGAGGTGTCCTCCGTGCCGTTGCAGCAAACGCTGCCGCCACCAGCACACCGCCTACGTTAGCTTCTTCGCCGGCCGCGCCCGCTACCCCCGCTTCAAGTCCCGGCACGGCCGCCAGTCGGCGCACTACACCCGGTCCGCGTTTCGGATCAGGGCCGGCGGGTTGCACATCGCGAAGACCGACGGGCCGCTCGCCCTGGTGTGGTCGTGGCCGGACGTCGACCTGGCCACCCTGGACCCGACGATGGTCGTGATCTCCCGCGACACCGACGGGCGCTGGTACGCCACCCTTGCCGTCGACGTCGACCAGCCCGCCCCGGCGGGTCCAGCCGGTGCCGAGATCGGCGTCGACCTGGGCGTGAAGGACTTCGCCGTCCTGTCGACCGGCGAGCGGATCGCCAACCCCCGACACCTGGAGCGCAAGGCGCGGAACCTGGCCCGTTACCAGCGGCGCATGGCCCGCTGTCAACGCGGGTCGGCGAACCGGCGCAAGGCCAGAGCGAAAGTCGCCGCCGCCCACCGCAAGGTTCGTAACGCCCGCGCCGACTTCCTGCACAAGACCGGCACCTGGCTGGTCCGCTCCGCCGACCTGATCGCCGTCGAAGACCTCGCCGTGAAGAACATGGTCCGCAACCGGTCCCTCGCGAAGGCGATCTCCGATTGCGGCTGGGGCGAGTTCCGCTGCCAGCTCGAATACAAGGCGCAGCGGGCGGGTCGCACCATGGTCGTCGTCGACCGCTGGCACCCCAGCTCGAAGACCTGCTCGGTGTGCGGGCACCTGCTCACCACGCTCTCCCGCGGGACGCGCCACTGGGCGTGTCCCGACTGCGGCACCCGGCACGACCGGGACATCAACGCCGCCAAGAACAACCGGACACTCTGCCACGCATGCGCGGGGGGCCGCAGAGCCCGGAACGGCTGGCCGGGCGCCGGGCTGGCCGGGCGCCGGGGTGGGCAGGCCCGAGCCCGGATACGGAGAACGGCACCGGAACGCCCGTGCGCGTTCCGGTGCCGCTCGGCCTGTAGCGGTGTCAGGTGCGGTCCGACCCGGTCTCCTCCTCTCGGGCTCTCCAGCCGGACTCACCTGGTGGGCGGCGGGGGTGGGGGACCAGTCACCGCCGGATGGTGCGGGTTGTGGCGGGAGCGTTCACACCGCTGCGGCCGCCGGCCGGCCGGAGCCGGCCGGGATCACCGGACGGTGATCCGCACCACGTCGAAGGCCGGCACCTGGTTGGCGCGGGTCATCATCGGGATCCGGTGCGAGCCGTCGCCGGCCCACACCGCGCACTGCGCGGTACCCCGCTGGGTCAGCCCCGGCACGGTCACCGTGACGGTGTCCGGCTGGGCGCCGCCCCGGCCGTCCTCGGTCGCCACGAAGAACGCCGGGACCGGCGCCGGGTCCGGTGCGGTACGGCTGCTGCTCAGCATCCGGCAGGCGGAGTGGAAGTGGCCGCGGACCAGGCCCTCCTCGGTGAGGAAGGAGCTCTCCTTGTAGTAGCCGCCCTGCCCGGCCGGCAGGAACCGGTCCCGGACCAGGTTGCGGGTGCTGACCTGGAGCGTGAACTGCTGGTTGACCCGGACCGAGTTCGGCGCCCGGGTGATCAGCAGGGTCGGGTTCTGCTCCGGGGCGCCGACCTCACCGAATGCGGTGCCGACGCAGCGGGGGCCGTTCTGGAAGCCGTCGTGCGCCGTGAGGTCGCTGTCCGAGCAGTCGGCGCCGAGCGGTTCGAGCGCGGCCGGGTTGCCCGGCGCGGGAGTGCCGCTGGTACCCGGGCTGGGGGTGCAGTTGGTGCCGCCGCTGCCGGGGCGACCGCGCTGGGCCAGGGTGCCCGGCTCCTGCCCGTCACCGGGGTGCTGGATGGCACCGTGGTCGTGGTACGACCGGGTCTGCGGCTTCGCCGCCGTGCCCGGGCCCTCCGCCGCCGCTGAGGAGGACGGGTTCGCCGTGCCCGGGGCGCCGGTCGGGGCGCTCGTCGACGGCGCGGTGGTCGCCGGAGCCGGAGCGGTCGGGCAGGGCTTGGCCGCCGGCGGCCGACCCCGGCCCCACGTGCCGGCGTTCGAGACCTGGGTCACCGTGATGATCGCGCCGAACACGCCCAGCGTGGCCAGTACGGCGATCAGGCGCTTGTTGCGTGGTGGTCGATTCGAGCGCCGCCGTGAGGAGCGGACGGGGGTGTTCTTCACGTGGTGCCACCTCTTCCTTAGAGGGCTCGGTCAGCGAGGTCGGATTTCAGCGGGACCAGGCTGGTGGTGCCGACGGCCAGGAGGTCGTCGGCCGGGGCGGGATGCTGAGCGGGCCATCGACTGCGCGGGCCCGGATGTCCGGCGATCGGCGCGCTGTCGACCCGGCGGGGGTCACCGGGCGCGGCGCTGGCCACGGAGATCGGCGAAGCGAAGGACGATCGTGATCGCCGCGTGGCAACCCGTATATCGTCTCCATCTTCCCGCCTTTCCGAATATTCAGCCGGTAACGGTGCGAAAAAAACCGTACGGAATGCGTTGGCTAAGAGTCAAACCGTGGTAGAGAAGATAGGGATCTCTTGAGGTCCACTTAAAAGGAAATTATGTTTCGGGTGGCGAACCATCGGCAGGGCCGTCGGGTCGGTCGCCGGAGGGTGTAGGTCACACCCCGCACAGCATCCACAGTGGCCGGACAGGCCGCGACGCCGACCCCGGAGCAGGGCCGGCGTCACAGCCGGACAGCGACCGTTGCCGCGCGCCGCGTCCGGGATCACGGCGACGACCGGCCGCGCCTACCCTGGCAACGGCCGGCCGCCGGGTCTGTGGGGCGGCACCGGGTGGTGGACGGTCAGTAGCTCAGCGGCCCCTGTTCCTCTTCCTCGGCGTCGGCCGGCGGCGGGGCGACCGGCTTCGGCGTACCGGTCGGCAGGCAGCTCAGGTTCTTGGTGCCGGTCGGGGTCACCACGAACCAGGTACCGCCGACCCCCTGGCCCTTCCACTCCCCGGGCTTTTTGTCACCGATGTAGCGGTACACCGGCCAGCCGCCGATGGTGATCTGCCGGGTGCCGTCGGGCCGGAGGACCGTGCCGACCTTGTCGGCGGCGACGCCCTTGAGACTCGGCTTGCTGTTCGTGAGCGCGGGTGGCCACACCCGGGCGCACTCGCCGGCACAGGTTGTCGTCGGTGGCTTTGCCGAGTCCCGGTCGAAGCGGTAGAGCACCCAGCCCTTGTCGTCGGTCACCACCTGACCCATCCGGGGGACCCGCTTGCCGACCAGGCCGGCGGTGACGTCCACATCGGCCACCTCGACCGGCTGCGTGGTCGGCTCGGCGGTCGGTTCGGCGGCCGCGTTCGCCGCCGGCTTCGCGTTGCCGGCGGCATTGGTCTCCGGGGTGGTTCCCGCTGGTGCGCAGGCCGTCAACGCGGCCAGCGCCGCGCCGGCCAGAACGACGCCGGTACGCTTCGTCGGTGCCACGTCCCCTCCTCTGCTGGACAGGTTGCCGGAAAGTACGGCCGCCTCGGCCGCCCGGATGAGCTATTTGCAGTGGACAATTTCACAGCGATACGTTGAACTCTTGCCCGGTGCGGGTACGTACAAATCAAGAGCCATCCTGGCCACGTGCTTTCCGGCCGCTCGGCAAACCCCTCGCGATCGGTCCGTGGCCCTATTCGGGCGCGCAATTATCCGAGGCGTGGCGGCGCCGGGACAATGCGTGTCCGGCGCCCCTGGATCGGGTCGGAAAACTCCGGGCCGCGCACCTGCGGTGCCGGCGCGGCCGACTCGGTCAGGCCCGTACGGTGACCAGGGGGTCCACCGAGCCGTCGTCGTCGATCACCTGCACCTGGAGTTGGCCGATGTCGTCCGAGTCGGTGGAGGTGGCGGTCTCCAGCATCAGCGGGTTGGGCTGGGCCGCCGTGCCGTAGCCGCCGGGCGGCACCTTCCAACTGGAGAGGGCCTCGGTCTCCCCGTTCTTGTGGATCAGCACCAGCCGGCACTTCTTGGGACCGGAGACGCCGCTCAGTGCGTACGAGATCCGGGTGCCCCAGGGCGTCGAGCCCAGGACGACCTCCATGCTTGCCCCGCTGTCCGGGTCGGTGGCGGTGAACCGCTCGCCGGTCGGCGCGGGCCGGCCGGTGGCTCCCGGGCTGCTGGTGACCGTGCCGGGACCGGGCGGCTGTGCGGTCGTACCGGGATCGGCGATCCGGGTCCCGGTGAACAGCGCCAGGCCGCTGAGCATCGCCACCAGGACCACTCCGGCCGCGAGGCTGTAGAGCCGGCGGCTGCGGGCCCGCCGCCGGTCCGCGCCGACCGCCGCCGCGACCCGCTCGAAGAGCTGGCCGTCGGCCTCGGCGCGCTCGGCCACCATCAGGTCGTGGCCGTCGACCTCGCCCAGCAGGTCCACCACCGGCAGCAGCGACTCCAGCTCCAGCCCGCACTGCGGGCAGCTCGCCAGGTGCTCCTCGAAGCGCAGCGTGTCCCGCTCGTCCAGGACGCCGAGCGCGTACGACGCGACGTCCCAGTGGATCTCGGCGCTCACTCGGTCACCCCCCGCTCCACCAGGGCCGCGCGGAGTGCCCGGAGCGCGTAGTAGACCCGGGACTTCGCGGTGCCGAGCGGCAGCCCCAACTCCTCGGCCGCCTCCGGCACGGTGCGCCCCCGGAAGTACGTCGCCACCAGCACCTCCCGGTGCGGCTGGCTCAGCGTGCGCAGCGCGTCCGTGATGGTCATCATCCGCAGCACCCGGTCCGTGTCGTCCGACTCGGAGAACGCCTCGAGATCGCGGTCGTACGTCTCGGCGGGGCGGGCCTGCTCGCTGCGGTGGTCGTCGATCACGATCCGCCGGGCGACGGTGACCAGCCAGGGGCGCAGCGACGACTGGCCGTGGGTGCCGAGCCGGTGCGCGTTGCGCCAGGCGCGTAACAGCGTCTCCTGCACGACGTCCTCGGCGCGCTGGCGGTCGCCGCCGGTCAGCCGCAGGACGAACATCAGCAGAGGTTTGGCATGTTCCTCGTAGAGCACGCGAACGAGCTCGTCGGAGTGCCGCGTCTCGGCGGGGGTCGAATTGTGGCGGCCGGCAGCCGGTCGCGATGTCACCGGCCCATCATTCCGTCCGTTTGGCCGCGCGTCGAGACTTTTCCGGTACCGAATTGCCCGGCGTTGCGTGGTGGCGCACATTCGCCCCGGCATGACCGTGTCGCCATACCATCCGCCGGCTACCGCCTGCATCCCACCCATACCTCCGCGTCGAAGGCGCGCGAGCCGGCCCCCCGCCTGGGGCCCGGTCCATCCCGCCGCCGAGAAGTACGGATTCCGGCCCGGGCCGGATCAACGCAGCTCGGAGAAGTTGTGCCGGGGCGTGCACTCCCAGCGATGTTCGTCCGATGTGTCCGGCTAGATGGCGATGTTGAAGCTGCCCGGCGGGGGTGGCGCGGAGGGCCGCGCGGCGGCGTCGGTGACCACCCGGGCGCCGTCGGCGAAGCGGTCCAGGTCGGCACCGGCCAGCACCCGGCCGGGAAACCAGTCTCCGGCGGTGCGCCGGACCAGTTCCGGCACCGGCAGTTCGGCCCGGCTGCCGGCCAGCACCAGGTTGCCGTACCGGCGGCCGCGCAGCACCGCCGAGTCCGCGATCAGGCAGACCTCGGGGAGTACGGCCCGGACGGTGGCGACCTGGGCGCGGGCGTACCGCAGCGGCGGGCCGTCCGCGACGTTGACCAGGTGCACGCCGCCGGGGCGCAGCACCCGGGCCGCCTCGGCCGCGAACTCCACTGAGGAGAGATGTGCCGGGGTGCGGGCACCGGCGAAGACGTCGGCCACCACCACGTCGTAGTCGCCGTCCCGGATCGTGCCGAGCACCTCGCGGGCGTCGCCGACCCGGACCCGCAGCCGGGGGTCGGTCGGCCAGGGCAGTTTCTCGCGGACCAGGTCGACCAGGGCCGCGTCGATCTCGACGACCCGCTGCGTCGAGCCGGGCCGGGTGGCCGAGAGATAGCGGGGCAGCGTCATCGCCCCGCCGCCCAGGTGCAGTACCCGGAGCGGCTCGCCGGCCGGCGCGACGAGGTCGAGCACGATGGCGATCCGGCGGACGTACTCGAATTCCAGGTGGGTCGGGTCGGCGAGATCGACGTGCGACTGCGGCGCCCCGTCGACCAGCAGGGTGTACGAGCCCGGCCGGTCCGGGTCCGGGCGCAGCTCCGCCAGACCGCTCGGCACCTTCACCGCGAACGCGTCGGCCCGCCGTTTCCGTCCCACGGGTGAAGTATGGCCGCCGGGCCCGCCGGTCCGGGCGGGGGTCGGCGGAAGGGGTCCTGCCACACACCGCCCGGTCAGCGGGTGTAGGCCGGCGGGGCGGCCCGGGTGGTGGCCAGGGTCAGGGCGCGGTGCAGCAGCCGGCCGTCGCCGAGCCGGGCCCGCAGCCGGCGCTCCAGCCCGGCGATCGGGATCAGGTTCTGCGGGGCCCGGGGGTCCTTGTAGGGCGTGGAGGCGAACCTCGGCAGCGTGACCAGGGAGAGGTTCGCCAGCTCGATCGCCTGCTGCTCGGCCAGTTCGGCCGAGCACTCCACCCGGACGATCCCGGCCCACGGGCCGCGCCCGGAGCCGGGTAACCGCAGATACCACGAGTAGCCGCCCCAGGCCGTACCGAGCCGGAAGACCGGGGAGCGTTCCCGGGCGGCCAGCCCGGTGACCAGCGCGGTGTGCCGGGCGTCCAGGTATTGGCTGTGCTGGGTCTTGATGTAGCCGAGGGTGCGCGGCAGTTGCCGCCGGCTGCGCAGCGGGCCATCCACCACCAGCAGGTCGCCGTCGTCCCGGACCGCGCCGGAGACCTTCACCTCCAGCGCGGTCAGCGGCCCCTGGACCGCCGCCGGCAGCTTGCTCAGCTCACCGGTCCCGCTGAGCCGGTGTACGGCGTACCGGATCTGCCCGGCGACCACGTCCTGCGCGGACGGGCTGGCGGTGAAGAGTCCCCGCTCCACCTCGGCACCGGCCAGCTCGGCGGCGCCCCGGCGCAGGTCGCACCGGACCACCCCGGCGGCGTACGAGGCGGCCAGGCCGGGAAACGAGCTGCCGTCCGGCTCCTCGGTCCAGACGCTGGCGTCGATCCGGCGCACCCCGTCGACCAGCAGCACCACGTCCGGCGGCTCGATCGAGTCCGGTGCGGTGAGCGGGCGCCACTCGTCGGCCGGCAGCTCGACGTCGGTCTGCACCTGGGCGCTGCTCGGCGCCGCCGGACCACCGGCCGCCTCGAACGAGGCACCGTAGGCCGGATCCCAGGCGTCGAC
This sequence comes from Plantactinospora sp. ZYX-F-223, assembly GCF_039649625.1. Lineage (NCBI taxonomy): Bacteria > Bacillati > Actinomycetota > Actinomycetes > Micromonosporales > Micromonosporaceae > Plantactinospora > Plantactinospora sp. ZYX-F-223. The sequence goes on along the minus strand of NZ_JBDJAV010000018.1, from coordinate 83,286 downwards.
GAAGAGCCGGGCGCTCACCGGCCCGTCCGTTCCACCCGGGAGCTGCGGGCGTCCTTGCGTACCTCGAAGCGGACCGGAATCCGTTCGGCCAGCGCCGGTACGTGGGTGACCACCCCGACCATCCGGTCGCCCCGGGCGGCGAGGTTTTCCAGAGTCGCGGCGACGGTGTCCAGGGTGGCCGCGTCCAGCGTGCCGAAGCCCTCGTCGAGCACGATCGACTCCAGGCTGGCGGTGGTGGTCGACAGCCCGGCGAGCTGTTCGGAGAGCGCCAGCGCCAGCGCCAGGGAGGCCTGGAAGGTCTCGCCGCCCGACAGCGTCCGGACCGCCCGGCGCAGCCCGGCGTCGTGGTGGTCGAGCACGAAGAACTCGCCCTTGTCGTGCGCCAGATCGTATTGCCCGTCGGTGAGTTCGCGCAGGATCCGGGAGGCGCCGTCGACCAGCATGTCCAGCGCCTCGGCCAGCAGCCAGCGCTCGAAGTTGTTGGCCCGCAGGTGCCCGGCGAGCGCCTTGGCGACCCGGGACTCCCGCTCGTGCCCGGCCCGCTGTTCGGTCAGTTTCCGGGCCTGCTCCCGGCGCTCGACCAGGCGGCGCTGCTCGGCCTCGGCCCGCTCGACGGCGACCACCGCCAGCCGGACCGGGTCGGCGTCGGCGGCCGGCCGGTCCAGCCCGACGGCGGTGAAGAGCGCGGCGATCCGTCCGGCCGCCGCCTCGACGCCGCCGTGCGCCTCGGTCACCGCCGAGGCGGCGTCGGCCCGCCGCGCGCGCCGCTCCTCGGTGGCCCGGGCCGCCCAGCCGGCGAGCCCGGCCCAGGCGGCGGTCACGTCGGCCCGGTCGGCGGCCGGCGGGCCGAGCCGGGCCACCCCGTCCCGGACGGTGTCGAAGGCGTGCCAGGCGCCGCGCAGCCGCTCCTCGGCCGCCTCCACGCCGGCCCGGGCCCGCCGCGCGGCCTCCCGGGCCGCCCGTACCGCGCCGCCGGCCGCCTCCAGGTCGCGCCGGAGCCCGGCGAGCAGTTCGAGCTGTTCGCGCAGTGCGGCCGGGCCGGGGGAGTCGGCCAGCCGGGCGTCCAGGTCGGCCAGCCGGGCGGTGAGCTGTTCGTGCCGGGCCCGGGCCTGGTCGAGGGTGCGTTCCAGGTCCCGGGCGGCCCGGTCCCGCTCGGCGACCAGCCGGCTGGCGGCGTCGGCGGCGGCCCGGGCGGCCTCGCCGGCCTGCTTCGCGGCGGCCACCGCCGAGCCCGCCGGCAGCGGCGGCACCTCGGTCACCGGCTGGGTGCAGACCGGGCAGGGCGCGCCGGCGTGCAGGTGGGCCCGGAGTGCCGCCGCGCGGTCGGCGGTCTGCGCCTCCTGGTAGGCGGCCCGGGCCGCGTCCAGCTCCGCACCGGCCCGCTCCGCGTCGGCCCGGGCCGACGCCAGCGCGGCCACCGCCGCGTCGTGGTCGGCACCGGCCGAGTCCAGTGCGCCGGCCAGCGTCGCCGCCTCGCCGGCCACCTGCTGGCGTTCGGTGTGCGCCTGTTGCAGCAGCCGCAGCGCCGCCGGGTCGCCGGCACCGGCCAGCTCGCCCCGGAGCTTCTCCTCGCGTTCCTCGGCCACGGTCACCGCCGTCGCCGCCTCGGTCGCCGCCTCCCGGGCGGCCGTGACCGCGTCGGCGACCACCGCCAGGTCCCGGGGCGGCCGGACCCGGGCCAGCTCGGCGAGTTCGGCGTCGAGCGCGGCCAGGGCGCGTTCCGCCTCGGTCGCGGCGGTCCGGGCGGCCCGCAGCTCGGGTACGGCGGCGTCGACCCCGTCGGCCAGCTCGCGCATCGCGTCGACCCGGGTGGCGGCGGCCGCCAGCGCCTCGTCGTCGATCCCGGTGAGCCCGTCGAGTACCCGGTCGACGGCCTCCAGTGCGGCGTCGGCCCGGCCGGCCCGGGCGGTCGCCCGCTTCTGCACCTCCTCGTAGACGCCGAGGCCGAGCAGGTTGACCAGGATCTGCTGCCGGGTCGCCGGCTTGGCGTGCAGGAAGTCGGCGAACTGTCCCTGTGGCAGCAGCACGCAACTGGTGAACTGCTCGTACGGCAGCCCGACCGCCTCCAGCACCGCCTCGTCCATCTCGGCCGGGGTGCCGGCGACCACCTCGCCGAGGTCTTCCGGGCTCAGCCCGGTGTCCAGCTTCGTCACGTCGAAGCCGGGCGGCATCAGTTGCAGCCCCGCGTTGCCGGTCTTCACGTTGCCCCGGCTGTCCCGCCGGACCACCCGGGTCGCCACGTAGCGTGCGCCGGCCGACTCGAAGACCAGCCGGACCCGGGCCTCGTTGGCCGACGGTGCCAGCGCGTTGGCGATGCCCCGGGCGCCGCCCCAGCGCGGCACCGTGCCGTAGAGGGCGAAGCAGATCGCGTCGAGCACGCTGGACTTGCCCGAACCGGTCGGCCCGACCAGGGCGAAGAAGTCCGCGTCGGTGAAGTCGACGGTGGTGGCGTCCCGGAAGGCGGTGAAGCCGGCCAGGTCGAGCCGGAGCGGACGCACTATTTGGTCGCCTCCTCGTAGAGCTCGTCGAACAGTTCGCGTACCCCGTCGTCGGCCTGGCCCCGGCTGGTCAGGTAGTCGCCGAACAGCTCCCGGGGGGAGCGCCCGGCCCGCTGTGCGGCCCGGCCCGCACCGGCGGCCGGCAACATCTCCGGGTCGATCCGTACCTCTAGGGCCCGGGGCAGCAGCTCCTGCACCTCCTCGCGCAGCCCGGCCCGGGGCGCCTCCCGGACGTAGACCCGCAGCCAGGCCGTGCGGTCGTCGACCTTCGCGAGTTCGGCCAGGGTGCCGCGTACGGTGCGCAGCGGCGCCGCCGCCGTGATGGGCACCTCCCGGACCCGGGCGGCCGTCCGGGTGCCCACCTCGACGATGCTGACCGAGGGGCGGTTCTCCTCCTCGCCGAAGTCGACCGCGAGCGGGCTGCCGCTGTAGCGGATGTGGCACGGCCCGAGCACCTGCTGCGCCCGGTGCAGGTGCCCCAGCGCCACGTAGTGCGCCCCGCTCGGAAAGACCGAGGCCGGTACGGCGTAGTTGAGCACGGTGTGCGCCTCCCGCTCACCGCCGCCGGTCCGGGCGCCCACCACGGTCAGGTGCCCGGTGACCAGGTGCACCCGGTCGGGGGAGTCGAAGCTCTCGGTCAGCCGCCCGAGCACCCGCCCGACGTGGTCCGCGTACGTCTGCACCGCCTCGGCGGCGGTCAGCTCGTACATCTCGACGGCCCGGACCGCGTACCGCTGGGAGAGGAACGGCAGCGCGACCAGCCGCCACGCCTCGCCGTCGGCGGTGCTGCCGTCGATGACGTGCTCGGCCGGGTTGTCCCGGACGCTGCCCCGCAGCGCCACCCCGGCGGCCTCGGCCCACGGGCGCAGCGCGTCCAGGGCCGGCCCGTTGTCGTGGTTGCCGCCGATCGCCACGACCTGGGCGCCGGTGCGGCGCAGCGCGGAGAGCGCCCGGGTGACCAGCCGGGTCGCCTCCGGGGTCGGCGCGGCGGTGTCGTAGAGGTCACCGGCGACGATCACCAGATCGGGGGACTCGGCCTGGGCGACCTCGACCACCTGGGCGAGGGCGTCCCGGTGCTCGCCGATCCGGGACTGTCCCTTGAGGACCTTGCCGACGTGCCAGTCGGAGGTGTGCAGGATCTTCACGGCTCGCCCGCCCGTAACTAGAAGGGGATGTCGTCGTCGGAGAGCACGCCCGACCGGGTGCCGACCACCGCGAACGGGTCGGCGGCCTGGGTGATCGAGCGGAGCGTCCCGGTCGGCGCGGCGCCGGCCTCGGAGACCCGGGTCGCCCAGGCCGGGAAGGGGAAGTCCAGGCAGAGCGGTACCGGGATGTCCGGCTGGTTGACGAACATCGTCCCCGGCTTCGCCAGCAGCGCCCGCTGCCGCTGCGCGGCGGGGAGGAAGCCGTACTCCGGGCGGGACGCCTCGGCCGGGTCGAGCCGGCCGACCACCCGGATCGCCGAGTTGGTGACGATCCGCCGTTCCACCTCGCTGGCGGTCTGCTGCGCCCCGATCAGGATCACCCCGAGCGAGCGGCCCCGCTCGGCGATGTCCAGCAGCACCTCCTTGATCGGCGAGGAGCCCTCCCGGGGGGCGTACTTGTTCAGTTCGTCGAGGACGACGAAGAGCAGCGGCTTCGCGGTGCCGGCCTTCTCCTTGCGCTCGAACTCGGTCTTCAGGGTCACCCCGACCACGAACCGCTGCGCCCGGTCCGGCAGGTTGTGCAGGTCGACCACGGTCACCTGGGCGCTCTCGGCGGTGTTCACGCTGTGCGGCCGGCGGGTGGCGAGATCACCTCGGATCAACCTCGCCAGGTCCTTCTTGCTGCCGATCAGCCGCCGGGCGAAGGCGTTGACCGTGCCCATGTTGACCGCGCTGCCAGCCCACTCCGAGCGGGTCTCGTCGTCGGTGAGCTGCTCGACGATGTGGTCGACCAGGTCGGGGTAGGAGTTGATCCGTACCCCGTCGATGCTGACCCCGCCGTCGGCGGGCTGGGCGTACCGGGCCAGGTGGGCGGCGACCGAGTGCACCACCATGGTGTATTGCTGGCGCTCGTCGTCGGCGTCGGCGAAGACGTACGGCAGCAGGCGGTCGGCGCAGAACTCGGTCAGCGTCCAGTAGAAGCTGTCGACTCCGGCGAGCCGGCTGCTCACGTCCGGAGTGCCGGAGGAGTCGCCGGGCCGGGGCGGGGCGTAGACCCGGACGTCCGGGAACGCCCCGGCGGAGAGCCCGAGCTTGGCGTACGTCTCGGTGGTCGCCGCGTCCAGCCGGCTGTTCGGGTGGTCGAGGAAGAGCAGGTCCTCGCCCTTGACGTTGAAGATCAGTGCCTTCGCGTTCACCGCGTCGCCGCCGAGCACCCCGGAGCGGAACACCGAGTAGAGCAGGAAGGTGGCGAAGCTGGTCTTGGTGGCCACCCCGGAGATACCGGAGATCGAGACGTGCGCGCCCCGGCTGCCGTCCAGGAAGTCGGCGTTGAGGAAGACCGGTACGCCGTCCCGGCCGATCCCCATCGGCACCCGGCGCTCCATCCGGTCGAAGTGCAGCGCCGCCGACCGGGCCTCGCCCTCGGCCCGGTAGACCACCGCGCCGGGGGAGGGCGGCACGTAGAACTCCGGGTCCACCCGGGTGGTGGTGATCTCGGCCGCTTCCTGCACCATCGCCGGCAGGGTGCCGTCGGCGATGGCGAAGACGTCGGAGTCGAACTGCGCCCCCTCGTGCCGGGCCCGGACCTGGGTGACCACCCCGGCGATGGTGACCGGCTCCCGGTCGGGCAGCTCGCGCCGGGTCACCACCACGTCGTCGAGCTGGAGGTAGCTGCCCGGGGTGACCGCCGTCCAGAACTGCAACGGGGTGGCGTCGGCGGTGCCCAGCACCCGGCCGACGGCCGCGCCCGGATCCTCCGGTGGGCTGTCGGTCACCGCGCCACTCCGGTCGGTGCCGCCCCGGTCGGTGTCGCGCCGGTCAAGGTGAGAATCTGGTCAAGACACACGAGTCGCATCCTGCCTCACTAGTACGACACCGTGCCACGCGGCGCGGCGGTAACCCGGACAGCCGCCGGGTTCGTCCCGCACTCGGCCGTACACGGCTGCTTTGCGGCAGATTAACCAGATCTTGGCGGTCCGCTCCCGGTGCCCGACTAGCCTTCTGCGCCATGATGACCCTCAATCCGCCGCCGGACCGGGGCAACACGCCGGCACCGGCGGGACACGACAGCCGCCGGCCCCGGCGTACTTCGGCGCTCGTGGCCGCCCTGCTGCTGGCCGCCACCGCTGGCGCCGGAGCCGCCGCCACCGCCCACCCCGCGCCGGCCGCCGCCGAGCCGGGCCGGGTGCACGTGTCGGAGAACTTCGACGGCGGCACCCTGCCGGCCGGCTGGCGCGCGGTCGACGGCACCTGGCGGGTGCAGAACGGCCGACTCTACGGCACCTCGGCCAGCGCCAGCCAGAACAACAAGGTCACCTTTGGGGCGTACCTGACGCACTTCCGGTTCGAGGCGACCGTACGCTTCGAGTCCGTGACCGCGAGCACCCGCTGGGCCGCGCTCGGCCTGGACGTACCGGCGACCGGGGCGACCCCGTGGTGGATCGCCACCATGCGCAGCGGCACCACCGCGGCCAACGGGCTGGAGTTCGCCGAACGCACCACCGGCAACGCCTGGAACGTGACCGACACCGCCGCCGCGCCGACCGCCGCCGGCACCGGCCGGGACGTCCGGGTCGCCGTCGAGGTGCACGGCAGCCAGGCCCGGTGGTCCTTCGACGGCCGGGAGATGCTGCGCACCGGCAGCCTGCGCCGCTCCGGTACGGCCGGCCAGGCGCTCTTCGTCAACGGCGCCACCGTCTCCTTCGACGACGTCCGGATCACCGAGCTGGCCCCGAGTGCCCTGCTCCGGCCGCCGGGCAGTCCGGTCGCGGTGATCGCCCACCGGGGCGCCTCGGCGGCCGCTCCGGAGAACACCCTGGTCGCCCAGGAGATCGCCCGGCGCGGCGGCGCGGACTGGATCGAGAACGACGTGCAGCCGAGCAGCGACGGCGTGCCGTTCGTGCTGCACGACGCGACCGTGGACCGCACCACCGACGGCACCGGCGCGATCCGCTCGCTGACCAGTACCCGGCTCAAGGCGCTGGACGCCGGCTCCTGGTTCGCCCCGCACTACGCCGGGGTACGGATGCCGACCCTGGCCGAGCAGTTGGCGGACCTGCGTACCCGGGGCGGCCGGCTGGTGCTGGAGATCAAGGGCGCGCACAGCCGGACCGAGGTCGCCCGGATCGTCGCGGTGGTCCGCGAGCAGCAGATGACCGACCGGGTGCTCGTGCAGAGCTTCGAGGTCGACGTGCTGCGGTACACCCGCGAGCTGGCTCCGGAGTTGCCGCTCGGGCTGCTCCGCAGCACCCTGGACGCCGATCCGGTGGCGATCTCCGCCGAGCTCGGCCTGGCCACCTACAACCCCTCCTCGGCGGCGCTGCTCACCCGCCCCGGGATCGTCGGCGACCTGCACCGGGCCGGGATCGCGCTGATGGTCTGGACGGTGGACACCCCGGCCGGCTGGCGGCAGCTCGACGACCTGGGCGTGGACGGGATCATCACCAACCGCCCGGCCGAACTCGTCGGCTGGAACGCCGCCCAGGGGTAGCGGCCGCGCGGCGGTGCCCCGGGAGCCGGGGCGCCGCCGGCGGGCTCAGCCGCGGACGTACCGGAGCAGCAGCTCGTCCCCGGCGGCGAGGACGTGCCGCAGCGACATCCCGTGCGGGGTGGTGGTCGGCCCGGCGGTGATCCGCCCGGCGCCCGGGCCGGTCAGCATCGGCGCCACCGTGAGGCAGACCTCGTCGACCAGGGCGGCGGCGGTCAGCGAGCCGAACAGGTGCGGCCCGCCCTCGCTGAGCAGTTGGCCGAGCCCACGGCGGTGCAGCTCGGCCAGGCCGGCGGCGAGGTCGACCTGCTCCTCGCCGCGGCGCAGCAACTCGGCGACGTCGGCGAGCCCGGCCGGCGCCTCGGCCCGCTCGGAGGTGAGCACCACCGGCCGGACCGGGGCGTCCGCGAAGGCCGCCGACTCCGGGTCGAGGTTCAGCGCCCGGGAGACCACGACCATCCTCGGGTACTCGGCCAGCCCGTGCTCCCGGCGCCAGGCCCGGCGCCGCTCGTCCAGCCGGAGCGCCCGGTACGCCTCGTGCCGCAGCGTGCCGGCGCCGACCAGCAGCGCGTCGCAGACCATCCGCAGCAGGCCGAAGACCCGCTTGTCCGGTGCGCTGGACAGCCCGGCGGAGTGGCCGTCCAACTCCACCGCCCCGTCGATGCTGGCGACGAAGTTCATCCGCAGGTGGGGGCGGTCGAGGCGCGGATAGAGTGCGATCAGCGCCGGGTCGTCCAGGGCCGTCGCCGCCGGGGCAGGCCACAGCCGGGTTATTCCGACATTCCCGGTCATTCGCTGGCCGGACCGGTGACCGGAGGGACGGGTGCGGGGGTACGGTGCTGGCAGTCGCACCAGTTGCGGCCCCGGCAGTCGTCGTGCCTGTTGTCCCGGCAGGCTCGGCAGATCATGCCGGTAGCCTATGCCGAGAGGGTGGGAGACGATGCGCCGTCAGATCTTCCAGCTCAAGGTGTCGCTCGCCGACGTCACACCGCCGGTCTGGCGGCGGGTGCTGGTGCCGGGCGGCTACACCCTGGACCGGGTGCACCGGGTGTTCCAGTCCGTACTGGGCTGGCAGAACTGTCACCTGCACTCGTTCGACATCGACGGTGTGCAGTACGGGGTGCCGGACGCCGAGGGGGAGTTGACGCTCCGCGACGAGCTGGATACCCGGCTGGACGCCGTGGCGACCAAGGGCGGTCGCTTCCTCTACACCTACGACTTCGGCGACTGGTGGGAGCACGACGTGATCGTCGAGGACGTCTTCGGCGCCGATCCCGACGAGCGCTACCCGGTCTGCTCCGCCGGTGCGGGGGCCTGCCCGCCGGAGGATGTCGGCGGCCCGTACGGCTACCGGCAGTTCCTCGCCGCGATGGCCGACCCGGCTCATCCGGAGCACGATTCGCTGCGCGCCTGGCTCGGCCGGCCCTTCGATCCGTCGACTTTCGACCCGGCCCGGGCGAGCACCCTGGCCCGCTGGCTCAGCTGACCCCGGGTACGCCCGGCCGTGGCCGGGAACGCCGGGGCGTACCGGGCCGCCGGCCGGCCGCCGGCCACTGTGGAGCGTTGCCGGGTGGGCCCGGTACCGCTTGATCCGCCGCCGGCCGCGTGGCGTCGGGCCGTCACCTCCGCTGCCAGCGTGCCGCCGGCTGTCGCGCGCCCCGTGCGGACCCCTCAGGTGTCGAGATCGCTTGCCGGGACGGAGCTGGCTACCCGCCGGTTGGCCCGGACGTCGGCCTGCCCGTTACCTCGGGGATAACGCCCCGCTTTGCGGGTGAGTGACCCAGCGCCGACGGTAACGAAATGGGAACGCTCCCAGATGTCCATTGACACCCCCGAAACGCCCCGGCAATCTCATGGGAGCGCTCCCGGCGGTTTGTGGCCGAGGCCACACGATCGCTGACGCGGCGTCAAACCGAATCCCCATCGCACGGCGCCGGGCCCTGCGCCCGGCGCCGTCGGCGGGCGGACACACGCACCTGAGCGCCACCGGAACAAGCCAGCACCAGCAGCACCGCTGGACACACACGAATCTCCGCCACCACCACAACTCGAATTACCCACCTGAGAGGGGTCAGGGATGAGCGTCATCAGGCGCCGGCTCCGCACCGTCGCGGTCGCCGCGCTCGCCGCGGGCGTGGCTCTCGGCAGCACGGCGTGCAGCAAGAGCGACAACGAGGGGTCCACCGGCGAAGGGGGACAGGTCAAGCTGGTCCTGCAGACCTTCCAGAACTTCGGTTACGACCAGGCGATCAAGGACTTCGAGGCCGCCAACCCCAACATCAAGGTCGAGCACCAGAAGATGGGCGAGCTGCGGGACTTCCAGCCGAAGCTGGTGCAGTGGCTCGCCGCGGGCAGCGGTGCCGGCGACGTGGTCGGGCTCGAAGAGGGCGTGCTGCTGGGGTACGTGCAGAACCACGACAAGTTCGCCAACCTGCTGGAACTCGGGGCGGACGAGCTGAAGGCCAACTTCCCGGAGTGGAAGTGGAACAACGCCATGACCCCGGACGGCAAGAAGCTGATCGGGCTCGGCACCGACGTGGGTGGCCTGGCCATGTGCTACCGCAAGGACCTCTTCCAGCAGGCCGGCCTGCCGACCGACCGCGAAGAGGTGTCCAAGCGGATCAGCACCTGGCAGGACTACATCGCGCTGGGCAAGGAGTTCAAGGCCAGCGGCAAGGCCAAGGCCGCCTGGCTGGACAGCGCGACCAGCCTGATGCAGCCGCACGTCATGCAGAACTCCGAGACGTTCTTCTTCGACAAGGACAACAAGTTCATCGGTGACACCAACCCGGTCGTCAAGCAGACCTGGGACATGGGCCTGCAGATGGCCGCCGACGGGCTGACCGCCAAGGCACAGCGCTGGAGCGCCGACTGGGACGCCGCCTTCAAGAACTCGGCGTTCGCCACCATCCCGTGCCCGGCGTGGATGACCGAGGGCGTCATCGCCCCGAAGTCCGGCCCGGCGAACTCCGGCAAGTGGGACATCGCCAAGATCCCCGGCGGTGGCGGCAACTGGGGTGGCTCCTACCTCGCGGTGCCGGCGCAGACCAAGCACCCGAAGGAGGCGTACCTGCTGGCCAAGTACCTGACCAGCAAGGAAGGCCACCTGGCGGCGTTCAAGGAGGCCGGTGCGATGCCGTCCGACATCGCCGGCATCGAGGACCCGGCGTTCAAGGACAAGAAGAGCGAGTACTTCAGCGGCGCCCCGACCGGCGAGATCTTCGGCGAGAGCGTCAAGAACATGAAGCCGGTCTTCCTCGGCGCCAAGCACCAGCAGATCTGGGAGACGGTGGTCGAGCCGCAGATGCAGGCGGCCGAGCGCGGCCAGCTCAGCTCGGACGCCGCCTGGAAGAAGGCGATGGCCGAGGCCAAGAAGCTGACCAGCTAGGTCGACCGGTGACCTGCCGCGCCCACGGGTGAGGAGTGCCCGTGGGCCGGCGGCGGTGCCCACACCCGGGAAGGGTGTGGGCACCGCCGCGAGGTCACCGGCCGGTCCACCTCCCCGGAAGGACCCCGCAATGAGCTCTGTCGTCGGCGCGGCACCACCACGGCACGCTGCCACGCCACCCACCCCGGAACCGACGCACCGCCGGCGGTCGTACCGCCTCGGGCGCTGGGACATCAAGTACTCGCCGTACCTCTACGTCGCCCCGTTCTTCATCCTCTTCGGGGTCTTCGGCCTCTTCCCGGTCCTCTACACGGTCTACGTCTCGCTCTTCGAGTACGACCTGCTCAGCGGCACCAAGGAGTTCGTCGGGCTGGAGAACTACCGGGTCCTGCTGGACGACGCGCAGTTCTGGAACGCCGCCTACAACACGTTCGGCATGTTCGTGCTCAGCACCGTGCCGCAGCTCGTGGTGGCGCTGATGATCGCCAACCTGCTGAACCGGCAGATGCGGGGCCGCACCCTGTTCCGGATGGGGATCCTGATCCCCAACATCACCTCGGTGGCCGCGGTCGGCATCATCTTCGCGCTGATCTTCGCCGACCGGTACGGCCTGGTGAACTGGCTGCTCGGCACCGTCGGCATCGACCCGGTCGCCTGGCGGGACAACCGCTACGCCTCCTGGTTCGCGATCGCCTTCATGGTCGACTGGCGGTGGACCGGCTACAACGCGCTGATCTACCTGGGTGCGATGCAGGCCATCCCCAAGGACCTCTACGAGTCGGCGTCCCTGGACGGCGCCTCCACCTGGCGGCAGTTCTGGAAGATCACAGTGCCGCTGATCCGGCCGACCATCCTCTTCACGATCATCATCTCCACCATCGGCGGGCTGCAGATCTTCACCGAGCCCCTGATGTACGGCTTCGGGCTGATCCGCGGCGGCGCCTCGAACGAGTTCCAGACCCTGGCGATGTACATCTACGAGCGGACCTTCACCGGCAACTTCGAGTACGGGTCCGGCGCCGCGATGTCCTGGCTGCTCTTCCTGATGATCGTCATCTTCGCGTTGATCAACTTTGCGATGGTCCGCCGCTCGGTCAAGGGGGAGCAGAAGTGACCACCATCCAGACCCTGCCCCGCACGGTGAGCCCGACGCCGCAGCCGTCCCGCCGACGCCGCGGCCGGGGCGCGCCCGGAGCCCGGCTCTGGCAGGCCAGCCCGCTGACCTACCTCGCGCTGGTGATCGGCTCGGTGCTCTCGGTCTTCCCGATCGTCTGGTCGTTCATCATCGCCTCCCGGGACAACAGCGCGGTCTACGAGATGCCGCCGACCCCGGGCGGCAAGCTGTTCAGCAACATCGACCGGATGCTGGCCAACGAGGACGCCGCGTTCCTCTACGGCCTGGTCAACTCGGCCGTGGTCTCCTCCGTGGTGACCATCTCGGTGATCTTCTTCTCCACCCTGGCCGGTTTCGCCTTCGCCAAGCTCAAGTTCCGGGGCAGCAACGCGCTGCTGCTGGTGATCATCCTGACCATGATGGTCCCGACCCAGCTCGGCATCATCCCGCTCTACCTGATGATGGTGGAGCTGGGCTGGACCGGCACCCTCCAGGCGGTGATCGTGCCGTTCCTGGTCCAGGGCTTCGGAGTCTTCATGATGCGCCAGTACGCGATGTCGGCGATCAGCGACGAGCTGATCGAGGCCGCCCGGCTCGACGGCTGCTCCACCTGGCGGGTCTACTGGAACGTCGTACTGCCGGCGCTGCGTCCGGCGGCGGCCGTACTCGGCCTGCTGACCTTCATGCAGACCTGGAACGAGTTCCTCTGGCCGTTCGTCGTGCTCACCCCCGACACGCCGACGGTGCAGTACTCGTTGAAGATCCTTTCGTCCGGCCTGTACCAGACGGATTATGTAGCTCTGTTCGCCGGTACCGCGCTGGCGACCCTGCCGCTGCTGATCGTGTTCATCATCTTCGGCCGCCAGATCATCGGCGGCATCATGGAAGGCGCCGTCAAGTCGTGAGCAACTCCGCGAGCCCACTGTCCACGCAACTGCTCGAGGAGGGTGAGGGCGCCACCTTTCCCCCCGACTTCGTCTGGGGCGCGGCCACCGCGGCGTACCAGATCGAGGGTGCGGTGCATGAGGGCGGTCGAAGCGCATCGATCTGGGACACGTTCAGCCACACCCCGGGGCGGGTGGTGCAGGGGCACACCGGTGACGTCGCCTGCGACCACTACCACCGGTACCGCGACGACGTGAAGTTGATGGCCGAGCTGGGGCTGAAGGCGTACCGGCTCTCGGTGGCCTGGCCCCGGATCCAGCCGGACGGGCACGGCCCGGGCAACCAGGCCGGGTTGGACTTCTACCGGCGCCTGACCGACGAGTTGCTGGAGCACGGCATCGAGCCGTGGATCACGCTCTACCACTGGGACCTGCCGCAGGCGATCGAGGACGCCGGGGGCTGGCCGAACCGGGACACCGCCGCCCGGTTCGCCGAGTACGCCGAGCTGACCGTCGCGGCCCTCGGTGACCGGGTCCGGCACTGGATCACCCTCAACGAGCCGTGGTGCTCGGCCTTCCTCGGCTACGGCTCCGGGGCGCACGCGCCCGGGCGTACCAATCCGGGCGAGGCGGTCCGGGCGGCGCACCACCTGATGCTCGGGCACGGCCTGGCCACCCGGGCGATCCGGGCGGCCCGGCCGGACGCCGAGGTCGGGGTGACCCTCAACCTGTACGCGGTCTCCCCGCAGACCTCCTCGGACGCCGACGCCGACGCGGCCCGCCGGATCGACGGGCTGGCCAACCGGATCTTCCTGGACCCGGTGCTGCGCGGCAGCTACCCGGCGGACGTCGTCGCCGACCTGACCCCGGTGACCGACTTCGGCCACGTCCAGGACGGTGACCTGGAGACCATCTCCACCCCGATGTCGTTCCTCGGCATCAACTACTACAGCCGGCACGTGGTCGCGGCCCCGGTCGAGGGAGTCGAGCCGGAGCCGTACTGGCGGGCCCAGTCGAGTTGGCCCGGCAGCGAGCAGGTCCGGTTCGTCACCCGGGGCATGCCGGTGACCGACATGAACTGGGAGATCGACGCCCCGGGGCTGGTCGAGACCCTGGAGCGGGTGCACCGGGAATACCCGGAACTGCCGGTCTACATCACCGAGAACGGCTCCGCCTTCGTCGACGAGGTGGTGGACGGCCGGATCGACGACGCCGACCGGCTCGGCTACTTCGACACGCACCTGCGGGCCTGCCACGCGGCGATCGCCGCCGGAGTGCCGCTGCGGGGCTACTTCGCCTGGTCACTGCTTGACAACTACGAGTGGGCGTGGGGCTACACCAAGCGATTCGGCATGGTCTACGTCGACTACGACAGCCAGCGCCGGATTCCCAAGTCGAGCGCCAGGTGGTACGCCGACGTCATCCGACGTAACGGTTTGGCCGCACAATGAACCTTCGACCTCTGTTCGCGGTTCGTCGTGCCCCCGACTGAACATCGGGACGCAGGCGAGGCGCTGCCCAGGTCGAGGAAGGTTCAATAGGCGTGGTCAGCCAGTATTGGGGGTGCCCGGCACCGGCCCGCACGGGTTCGGTGCCGGACATCCGACGTCGGAGGGACAGACGATGACAACCCAGCGCACCCGCTCGCTCGGGCGGCCCACCCTGGATGCGGTCGCCGCCCGCGCCGGAGTGGGGCGGGGCACCGTGTCCCGCGTCGTCAACGGTTCACCCCAGGTGAGCCCGGAGGCCCGGGCGGCGGTGCAGCGGGCCATCGCCGAGTTGGGCTATGTGCCCAACCGGGCGGCCCGGGCCCTCGTCACCCAGCGGACCGACTCGGTGGCCCTGGTGGTCTCCGAGTCGGAGGAGCGGGTCTTCGGCGAGCCGTTCTTCGCCGGTATCGTGCGCGGGATCAGCTCCGCACTGCTGGAGACCCCGATGCAGCTCTGGCTGGCGATGGCACAGTCACCGGCCGAGCGGGAGCGGGTCGAGCACCACCTGACCAACCAGCATGTGGATGGCGTACTCCTGCTCTCGCTGCACGATGCCGACCCGCTGCCCACCCTGCTGGAGCAGCGCGGGCTGCCGACCGTGCTCGGCGGCCGGCCGGCCAGGATGCTCGGCGACCCGTCCGGGGCGTACTTCGTCGACGTGGACAACGCCGGTGGCGCCCGGCAGGCGGTCGAGCACCTGGTCGGGCAGGGCCGCAAGCGGGTCGCGACCATCGCCGGCCCGCAGGACATGGGGGTCGGCGTGGCCCGGCTGGCCGGCTACCAGGAGGCGGTACGGGAAAGCGGCGGGCTGGTCAGCGAGGCCATGATCGCGTACGGCGACTTCAGCGAGACCAGCGGCGCGGCGGCGATGCGCCGGCTGCTGGACAGTTGCCCCGACCTCGACGCGGTCTTCGTCGCCTCCGACCTGATGGCCTGCGGTGCACTGCGGGCGCTACGCGAGTCCGGCCGGCGGGTCCCCGAGGACGTGGCGGTGGTGGGCTTCGAGGACGCCCCGATCGCCCGGCAGACCGAGCCGCCGCTGACCACCGTCTTCCAGCCGATGGAGGAGATGGGGCGACAGATGGCCAGGCTGCTCGTCTCGCGGATCCGGCGGGAGGAGCGCGAGGTGCCGTACGTGCTGCTCGACACCCACCTGGTGCACCGCACCTCCGCCTGACCGGCCGGGGGCCGGGCTGTCTGCCTGACCGGCCGGGGGCCGGCCTGTCTGCCTGACCGGCCGGGGGCCGGGCTGTCTGCCTGACCGGCCGGGGGCCGGCCTGTCTGCCTGACCGGCCGGGGGCCGGGCTGTCTGCCTGACCGGCCGGGCGGCCGGGCTGCCGGCCCGGCGGCGCGCGCCGCAGGCGGATGTCTCAGTCGCCCGTCCAGCGCCGCAGTTCGCGGCGGGCCAGCGCGGCCCGGTGCACCTCGTCCGGGCCGTCGGCGAGCCGGAGGGTACGGGCACCGGCCCAGAGTGCGGCCAGCGGGGTGTCCTGGCTGACCCCGGCCCCGCCGTGCGCCTGGATCGCCTTGTCGATCACCCACTCCGCCATCGCCGGAGTCACGATCTTGATCGCCTGGATCTCGGTGTGCGCGCCCTTGTTGCCGACCGTGTCCATCAGCCAGGCGGTCTTCAGCACCAGCAGCCGGGCCTGCTCGATCCGCACCCGCGACTCGGCGATCCACTCCTGCACCACGCCCTGCTCGGCCAGGGGCCGGCCGAACGCCACCCGCGCGGCGGCCCGCCGGCAGAGCAGTTCCAGGGCGCGTTCGGCCATCCCGACCAGGCGCATGCAGTGGTGGATCCGGCCCGGACCGAGCCGCGCCTGGGCGATCGCGAAGCCGTCACCGGGCCCGCCGATCAGATGGTCCACCGGCACGCGTACGCCGTCGAAGCTCACCTCGGCGTGCCCGCCGTGCGCGCCGTCGGAGTAGCCGAAGACGGTCAGGCCACGCCGCACCGTCACGCCCGGGGCGTCCCGCGGCACCAGCACCATGCTCTGCTGCCGGTGCCGGGGCGCCTCCGGATCGGTCTTGCCCATCACGATGAAGATCCCGCAACGCGGGTCCATCGCCCCGGTCGACCACCACTTCCGCCCGGTGACGACGTATTCGTCGCCGTCCCGCTCGATCCGGGTGGCGATGTTGGTGGCGTCCGAGGAGGCCACCTCCGGCTCGGTCATGCAGAACGCCGAGCGCAGCTCGCCGTCGAGCAGCGGGCGCAGCCAGCGCTCCCGCTGCGCCGGGCTGCCGAAGTCGGCCAGCAGCTCCATGTTGCCGGTGTCCGGGGCGGCGCAGTTGAGCGCCTCCGGGGCCAGGTGCGGGCTGCGGCCGGTCAGTTCGGCGAGCGGGGCGTACTGGAGGTTGCTGAGCCCGGCGCCGTACTCGGGATGCGGCAGGAAGAGGTTCCACAGTCCCCGGCGCCGGGCCTCGGCCTTGAGTTCGGCCATGATCGGTGGCCGGCTCCACTGTCCGGCCCCGGTCGTCGGGTCGGTCGCGGCGGCGACCTGCTCGGCGTGGACCGGCTCGGCCGGCAGGATCCGGTCGGTCAGGAAGTCGTGCAGCGCCTCGTGCAGCTCGGCGGTGCGCGCGTCGAACCCGAAGTCCATCGGTGCTCCTCGGCAGTTCAGCTCGGCGGGTTTTCCGGTGTGTGCCTCTCGGGCCGGTGCGGGCGCCGGTGCGGCGGTCCCGGGTGGGTCCGGCGGTTGCCCGGCTCGGCCGCGACTTCCGGCAGCAGGCTGGTCAGTTTCGGTGAAACGCGGTCAGGCCGTACGCGACCAGCGGGGCGACGAGGGCGCCGATCCGGTCGAACCCCTCGCCGACGGTCTGCCCCAGGGTGTGCCGGTAGTGGATGCCCTCGCAGATCACGGCGAGCTTGAAGCAGCCCAGCGCGACGTGCCAGTCCAGCGGGCCGACGTCGACGTCGCTGCGGGCCGCGTACCGGTCGATCAGCTCGGCGCCGGAGGGGAAGCCGGCGCGCGGACCGAGCCCGTCGGCGACCGGGTTGCCGTCGGCCGCGTCGGAGTCGCCGAGCACCTCCCAGTAGGTCAGCAGCAGGCCGAGGTCGGCGAGCGGGTCGCCGAGGGTGGCCATCTCCCAGTCGAGTACCGCCCGGATCGTCACCGCCGGGCTCTCCGACGTGGCGCCCGGGGCGGGCCCGCATTCGGCGATCAGGTTGTCCAGGCGGTAGTCGCCGTGCACGATCCGCCCGGCGTTGCAGCCGTCCGGCGCGGTCGCGGCCAGCCGTCGGCGCAGCTCGTCGATGCCGGGCAGCGGCCGGCTGCGGGACCGGTCGAGCTGCCCGCCCCAGCGGCGTACCTGCCGGGCCAGGAAGCCCTCCGGCCGGCCGAAGTCGGCCAGTCCGACGGCGGCCGGGTCGACGGTGTGCAGCGTCGCCAGCACGTCCATCATGACCAGTGCGAGCGCCCGGCGCTGGGCCGGGGTCAGCGGGTCGGTCTGGCTCCGGCTCCGGTAGACCACCCCGGGGACCCGGGCCATCAGGTAGAACGGCGCACCGAGCACCGCCTCGTCGGCGCAGTGCAGCAGGGCGGCCGGCACCGGTACCCCCGTCGGGGCGAGTGCCGAGATCACCCGGAACTCCCGGGCCATGTCGTGCGCGGTGGCCAGCACGTGCCCGAGCGGGGGCCGGCGGAGCACGAACTCCTGGTCGCCGGCCCGGACCAGGTAGGTGAGGTTGGACCGGCCGCCGGCAATGAGTTCCGCCCGGAGCGGGCCGGTCAGCAGGTCGGGGCGGTGCGCCGCGAGATGCCCGGCCAGCCGGTCGAGGTCGAGCCCGGACGGCGACCCGGCGGGTGGCTCCGGCCGGACGGCGGTGGCCGGCGGATCGGTCATCCCGACAGTTGATGGCATCTGGCGGTCGGAGTCAAGCCCGGGCCGCCGGGCGCAGCATCCGCTCCGCTGCGGGGATGGGACCGGGGCCTCGCCGAGCTGGCCCGCCCGGGGCGGCACCGTACGTCTTCGGGGCGAACACGGGTTGTTGCTGCCGGGACATGCCGCTGCAACAGGGGCGAAATGGTCATCGGGCAGCCTGGTTGACAGCTCGCCGGCGGAACGCGCGCCGGTCCGCCGACGGAGGGGACGGACATGTTGCTGAGGGTTCGGGTGACCCTGCCGGATCGACCCGGAACGCTCGGTCAGGTCGCTCGCACGCTGGGCGTCGCGGGTGCCGACATCGTTGCGGTGGTGGTGTTGGAGCGGCTGGGCGGTCGAGCCGTCGACGACTTCACGGTGGTCTGGCCCGGTGCCTCCCGGGTCGACCGGCTCTGTGCCGGGCTCGGCGCGATTCCGGGGGTACGGGTCAACGGCATGTGGCGGGCGATCGGCGCGCCGACCGGCGGGGGACAGGACGCCGAGCTGCTCGCCCAGATCGCTGCGAACCCGGCCGACGGGCTGGCCACGCTGGTCGACGCGGTACCCGGCCTGCTGGCCGCCGACTGGGCCGCCGCGGCGGTGGTGCCCGCGGACTGGGCGGCGCGGACCGGGATGGGCGCGGGGACGGTCCGGGGCAGCGGCGCGCCCGCGGTGGCGTACGCGAGCTGGCGGGCGCCGAGCCCGCTCCAGTTGCCCGAGGTGACCCCGTTGCGGGCCCGCTCGGTGAACGGACCGGCCGGCACCCACTACGCGGTCGCCCCGTTCGGCCGGGCGGGGCTGGTGCTGATGCTGGCCCGGGTGGACGGCGACGGGCTGGCGGCGGCCGGTTTCCACGTCACCGAGGTCGACCGGATCGCCCAACTGGTGCGGGCCGCCGCGACGATCCTCGGCGACCGGCTCGACCTGGTCAGCGCGCCACCGGCGGCGACCGAGCCGGCCCCGCCATCGGAGGTGGACGGGTCGGCTCCGGCGCTGGCGATGCCGCCGGTGGCGGTACCGGCGACGGCTGCGGCAGCGGCGCAGCGCGCCTTCCCCGGGCCGCAGACGCTGGCCGGGCCGGCGGCACCGGCGAAGCCCGGTCCGGCCGGTGGACCGGAGATGACCGCGGCGCTGGCCTCCGGCTCCGCCGTGGCGCCGGTAGGTCCGGCCGCCTTCGCCCCGGCGAGCGGGCGACTGCCGGCGATCATGACCCGTCACGGCTGGGCAATCGACGGGTAACAGCAGGCGGGCAGGCTGGCACCGGAAAGGAGTTGCGATGACACTGTGGCGGATCAGGGCGACGGTGGCCGACCGGCCGGGATTCCTCTCCGTACTCACCGCCAGCCTGGCGTTGCGCGGGGTGAACATCCTCACCGTTCAGGTGCACACCACCGAGGCGGGGGCGGTCGACGACTTCCTGGTGGACGCGCCGGCCGAGTTGACCGCGGACGACCTGGTGGCGGCGGTGGAGCGCGGCCGCGGGCGGAACTGCTGGGTGGCCCGCAGCGAGGCGCAGGGCCTGGCCGACCAGCCGACCCGGGCACTCGGCCTGGCCAGCCGGCTGGTACGCGATCCGGACGGGCTCGGCGAGTCGCTGCGCAGCCTGCTCAACGCCGACTCGGTCACCTGGCGGCCGGTGGCCTCCGGCCCGGCGGGTCCGGGACACGGCGCCGGGACGATGCGGCTGCCCGACCCGTGCGGCGGCTCCTTCGAGGTGCTCCGGACAGCCCCGAGCTTCACCCCGGCCGAGTACGCCCGCGCCCAGGCGCTGGTGGACCTGGCCGGTGCGGTGGCGCGGCAGGCCGCCGACCGGGTGACCCTGGTGCTGCCGGACGGCGCCGAGCTGACCGTACGTCCCGCCGTCCCCGACGACCTGCCGGCGGTGCTGGCGATGCACCACCGCTGCGCGGCGCGGAGCCTGCTCCGGCGCTATCCGGGGCGGGGTGCGGCGCCGCCGGAGCGGCTGCGCCGGCTGCTCTCCCCGGCGCACGGGGTAACGCTGCTGGCGCTGGCCGGTGGCGCGGACGGTCAGCCCGAGCGGGTGGTGGCGATGGCGAACCTGGCGCCCGAGGGGGTGCTCGCCGAACTCGCCCTGCTGGTCGAGGAGGGCTGGCAGCGCCGCGGCCTCGGTGCCGCGCTGCTGCGCCGCCTGGTCGGGTACGGCACCCGGGCCGGCTACGCCGCGCTGCTCGCGCACACCCCGGCCGACAACGTGGGGATGCTGCGCCTCCTGGACCGGCTCTGCCGGCCGGGCGCGGTCGACCGGGACGGCGAGCTGCTGACCGTCACGGTCCCGCTGCACGACCCGCGGGCCGTGCCGGTCTCCGCTGCCGAGACTCCCGCCGCTGCCGAGACTCCCGCCGCTGCCGAGACTCCCGCCGCCGCCGAGGCGTAGCGGCGCGGCACAGACCCGGCGGTCCGGTCCTGGTTCGGGACCGGACCGGCGGAACCGCCTGACTGGGGCGAGACGGAAGGGGCCCCTCCGGTAGGACGGCCGGAGGGGCCCCTTCCCGGGTGCCCGGCCGGTGGCCGGGCGTCCGGGCTCTCAGGTGGCCGGGCTCTCAGGTGGCCGAGCTGTCGGGTGGCCGGGCTGTCAGGTGGCCGGGTAGCTGCTGTAGTCCGGGAAGTTGCCGTACAGCCGCTGGGCCGAGGAGCTGACGGTGACGGCCTGCACCAGCAGGTCGCCGCCGACGAAGGCGCCCTTCCAGGAGGCGCCCCGGCCGCCGAACGGCTCGTCCCGGTCGCCCCGGGACCGGGGCTTGTTGATACCCACCTTGAACGCCTGGAGGTCGACCGCGAGCTTCGCCGCCTTCTCCTCGTCGTCGCAGGCGAGGCTGGCCACCAGGGCGCCGTTGCTGGCGTTCATCGCGGCCAGCAGCTCGTCCGGGGTGTCCACCACCACGATGGTGTCGACCGGGCCGAACGGCTCCGCGTGCATCAGCCGGGACCGGCCGGGCGGGGCCAGCAGCACCGACGGGGCCACGTACGCCGAGGTGTCCTGGCCGGCCAGGAACGGGGCCCCGTCCAGCCGTCCCCGGTAGAGCGGCACCGCGCCGCCCCGGACCGCCTCGTCCACCCTGCGGCGCAGCTCGTCCGCCTTGGCGGCGCTGATCAACGGGCCGAAGTCGAGCTCCGGCAGCGGGTCGCCCTCGGCCCAGCTCTCCTCCACGGCCAGCGGGTGGCCGAACCGGACCGAGCGGACCACCGGCAGGTACATGTCGAGGAACTGGTCGACCAGCTCCCGCTGCACCACGAAGCGCGGGTACGCCGTGCAGCGCTGCTTGCCGTACTCGAAACCCTTCTTCAGGTGCTTGGCGAGGCTGTCCCACTGCGAGAACTCCCAGATGCCCCAGGCGTTCAGCCCCTCCTGCTCGATCATGTGCCGCTTGTCGGTGTCGAGCAGCGCGGCGGCGACCTTGCCGCCGTTGGACCGGCCGCCGACGAAGGCCACCGCGCCGATCTCGGGGGCCCGGACCAGCACCTCGGAGAGTTCCTCGCCACCGCCGCTGAGCAGGGTGGCGGGCAGTCCGGCCCGGCGCATCAGCGCGTGCGCCACGGTGAGGCAGACCGCCCCGCCCTGGGACGGCGTCTTGGCGATGACCGCGTTGCCGGCGAGCAACTGCACCAGCTCGGCGTGCACCAGAACGCTCATCGGGTAGTTCCAGCTCGCGATGTTGCTGACCGGCCCGGCCAGCGGTTCCCGGCCGTCGGCCAGCATCCGGTCGATCTCCTCGACGTACCACCGCACGCCGTCCAGCGCCCGGCCCACGTCCGCGCAGGCCAGCCGCCACGGCTTGCCGATCTCCCAGACCAGCAGCAGAGCCAGCAGATCCCGGTGCACGGTCAGCTCGTCGAGCGCCTCGACCACCCGGGCCTTGCGGTCGGCCAGCGGAGTCTCGGCCCAGTCGCGGTGCTCGGCCGAGGCGAACGCGACGGCGGCCCGGGCCGACTCCGCGTCCAGCCGGGACAGGTTGGCCAGTACGGTGCTGTCCACCGGGGTACGCACCGGGCTGGGCGTACCGACCGACTGCCAGCTGCCCTCGATCAGGTTGCGCAGCGTGACGGTGCCGTCGGGTCGGCCGGCGTCGAGGTCGAACGCTTCGGGGGTCGTCCGCACCGCCCGGGCCAGGGTCTCCGGCCAGGCGGTGCCGTCGGCAAGGCGCAGTGCCATCGCTGTCTCCTCAGGGTCGTCGGCCGGCTGAGCCGTCGGTGTGCAGGGCTCGCCGGGGCCGGAACGATCAGCGTGCGGCGGCGTCGATGGCACCGCTGATCTGGGGTTTTGTCTCCCTGATCTGGGCGTACTGTCTCCCGGGGCGTGCGGCGGCGGCAACCGTACGCCCGTATCCCAGGACGGGAGTCCCGCCGGTTGGCCCGGGCATCCGGCTAGCTGAGTCGCCGATCAGCCCACTGAGCTGGGGAAACGATGTCTCGTCATCGAGGATGTTGGATGCTGTGAGGATCGTCAACGAAGAGGAAAGGGCTTTCCTCTGGACGTCCCGGTGGTCCTCCGCTGCCCGGCGGCCGGAGGTGTCGCCGGTTTGGGTCCTTCACAAACCGGCAATGGCGCGGTTACATTGTCTGCTATCCATGGGAGCGCTCCCGGGCTCCGGTGGACCGAGATCCAAACCCCTCGCCCGGCACCACCGCAGCACAGTTTTCCCAGGCCCCAGCACCCGCGTCGTGCACCGCGCAGGGAGAGGGGCGGATGCGCCCACATCCGCCCCTCGTGTCCTCCGCTACGCGTCGCCGCGCGCGGCTCCACGGACAGGAGCGATTCTAGTGCGCGACCGCATTGCCCCGGCCCGGCCGAACGGGCAACGTCCCCGGCCCGGTCCCCGGCCCAAGCCAGGCGCCCGGCAACGCCTCGACGGTCGGCAGCGACCGGACGGCCGGCAGCGGCCCGACCGCGGCCAGCGGCCGGGCCGCTGGTACCTCCGCGCGGTGGCCGCCGGCGCCACGGCACTGGCCGCCGCCGCGGCGGCGGTGCTGACCGGGGTCGCGCCGGCCGCCGCCGACGTGCCGACGACGGCCGGCGCGCCGGCCGCGACCGGATCGGCGCCGGCCCTGGCCGCCGCGCCGGCCTTCAACTACGCCGAGGCGCTACAGAAGTCGCTCTACTTCTACGAGGCGCAGCAGTCCGGCGCGCTGCCCGACTGGAACCGGGTCTCCTGGCGCGGCGACTCGGCGCTGACCGACGGCTCCGACGTCCGGCTGGACCTCACCGGTGGCTGGTACGACGCCGGTGACCACGTCAAGTTCGGCTTCCCGATGGCGTTCAGCGCCACCATGCTGGCCTGGGGCGCCGTCGAGTACCGCAGCGGGTACCAGTCCTCCGGCCAGCTCCCGCACCTGCTCAACAACCTGCGCTTCGTCAACGACTACTTCATCAGGGCGCACCCGGAGGCCAACGTCCTCTACGGACAGGTCGGCAAGGGCGACGACGACCACAAGTGGTGGGGGCCGGCCGAGGTGCTGCCGATGGCGCGGCCGGCGTACAAGATCGACGCGAGCTGCGGCGGCTCGGACCTGGCCGGCGAGACGGCGGCGGCGATGGCCGCCTCCTCGATGGTGTTCCGGCCCACCGACCCGGCCTACGCGGACCGGCTGGTCACGCACGCCCGCCAGCTCTACAGCTTCGCCGACAGCGTGCGCCGGGCCTACCACGAGTGCATCACCGACGTGACGAACTTCTACCGGTCCTGGAGCGGCTATCAGGACGAACTGGTCTGGGGCGCGATCTGGCTCTACCGGGCCACCGGGGACGCCAGCTACCTGACCAAGGCGGAGACCGAGTACGACCGGCTCGGCACCGAGCCGCAGCAGAGCACCCGGCTCTACAAGTGGACGGTGGCCTGGGACAACAAGCAGTTCGGCGCGTACGTGCTGCTGGCCAACCTGACCGGGAAGCAGAAGTACGTCGACGACGCGAACCGCTGGCTCGACTACTGGACCGTCGGGGTGAACGGGGAGAAGGTGCGCACCTCCCCGGGCGGGATGGCGGTGCTGGACACCTGGGGCGCGCTGCGGTACGCCGCCAACACCGCGTTCGCGGCCCTGGTGTACAGCGACAAGACCACCGACGCGACCCGGAAGATCCGCTACCACGACTTCGCGGTCCGGCAGATCAACTACGCCCTCGGCGACAACCCGCGCAACTCCAGTTACATGATCGGATTCGGTGCCAACCCGCCGCGCAACCCGCACCACCGCACCGCGCACGGCTCCTGGTGGGACAGCATGCAGGTGCCGGAGGCGACCCGGCACACCCTGTACGGCGCGCTGGTCGGCGGGCCGTCCTCGCCGAACGACGCGTACACCGACAGCCGGTCGGACTACGTGATGAACGAGGTCGCCACCGACTACAACGCCGGGCTCACCTCCGCGCTGGCCCGGCTGATCTCCGAGTACGGCGGCACGCCGCTGGCGAACTTCCCGCCGGCCGAGACGCCGGACATCGACGAGATCACCGTGGAGACCACGGTGATGCAGGCCGAGCCGAGGGCGACCGGGATCAAGGCGATCGTCTACAACAAGTCTGCCTACCCGGCCCGGGCGCTGACCGACTCCTCGTTCCGGTACTACTTCCGGCCCGAGGGGAGCAGCGCGATCCAGGTGACCAGCGGCTACACCCAGGGCTGCCCGGCACCGACCAGCGCCCGGCAACTCTCCGGCGACATCTGGTACGTCGAGGTCGACTGCTCCGGCTACACCATCGCCCCGGCCGGCCAGTCGGCGCACCGGATGGAGGTGCAGTTCAAGATCGGGGTGCCCGAGGGGGGCACCTGGGATCCGAGCAACGACCCGTCGTACCAGGCCGCCGCCGGGCCGAACCCGAAGCTGGCGCTCTATGAGGGCGGCGCGCTGATCTGGGGCGCCGAACCGGCACCGTCGGCTCCGGACAACACCGCGCCGAGCACGCCGGGTACCCCCACCGCCGCCGCCGTGACCGCTGGCGGAGCCACCCTGAGCTGGACCGCCGCCACCGACGACGTCGGGGTCACCGGCTACGACGTGTACCGGGAGAACGGCGCCAGCGACGTCCTGCTCGGCTCGGCGGCCACGCCGACGTTCGCGGTGACCGGGCTGGCGGCCGGGACGGCGTACCAGTTCTACGTGGTGGCCAGGGACGCCGCCGGCAACCGCTCGACGGCGTCGGCGCCGGTCTCGGTGACCACCCCGAGCGGCCCGGCCGGCGGCTGCCGGATCGGCTGGACCGGCAACGAGTGGAGCACCGGGTTCAGCGGCACGATCACGATCACCAACACCGGGACGAGCACGGTGCAGGGCTGGACGCTGGAGTTCGCCCTCACCGCCGGACAGCGGATCACCCAGGCGTGGTCGGCGACCGTGACCCAGTCCGGTACGGCGGTCACCGCCACCAACCTCGGCTACAACGGCACGCTCGCCCCGGGCGCCTCGACCAGCTTCGGATTCAACGGCACCTCCACCGGCAGCAACCCCCGGCCGACGTCGTTCACGCTCAACGGCGCGGCCTGCGCGACCGGCTGATCCGTCCCTTGGCCGGTCCCCGCCGGGGCCGTCGGGCGGTAACCAGCAGGCTGCCCGACGGCCCCGGTCCGGTGGATCGGGCTAATGCAGCGGCTCGGCGGCCTTGGCGGTCGCCTCGTCGAGCCAGTCGAGATACCACCGGGCGAAGCCGACCCGCTCGCCGTGCGGGCCGGCCAGCGGAGTGAAGCCGCCGTCGTCGGCGCTGTCGTCGGCCCACATCGCGCCCCGTTCCGGGCCGCTGACCACCAGCAGGTGCCGGTACGCGCAGCCGAGGTGGCACAGGTAGACGGTGCCGACCGTGTGCGACGGGTCGTACGCCACCCGGTCGTGCAGCTCCCAGTAGGCGTCCTCGGCCGCGTTGAACTCCTCGACCGTGCCGAAGTCCTCCTCGTCCGGCGGCTCCGGCAGCTCGGCCGCCGGGTTGAACGGGCCGGTGTGCGGAAACGGCTCGGCGAGGGTCGCGAGCTCGGTGAGGTCGGCACCGTCACCCTCCCAGCGCCAGCGACCGTCCACCCGGCGCAGCGGAAAGAGGCCGTAGAACGGGCCCGCCCCGCCCCGGCTCACCTCCAGCAGGAAGCCACGGTAGTCCTCCGGCAGCCGCACGCCGAGCTGCTCCTCCAACTCCGCCAGCTCGGCCGGGCGGAGCGGTGGTTCGAGCCGCCATCCGTGTCCGTTCGCGCCGAAGACCTTGGCGTCGGGCGTACGGGAGAGCGCGGCCACCCGGTCGCGTACCCCGGACCAGTCGATGTTCGTCACGGGCCGGACCCTATCGGGGCGGTCCGACGGATCCGCGGCCCCTCGGCCGGCGCCCCCGCCCGTCGTCGCGGCCCGGACCCGGTCAGAGTCCGCGCTGGGCGGCGAGCCGGTCCACCGCCTCCTTCGCCTCCCGCAGCCCGTCGCCGGTGGCCTCCCGGTACGCCTTGACGGCCGCGATCTTCTCTCCCCGCTCCAGGTGCGCCACCACCTGCGGCAGCGCCGGCTCGGGCAGGGCGAGGCCGAGATGCCCGAGCACCAGGTCGAGTTTGGTCTCGACCCGGCGGAGCCGGGCGGTGGTTTCCCGCTGGCGCCGGGCGGCCGACGACATCTCGGTCAGCACCAGCACGAGCAGGGGGAGCGCGACGACAGGAACCAACCAGGAATCCATGGCACGGTATTCAAGCAGAGGACGTCGGCGGTGTCTCCGGTCGGCTGCGCCGGCTCTCGGCGAGGTTGGCCAGCGCGGTGACCGTGTGCGGGTGCTCCTCGCCCAGGGCGTGCCGCAGCCCCTCGGCCGCCTCCTCGTGCAGTTGCCGGGCCAGCGCGAGGTCACCGCGGGCGCCGGCGAACACGCCCAGGTTGTCGATCGCGATCAGCGTGTCGGGATCACCCGCGCCGCGTACCTCCCGGGACAGCCGGACCGCCTCGGCGGCCAGCTCGTACGCCGCGTCGACCTCGCCCAACCGGAACAGGCACTGGGCGAGGTTGTCCATCGAGGTGAGCGTCTCGGGATGGGTCGTGCCGCGCAGCCGGCGGGCGGCGGCCAGCTCCCGCTCGTGCAGCTCGCGGGCCCGGGGCAGGTCGCCGGACGCCTGGAGCACCAGGGCCAGGTTGTTGACCGCGTACCAGGTCACCGGGTGGTCGTCGCCGAGCACCCGGCCGGAGAGTTCCACCACGCGCTCGCCCAGCTCGCCCGCCTCCGCCAACTCGCCGAGCCCCCGCCGTACGTCGACCAGGTTGCTCAGCAGCGCGATCGACTGCGGGTTGGCGTCCCCCCACTGCCGCTGGGCCAGCGAGACCGCTTCGGTCAGCGCCTCGGCGGCGGCGGCGAGCTGCCCGCGGGCGACCAGAGCAGCGGCCCGCCGGCCGCGCCGGTGCACCCGGAACATGGTCGTCCAGTCCCGCAACCCCGCCACGGTCACCTCCGGCCTCCGGGGAATCGGCGCGGATCACTCTACGCGCCCCCGGCCAGTACGGCGGGGGCCCGTCCGATGTGGACGGCGCCGCCGCCGGTGCCCGGGTCACGGGGCCGGCGGCGGCGACTCGTCGGAGCCGTTTCAGCGGGTCCGCAGCCCGTACCCGTACGGGAAGAGCGGGCGGTAGTCCCGGTCGCCGACGTTGATCGGCACCTGCGCCTCGCTGCGCGGCCAGCTCACCGAGAGCCTGCCGGTGAACGGGCGACGACCGAAGAGGACGTCGGCCACGCCGGCACCCTCGCTGCCGGGCAGCCAGGAGGCGACCAGCGCGTCCATCTGACCGAGCTGGTCGGTGAGCACCTGCGGCCGGCCCGAGACGACGAGCACCACACAGGTGTCGATCGCGCCGCAGACCTTGTCGACGACCGCCTTGTCGCCGGGCTGGAGGGAGAGCGACTTCGCCTCCTGCTGCGGCGTCGTGCACCAGGTGCACTCCGGCCCGCCGACGTCACCGAAGCCCTCGGTGTACGGCGTCTCGCCGACCACCACGACGGCGACATCCGAGCCGGCGGTCGGGGCGGAGCCGTCCGCGCTGTACGTGACCTGGGCGCGCGGCGCCACCTCACGGATGCCCTCCAGGATGGTGGTACCCGGGATGATGTCGCCGGAGGCGCCCTGCCAGGTGATGGTCCAGCCGCCGGCCTGGTTGCCGATGTCGTCGGCGTTCCGGCCGGCGACGTAGATCTTGGCGTCCTTACGCAGCGGCAGTGCCCGGTCGCTGTTCTTCAGCAGTACCTGCGACTCGGCGACCGCCCGCCGGGCCAGTGCCCGGTGCTCGCGGCTGCCGACCTCGTCGACGTCGTCGGCGGAGGCGTACGGGCGCTCGAAGAGGCCGATCTCGAACTTGGCCCGCAGGATCCGGCGTACCGCGTCGTCGATCCGGGCCTGGCTGACCCGGCCGGCCCGCACCTCGGCGAGGAGCAGGTCGATGAACTGCTTGGCGTTGTTCGGCACCATGAACATGTCGATGCCGGCGTTGACCGAGGTCCGCACCTTGTACGCGGTCAGCCCGGCCACGGTCGGCTCGTCCGGGTCGGGGATCTGGTGGATGCCCTCCCAGTCCGAGATGACGAAGCCCTTGAACCGCTGCGCCCCCTTGAGCACGTCGGTGAGCAGCTCCTTGTGCGCGTGCATCTTGACCGGGTTGCCGACGCCGTCCTCGATCCAGTCCACACTGGAGAAGGACGGCATCACGCTGTCCACGTCGTGCCGGCGCAGCGCGGTCCAGAATGGCGCGAGGTTGGTCCGGGCGAAGTCGGCCCGGGTGGTGACGGTGACGCCCTGGTCGATGACGTACCGCTGGGAGCCGGACGGCAGGCTCTCGTTGGCGTCGGCGGCGGCCTGGTCGTACTCGGTGTCGCCGTCCCCGGCGTAGTGCTTGATGGTGGCCAGCACCCCGGCGTCGCGCAGCCCGTCGACGTAGCTGCTCATCTCGCCGACCAGCCCCGGTTCCTCGCTGAACGCCTCGTAGGCCCGGCCCCAGCGCTCGTCCCGGGAGACGCAGAGGCAGGGGGCGAAGTTCCACGGTATGCCGGTCGCCTTCACCTCCTCGCCGGTGGCCTTGCCGATCTGCCGGACGAGTTCCGGGTTCCGGGTCGCGCCGAGACCGATGTTGTGCGGGAAGACGGTGGCGCCGTAGACGTTGGAGTGCCCGTGCACCGCGTCGACGCCGTAGATGATCGGGATGCCCAGCCGGGTGCTCAACGCCTGCCGCTGGAAGCTGTTGATCATCGACACCCAGGCTTCCGGGGTGTTCGGGGTGGGGATGGAGCCGCCGCCGGAGAGCAGCGAGCCGAGGCCCCACTGGGCGACCAGCGTCGGGTCGGCGTCCACCGCCAGCCGCTCGGCCTGGGCCATCTGGCCGACCTTCTCCGGCAGGGTCATCCGGCCGAGCAGGTCGTTGACCCGCCGGTCGATCGGCAGCCTCGGATTGCGGTAGTCGGGCTTGCCGCCGTGGCCGCCGGAGCCGGCGACGGAGGCGGGGTCGGTGGACCCGGCGGGCGCCGCTGACGCCGCGCCGGTGGGCGGCAGCGAGACGACGAGCAGGCCGGTGAGCAGGGTTATCAGTGGTGTTCGGGATCGCGAGTGTGGACGCATGTCGAGCCCTCCAGAACGAAGTCGGGGTGCGCGCCAGGCCCGATCCTCCCGGTGACCATAAGACGGCGTCAATATCGGATGGTAAAGGTTCCTTCGTGAGAGCGCTCTATCCAGTGTGTTTCGTCCATCTTCATGGTTATTCATGCTGCCGTTGCTTTCCTGCCGGTAGTGGTGCAAGTCAGCTTCGCTCGCTCGCTTGCGGACGGACCCCGTTGTGCGCCGCCGCGCGACCCGGTGCCCGCACCGCTGGCATCGGATTGCCCCGGCCGGTGGGCTGGCCGGGTAACCCGCTCGGGGGTCCGGGATAGCTCCCCGGAGGGAGGTGCCGGATCGCCGGTACCGGGACCGTGGACCTCCGGAACGCCCGAACGGGCGACGAGCGAGGAGGACGCGATGAGGACGACGGGATATCGAATCGGGGCGGTGGCGGCAGCGGTCGCCATCGTGGTGACCGGGTCGGCGGCGTCGGCCGCACCCGGGCACCCGCCGGCACCGGTGGCCCGGGTGACGGGATCGGCGCAGATCTCGCTGCCGTACTGGCCGGACAGCGACGTCCGCGTGTTCACCTTCGACGCCGTCGGCACGCCGTACAGCCGGCCGATGCCGGGCGCGCCGGAGGGCCTGGCCACCGACGCGTCCGGGACGGTGCGCATCTCGCATCGGGTGGCCGAGGCGGGGATCACGGTCGGGATGGCGGCCCGGGTCGACTGCTTGGTGACCGGACCCGGCGTCGCCACCCTGACAGCCGTCGTGACGCAGGCCGACGAGCCGGTGGCGGACTGGGTCGGCAAGCGCCTCGGCTTCAGCGTCTACGACGCGGACCGGCACGGCACCGACCGGATGGGCTTCTCCTGGTCCGTGGTGAACGGGGAGCAGAACGAGAGCGGCGAGTGGGTCGAGGCGGGGGTCGGCACCTGCATGGGGCCGGGCCCGTTCGCCCCCGTCACCCGGGGCGACTACACCGTCCGGCACCAGGACCTGCTGCCACCGCCGGTTGGGCACTGACCCTTCTCGGGTACCTCCGGTCCGCCGGCTCCGGCGCGCGCGGACCGGAGGCGGCCCGGCGGACCGGCCTGCCCCGTCCGTGCACCCAATTCGACAGTCTCCGATCCGGGGAAGACCGGCCGCCGACGGCGCCGACGGCACGTCGGCGGGATCGAGCGGCGCATCCGGGGGCGCGATCCGGATCCGGCGTACGGAGGTGTTCGTCGCAGGGAGTGGATCGACGGTTGACAGCGCGTCGGTGTTCTATCAAGATCTACTTTGTGCGAGGCGCCTTTCTGACCAAGCGGGGTCACATCGACCTCCTGCGCGTCGCCAGCGCCGCCTGTCGACCGTCCCTCTGACGCCGGGCTCCAATTCCGTTCCGCCCTGCCGGCGGCGTTTCCCGATCCGTGGGTCTCCGGCCCCTGCGGCGGCGTCCGCCCGCACGGCAATTCCCCCTCTCCTGATCGGAGTACTGTCCTTCATGCTCAGACGTCCCTATCCCCGGCTCGCCGCCGCGCTGGTCGCCGCCGCGCTGCTCGGCACGGCGGTCTGGACCGGACCGGCGTACGGGTCCGCGCTCCCGGCCGTACCGGCGCTTCCCGTCGACCTTTCCGACGTCCGGGGCTACCCCCGGCAGAACGTGCTGCCGGTCTGGCCGGACAACCCGAACGACGCCTCGATCCCGATCGGCGTCACGCCGTACGACGAGATCGCGCCCAAGCTGAACGCGTTGCAGGAGGCCAGCGACCGGGTCTCCGCCCGGGTAGCCGGAAAGTCCTCCGGGGGCCACGACCTCTACGCGGTCACGGTCACCGCGCCGGAGAGCCGTGCCGAGGCGCGCCAGCAGGAGCAGTGGAAGCGCCTGATCGAGGAGGACCCGGTCCGGGCCCGCAGCGACCGCCGGCTGCTCCGCGACTACAAGACCCCGCTCTTCGTCAACGCCAACATCCACGGCAACGAGTGGGAGGGCACCGACGCCGCGCTGCGGGTCATCGAGGAGTACGCCACCAGTACCGACCCGGCGATCGTCACGCTGCTCAAGCGGAACCGGCTGGTCTTCAACATCACCTCGAACCCGGACGGCCGGATCGCCGGCACCCGGCAGAACGCGGCCGGCTACGACCTCAACCGCGACCTGACCATCGTGTCGCAGCCGGAGACCAACCTGATCCGCGAGCTGATCATCGACACCAAGCCGATCATCACGCTCGACCTGCACGGCTACGTCAACCCGACGCTGCTGCACCCGAGCACCCCACCGCACAACGTCAACAACGAGTACGACCTCTACATCAAGCACGGGCTGCCGAACGCGCTGGCGATCGAGGAGGGGCTGCGTGCCCTCGGCTACCCGGAGACCCAGCGGGCCCGGATCCCGTTCCGGGACGACGAGCCGGGCGTCTGGGACGACTTCCCGCCGATCTACGTACCGTCGTTCGCGATGTTGCAGAGCAGCATCCCGTACACCATCGAGGCGCCGCTGAACCCGCGCGGCAACCTCAGCCCGGAGGAGAAGGTACGCCGCTCCGGCATCAACACCGACGTGCACGAGGTGGCGATCAAGACCTCGTTGCGGTACATCCAGGAGCACCGCGACCAGGTGATCTTCGACCAGGCCGAGGTCTACCGGCGCGGCTGGGCCGGTGAGCCGCTGCGCGACATCCCGGACGGCTATGTGCCGGGCTGGGGCCCGGAGGACGACTACCACACCACCTTTCCCCGGGCGTACGTGATCCCGACCGGCCCCGGCCAGCACTCCGAGACCGCCGCGGCCCGCCTGGTCGACCTGCTGGTCGGCAGCGGGGGCCGGGTCTGGAAGGCGAAGAAGGACTTCCGGGCGGACGGGAAGTCGTACCGGGCCGGCTCGTACGTGATCGACCTGCACCAGCCCAAGCGCGGCCTGGTCAACTCCCTGCTCGAACCCGGCATCGACCTGACCGGGCGGGTGGACGACCTCTACGCCGGCCCGGCCGCCTGGAGCCAGGGGCTGACCTGGGGTGCCACCGTCGACACCCTGTGGAACCGCCTCCCCGACGTACGCCTGGAGCGCACCTACGACGGCACGGCCGACGGCGACCTGCCCGAAGGCAACGTCGACCTGCGGCTGGACATCCAGGACGGCGCCGACCTGCTCGCGGTCAACTCCCTGCTGGGCAAGGGCGTCAAGGTCCACCGGCTGGCCGACGGCTCGGTGGTCGTCCCCGGTACCCCGGTCAACCGCTGGCTGGCCTGGACCGAGGCCCGCGAGCACGACGTGACCTTCACCCGTGCCCCGGCCCGCTGGCGCGGCACCCTGCTGGACGAGGTGGTCGTCGGCTACCTGGGCACGGTCGAGGACCGGGACACCCTGCTCGACACCGGCTTCGAGGCTCGCACGCTCACCGCGACCACCCTGGCCACCACCCTCACTGCCGACGTCGACGTCCTGCTGGTGGCGAGCAACGTCAACCTGGCGAACCTGACCCCGGAGAACCGCGCCGCGCTGGACGCGTTCCTGGCCCGCGGCGGCGGGGTGGTCGGGCTCGGCACCGCCGGGGCGGGCTTCGGCAACGCCGCCGGACTGCTCAGCGTCACCGCCACTGCCGGCGCCAGCCTGGCCAGCGGGGTGGCGAACATCGTCAACCGGGGCGGCCCGGTGACCGCCGGTGCTATCCCGCACGCGTTCATCAACGAGCCGGTCTGGTTCACCGACCTCGGCGCTGGAGTCACGGTCGAGCAGTCGTACGCCGCCGACCCGCTGCTCGCCGGCTGGTGGGCGGCGAACGAGGCCGGCACCACCGGCCAGGCCGCGGCGGCCGGGCAGGCCAGCATCGTGCGTACGGTCAGCCCGGGCGGCAACGGTGTGGTGCTGTTCGGCACGGACCCGACGTTCCGGCTGCACCCCAAGGGCCTGCACTCGCAGTTGGGCCGGGCCCTGCTCTGGGCGGCACAGCGCTGACCCGATCCGGATGACCGGGTGAGACCGGGGCCCGGTGTCCCGCACCCGGGCCCCGGGCGCGTCCGGCGACCGGTACGGGCCGGTCCCGGTCGGCACCGGCGGGTCTGCCCCGCAGCTTCGCAGACCCGCCGGTCCCGACCGGCACCGGCGTGGACCTGTCCGGGGGCCTACTCTCGGCAAGTGAAGCGGACCGGGGCACCACCGGGTCGGTAGCCGCGCCGCGATGGCACAAAATCGGGAAGGATGGACGCCTCCGTGAGGTCCAGACTGCGCCGGCTCTACATCCACGACCGGCAGTTCACCTGGACGGCCCGGATCGACCACGTCCGGACCGGGCAGGGAGTGCGCCGGTGCGTCCGGGTACGCGTCTGGGGTGCCGGCAAGAACAGCCGCGCCCTCCAGGTGGACCTGCTCTCCACGGCGCCGCGCTCGGCGTGGGGCGATCCGGCGGTCACCGACGGCGCGTATCCGGAGCCGAAGCACGTCCGGGCGGTGATCGAGCACGCCCTCCGGCACGGCTGGCAGCCGGACGAGATCGGCGGCACCTTCGTGCTGACCGGCTCCGGACACGCCGAGGCGCTGTCGCTGCCCGGGTTCGTCGTCACCGACCTGCTGCTGCTCGCCGAGCGCCCCGCACCCGGCGGGTAGGACAACGCCGCCGGTAGACCTCCGACAGCCGGGACCCGGCGCCGGTAGGCCCAGGATCGGCTATTCGGCGCAGGAGTCCTGGAACTGTGCATCGGCCGCATTCGGCCGATCGCAGCGCTGCTCATCGGCGGAGCAGGGCCGTCCTTGCCTCGGCACGTGCCGCCCGGCCGTCGCCGCCGCGACTCAGCTGAGGTGTAGGCGGCGGGGTGGTCGATGTGGCAGGTCGCGGGCGTTGGTGGTGCGCAGCCCGTCGAGGGCCAGTTCGAGGTAGCGGCGCCATGCCTGCGGCTGCGCGGGCAGCAGGGGCGCCGCTGTCTGGTGAATGCCGCCGAGTAGCAGCACGATGTCCGTTCCCGTGATGTCGCCGCGGACGGCGCCCTCTTCGCGCGCCCGAGCCGTGAGTGCCTCGGCGGCGTCACAGAGCCGGTCGATCGCGTCCCGCACCTCGGAATGTTGCAGCGACGGGCGTCCGATCACCTCGCAGAACGCGCGGTCCGCGGCGAGCACCTCGACGCCGTCGGTCATGAACTCCCGCAGCGCCGCTGCCGCGTCGGCGGCGCCGAGAAGGCGCTCCGCCGTGCGGACGAGCTGGTCGAGCATCTGGAGCATGATCGCCGCGAGCAGGTCTTCCTTCGAGGCGAAGTGCCGGAACACGGTGCCCTTGGCGAGACCGGCGCGTTGGGCGATCTCGCCGATCGGCACCTCCACCCCGTGCTCGGCGAACGCCGCGGTTGCGGCATCGAGCAGCAGGCGCCGATTGCGCACCATGTCCGCCCTCTGGCCCGAATTGGCTGTCGTCGCGCTCATCCGCGCCTCCTTCCGGGTCAAGCCTACCGGCGAAAATGACCAGGCGGTCAGATTAGCTGCTAGGCTAACGTGACCAGGCGGTCATATTCCGCCTCGCCCGTCCCAGGGTCGCCGACCGCCGTCCGAAGGTGGCTGCCGGTGTGTACGTGAAACCACCAACTTCAGGAGAAAACGTGAGCAACACCTTGGAAGGCACAGTGGCCCTCGTCACCGGGGCGTCCTCGGGCATCGGCCAGGCCACCGCACTCGCCCTGTCGAAGGCGGGCGCCCGAGTTGCAGTCGGGGCTCGGCGGGCCGACCGGCTGCACTCGCTGACGCAGGACGCTCCGGGCGAGATGATTGCCCTTGAGCTGGACGTCACCGACCGCCAGTCGGTGCAGGACGCGGTCGCGGCCACCGTCGAGCGGTTCGGAGCCCTCGACGTCCTGGTGAACAACGCGGGCGTCATGCTCAGCGGCCCGATCCTGGGCGCGGACACCACGGAGTGGACCCGCATGGTCGAGACCAACCTACTCGGGTCGATGTACGCGGTTCATGCCTCCCTGCCGCACCTGCTCCTGCGCAGGGGTGCCGTGGTGCAGATCTCGTCGACCTCGGGGCGTACGGCATCGGCGGCCAGCGGCGTGTACGCGGCAACCAAGTTCGGCATCACGGCTTTCTCCGAGGCGTTGCGGCAGGAGGTCACCGCGCAGGGCGTGCGGGTCATCGTCGTCGAACCCGGATTCGTCGCTACCGAGCTGGCCAGCCACATCACCGACCCGGCGATCCAGGCCGCGGCGAAGGCAATGGCCGAATCCATGCGGACTCTCCAGCCCGAGGACATCGCCAGCGCTGTGCTGTACGCCCTCACCCAGCCCGAGCACGTCGCTGTCAACGAGATCCTGATCCGACCAACTGACCAGACCCGCTGAATCCGGTGTCCGGCCAACCGGTCGACGCCCCGACGGTATTCCCCGGGCCCCGTCGGGTGGATCGATGGCGTTCCTCGGCCGGTCAGGCCGGTACGCTCCACTTCTGGTTGGCGGCGCCGGTGCAGCTCCAGAGCTGGGTCGGCGTACCGTTCGCCGGGTTGTTGTCCAGCACGTCCAGGCACTTGCTGGCGCTGGCGCTGGTCAGGTCCCGGCCGGCGGTGGCGGTCCAGCGCTGGTTCGCCGCGCCGGTGCAGGACCAGATCTGCGCCCGGGCACCGTTAGCGGTCGAGTTGTCCCGGACGTCGAGGCACTTGCCGAGCGCCCGTACCGTGCCGTCGGCGCCCAGCGTCCACTGCTGGGCGGCACTGCCGTTGCAGTCGTAGAGCTGCACGGCGGTGCCGTCCGCGCTGTTCGCGCCGGCCACGTCCAGGCACTTGCCGGCGAGCCCGACGATCTGGCCGGTACGGCCGCCGCCACCGTCGCCGGACTGGGTGCCGGACCAGGTGAAGGTCGCGGTGGTCCGGGCCGGCAGGGTGTAGGTGAAGGACTGTCCACCCCAGACCACCCGGAGCGACTGGCTGCCGGTGCCGCCGTTGTGCGCGATCAGCGCCTTGGAGCCGTCCGGGTTGCGCCAGGCGACGTTCGGCACGGCGCCGTTCGCGGTCGAGTCGATCCGGTACGCCCCCGGCTTGACGAACTTGGTCAGGTGCCCGGTGGTGTAGTACTCGATGGTGTTGTCCACCTGGCCGGCGCGCGGGCCGCCCTCCTGCACGGTGACCAGCCCGGTGCAGACGTCACAGCCGCCGTTGTGCGGGCCCATGCTCTGGTTCAGGGCGAGGCTCCACTTGACCACGCTGCCGCTCCAGTTCCGGGTGTAGTTGACGATGTCGGCCAGGTCCTCGTTGTGCTGGTTGCCGATCCAGGTGCCGCCGGAGTGCTCGGTGCTGAACTGGCGTACCGCCGGATACTGGGCGTGCACCTGGGAGCCGACGCTCGGGCTGCCGGCGTAGCCGTGCCAGGCGATGCCGGCGAAGAGCGGGTCGTTGCGCAGCGCGGCGTCGGAGACGATCCCGCTGCCGATCTGGCCCCAGTCGCCGTAGTTCCAGTCGTGGATCATCACCTTGGTGGTGATGCCGGCGGCCCGGAAGGCCGGCAGCAGGTGGTTCTTGGTGAACTCCAGCAGGCCGGAGGAGTTCCAACTCATCCCCGGGTAGTTCATCGCGGGCGGGTTGGCCGCCTGGCAGCAGTTCGGCTCGTTCTGCACCGAGACGTAGTCCACGCCGATCCCGGCGGCCTGGTACGACTGGACGTACTTCACGAAGTACTGGGCGTAGAGCGGGTAGTACTCCCACTTCAGCCAGCCCATCTGGTCCATCCGGCCGTTGTCCTTCATCCAGCCCGGCGCGCTCCACGGCACCCCCTTGACCCGCAGCGCCGGGTTGAGCTGTTTCGCCTGGGCGGTCAGCAGCCGGACGTTGGTGTCGTAACCGTTGGCGCCGAAGTCGGACAGGTCGCAGCAGGTGTCGTCCAGCGACACGTGGCCGGGCCGGGAGAGGTCGGAGGCGCCGATCGGGTTGCGGACGAAGGAGAGCCCGATCCCGTCGGTGGGGTGGAACAGCCGGCGCATCACCGCGTCCCGGGTCGCCGCGCTGATCGGCCCGCCCCGGAACAGGTAGGCGGTGGTGTCGGTGATCGAGGCGCCGCCACCTTCGAACTGCTGGTAGCGGGTGTTCTCGTCGACGGTGACGGTGTGCGTGGCGCCGGGACTGGTGGCGGCGAAGGCGATCGGCGTCTGCGGTTGCAGGCCACGGCTGACGGTCCGGCCGCCGGAGTCGGAGGTGGTGGTCAGCCAGATGTTCACCGGCTCGTTGGCCGCGTACGCCGGGGCCGGTCCGGCGACCGCGCCGACGGCGGCGACGCAGAGTGCCAGCAGCGCGGCGGCGGTACGGCGGGGCGGGGGTGTGCGGCGGCTGGTGGCCGCCGTACCTGCGGAGGACATGCGGGGGTCTCCCTCCGTGGACGGGTATCCAGGGGTCAGCGGCCGGCCGGCACTGAATAGGTAACACTCTTTAATAAAGAGTGTCAATGCGAGTTAACAAAGAGTGTCAATGCGAGGCGCGGCCGGCGGGAGCGGATCCCGGCGGAAGGGTGTGCGTGGCTCAGCGGCTGGCGGCGGTCTCGCCGTGCTCGACGCAGACCGCCGACCAGCCGGAGGGGAGCACCTGCACCTTCATCCGGCGGCGGCAGGAGGCGCAGTAGCGCGGCGGCTCCAGCGCGCGGGCGGCCCGGCAGGCGTCGTGGTCGCCGGTGGCGGCGGCCTCGCCGCACCGGTCGCACCAGTTGGCCGTCTCCGTCGACATCGTCACAGCGTCGCCGACAGCGCCTTGACCGGCATCTTCAGCTCGTCCAGCAGCGCCAGGTCCTCGCCGGCCGGGCGGCCCAGCGTGGTCAGGTAGTTGCCGACGATCACCGCGTTGATCCCGCCGAGCAGGCCGTCCCGGGTGCCGAGGTCGCCGAGGGTGATCTCGCGACCGCCCGCGTACCGGAGGATGGTCCGCGGCATCGCCAGCCGGAACGCCGCGATGGCCCGCAGCGCGTCCCGCGGCGCGACCACCGGCTGGTCGCCCAGCGGGGTGCCCGGGCGGGGGTTGAGGAAGTTCAGCGGCACCTCGTGCGGGTCCAGCTCGGCGAGCTGCGCCGCGAACTCGGCACGCTGCTTGACGGTCTCGCCCAGCCCCAGGATGCCGCCGCAGCAGACCTCCATGCCGGAGGCCCGGACCATCCGCAGCGTCTCCCAGCGCTCCTCCCAGGAGTGCGTGCTCACCACGTTGGGGAAGAAGGACCGGCAGGTCTCCAGGTTGTGGTTGTAGCGATGCACGCCCATCTCGACGAGTTCGTCGACCTGGGCCTGGGTCAGCATCCCGAGCGAGGCGGCGACCTGGATGTCCACCTCGGCTCGGATCGCGGCGACGCCCTCGCGCATCTGCTTCATCAGCCGCTCGTCCGGGCCACGGACGGCGGCGACGATGCAGAACTCGGTGGCCCCGGTGGCGGCGGTCTGCTTCGCCGCCTCGACCAGGGACGGGATGTCCAGCCAGACCGACCGGACCGGCGAGGCGAACAGCCCGGACTGCGAGCAGAAGTGGCAGTCCTCCGGGCAGCCGCCGGTCTTCAGCGAGACGATCCCCTCGACCTCGACCTCCGGGCCGCACCAGCGCATCCGTACCTCGTGCGCGAGCTGGAGCGCGGCCGAGAGGTGCTCGTCGGGCAGCCGCAGCACGGCGAGCACACCCGCCTCGTCGAGGCCGACACCACCGTCGAGTACCTGGGTACGCGCCCGGTCGAGGATTTCTGGCATGGGTCGTACCCTACAAGCGGGCCGTCCGTCGATGTGGTCCCACCCGGCCGACCTGCCCGGACGCCCCGCCGCCGGCGCACCGGTGGTGGATCGGCCGGCCCGGCGGGCCGCCGCAGACCGCGACGGATGGTATTTTCGCCGGTCGGGGCCGTCGCGCCGGGCGGCGCCGCGGGCCCGCCGAGCCCGGGCCCGGTGCGAGCCGCCCCGGGCGGGCCGGAGCCGCACAACATCCGGAGCCGCACAACATGCGGCGATCGGGTTTCCGACAGCGCCCGGGGGCGGACGCGGACCAGTGTGGGGGTGGCGGTGCCGAGCTGGCTGGAGACTCTGGACCGGCGGGCGCGGCTGCGCGCCAAGGCTGGGCTCACCCGGCGGCTGCGGCCGAGGAGCGCCGCCGAGGACGTGGTCGACCTCGCCGGCAACGACTACCTCGGACTGTCCCGGCATCCGGCGGTGGTCGCCGCCGCGGCCGAGGCGCTCACCGGATACGGCCTGGGCGCCACCGGTTCCCGACTGGTACGCGGCTCCACCGAGGCCCACCAGACGCTCGAATCCTGCCTCGCCGACTGGCTCGGCACCGGCCGGGCCCTGGTCTACTCCTCCGGCTACCTCGCCAACCTCGGTGCGGTCCGCGCCCTGGTCCAGCCCCGCACCCTGCTGGTCTCCGACGCGCACAACCACGCCTCGCTGATCGACGGCTGCCGGCTCTCCGGCGCGGAGACCCGGGTCACCCCGCACCTGGACGTCGACGCCGTCGAGGCGGCCCTGGCCGGGGCACCGGGCCGGCCGGCGGTGGTGGTCACCGAGTCGGTCTTCTCGGTCGACGGCGACCTCGCGCCCCTCGCCGAGCTGCACGCGGTGGCCCGCCGGTACGGCGCGCTGCTGC
The DNA here is from genome assembly GCF_039649625.1 of Plantactinospora sp. ZYX-F-223. Taxonomy (NCBI): domain Bacteria; kingdom Bacillati; phylum Actinomycetota; class Actinomycetes; order Micromonosporales; family Micromonosporaceae; genus Plantactinospora; species Plantactinospora sp. ZYX-F-223. The sequence goes on along the minus strand of NZ_JBDJAV010000018.1, from coordinate 43,320 downwards.
TGGTCGACGACGCGCACGCGCTCGGCGTACTCGGACCGGCCGGGGCGGGCGCGGTGGCCGGCGCCGGACTCGTCGGCGAGCCGGACGTGGTGGTGACGGCGACCCTCGCCAAGTCGCTCGGCGGAGCCGGCGGGGTGGTGGCCGGGCCGGCCGAGCTGGTCCGGCATTTGATCGACACGGGCCGCACCTTCATCTACGACACCGCGCCGCCGCCGGCGGTGGTCGCCGGGGTGCTCGCCGCGGCCGGGCTGGCCCGGGCCGGTGACGCGCTCCGGGCCGAGCTGGCCGACCGGGCCGCCACGGTTACCCGCCGGCTCGGTGCGGCCGGGCTGGCGGTCTCCGCCCCGGCCGCCGCGGTGGTCTCGGTGACCGCGCCCGGCCCGGAGACCGCGGTGGCCTGGGCGGCCGACTGCCGGGACCGGGGCGTCGCGGTCGGCTGCTTCCGGCCGCCGTCGACCCCGGACACCCGCTCCCGGCTGCGGCTGACCATCAACGTCGGGATCGATCGCGCCGACTTCGACCGGGCGCTCGAGGTGATCGTGGAGTGTGCCCCGTGACCGCGACCGGAGGTGGCTGGTGAGCGGCGTGGCGTGGCGGGGGCCGATCCTGGTCACCGGCACCGACACCGACGTGGGCAAGACGGTGGTCACCGCGGCCATCACCGCCGCGGCCCAGGCCGCCGGCCTGCGGGTCGCGGTCATCAAGCCCGGGCAGACCGGTACGGCGACCGGGGCGGAATCCGACGTCGACACGGTGAACCGGCTGGCCGCGCCGATGACCGCACGTACCCTGGTCAGCTATCCCGACCCGCTGGCACCGCTCGCGGCGGCCCGGGTCGCCCAGGCCGAGCCGCTGGAGCTGTACGCGGTCGCCGACGAGATCAGGGCCGACGCGGACAAGCACGACCTGGTGCTGGTCGAGGGGGCGGGCGGGCTGCTGGTCCCGATGGGGTTGCGCCCGTCCGGCGAGGCGTGGACGCTCGCCGACCTGGCGGTGTCGATCGGCGCCCCGGCGGTGGTGGTCACCCGGGCCGGGCTCGGCACGCTGAACCACACCGCGCTCACCCTGGAGGCGCTGGACCGGCGCGCGGTGCCCTGCGGCGTGGTGCTCGGCGCCTGGCCGGCCGAACCGGAGCTGGTGCACTGGGCCAACTTGCGGGAACTGGTCCCCAACATGGTCGGCGCGCTGCCGGACGGGGCCGGCACGCTCGAACCGGGGGTGTTCCGCCGTTCCGCGCCGGGCTGGCTCACCCCGGCCCTGTACGGCGTACTCGACGACTGGCGGGCCTGGGCCGAAGAGGTCAGCTGACCGGGCCGCGGGTGCGCCGCCGTCGATCCGGCGATTCCTGACTTTCGGCAGTAACCGGCCGGTGCCGCGGCTTGTAGCCTGGCCGGGTGATGGCCGGGCTCCGCGACGTACGGTGGTGGCGCCGGCGCCTGCCGGCCGGCAGCCGGGCCGCGCCGGTCGGGCTGCCGCGCCCCGGCGGGGCGGTGCCGCCACGACGGCGCGACCGCCTCCTCGACCTGGCGCTCTGGGTCGTGATCTCGGCGCCGATCGCGATGGCGCTGCTCACCCCGCCGTACTCGTCCTGGTTTCCCGGCCGGCTGGCCGGTTCCCTGCTGGTGACCGGGCTGGCGGTGCTGGCCAGCCGGCGGGCGCCGCTGCTCGGGCTGCTGCTGGTGGTGCTGCCGACCGCCGGGGACGGCAACTTCATGTTCGGGATCCCGGTGCTGAGCTATCTCGTCGGGTTGCGCGAGCGCCGCTCCGGCCCGGCCGCGCTGGTCTTCGCCGGGATCGGGCTCGCCGGCACGGTCCTCAACCTCGGCGTGCTCGGCACCGATGCCGAGGTCTGGTTCCTGCTTGCCAGCACGCTGCTGGTCGGCGGGGTCTTCCCGTGGCTGGTCGGCCGCTACCACCGGCAGCACCGGGCCCTGGTGCTGGCCGGCTGGGAGCAGGCCGACCTGCTGGAGCGGGAGCAGCGCGGCGCCGCCGAGCGGATCCGGATGCGGGAGCGGGCCCGGATCGCCCAGGACATGCACGACTCGCTCGGCCACGACCTGAGCCTGATCGCGCTGCGCGCGGGCGCCCTGGAGGTGGCGGCGGACCTGGACGAGCATCACCGGCGGGCCGCCGGTGAGCTGCGGGCCAGCGTGGCGCTGGCCACCGACCGGCTCCGCCAGGTCATCGGGGTGCTGCGGGAGGACGCCGAGCCGGCGCCGATCCGGCCGCCGGGGGAGCGGGTCGACGACCTCGTCGCGCGGGCCCGGGCCGCCGGGATGGCGGTACGGCTGCTGGTCGAGGGGGACTCCCCGGGTGCCGCCGTGCCGCCGATGGTGGAGCGGGCGGTCTGCTCGGTGGTGCAGGAGGCGCTGACCAACGCGACCCGGCACGCGCCCGGGGCCGCCGTGACGGTGGCGGTGCGCCGCCACGCCGACCGGATCTCGGTGCGGGTCGGCAACGAGCGGCCACCGGCCGGACCGCTGCCCGGGGTCCGGGGCGCCGGGTCCGGCCTGGTCGGGCTCTCCGAGCGGGTACGCCTGGCCGGCGGCACCCTGCGGGCCGGTCCGGACGGCGGCGGCTTCGAGGTGTACGCGGACCTGCCGGCCGTACCCCGAGTGGAGACCGGACACACCGAACCGGCCGAGCCGGGGTACCCGGTGCCGGACGTCGCCGCACCACCGGTCGGGGCGGCCACCGCGCACCGGCTGCGTTCGGCCCGGCAGCGGGTCCGGCGCAGCCTGCTCGCCGTGGTCACCGTGCCGGCCGCGATCGGCGCCCTGCTGGTCGTCGCCTACTACCCGATCGCCACCTTCGGGGCGGTGCTGGACTCCGACCGCTACGCGCAGCTCCGGATGGGGCAGGACCGGGCCGAGCTGCGCGACCTGCTGCCGGACCGGCAGGTCGTCGCGCCGTCCGGGGCCGCCGACCGGCCGGTGCCCAGCGGTGCCACCTGCGAGTTCTACTCCGACGGCGCCTTCCCGTTCGGGCAGGCGGTCTACCAGGTCTGCTTCCTGGACGGGCGGCTGGTGGTCAAGGACCGTCTCGGCGGTTGACCCGGCAACCCGTTCGTCCCGCCGACGCCGTGCCCACCCGCCCCGCCGGCCGCTACCCGAGTTGAGGAGTACGTGTGATCCCCGTCCTGCTGGCCGACGACGAGGCGATGATAAGAGCCGGTGTCCGGGCGATCCTCGCCGCCGACCCGGAGATCGAGGTGGTGGCCGAGGCCGCCGACGGGCGCGACGCGGTCGAGCTGGTCCGGGCCCACCGGCCCCGGGTCGCGCTGCTGGACATCCGGATGCCCCGGCTCGACGGGCTGGCCGCCGGAGCGGAGATCCGCCGGCTGGTACCGGAGACCGCGGTGGTCATCCTGACCACGTTCGGCGAGGACGACTACATCGCCCGGGCGCTCGGCGAGGGGATGAGCGGATTCCTGCTCAAGTCCGGCGACCCTCGGGAGCTGATCGCCGGGGTGCGGGCGGTGGCGGACGGTGCGGCGTACCTGTCGCCGGAGGTGGCACGGCGGGTGATCGAGCTCGGCGGCGGGCTGCTGGCCCGGGCACCGGTCGCCCGGGAGCGGATCGAGGGGCTGACCGAGCGGGAACGGGAGGTGCTGGCGCTGGTCGGTGCCGGGCTCTCCAACGCCGAGATCGGCCAGCGGCTCTTCCTGGTCGAGGGGACGGTGAAGAGCTATCTGAGCAGCATCTTCACCCGGCTCGGGGTACGCAACCGGGTGCAGGCGGCGATCATCGCGTACGAGGCGGGCCTGACGGCCTGAGCCCGTACGGGCGGGGCCCTCCCCGGCCGGGAAGCGCCCCGCCCCGGGATCAGGCGTCCCGGCGGCGCAGTACGGCGAGCCCGGCCAGCAGGGCCGCGACCACCCAGCCGGCGACGATCAACAGGCCGGCCGCCGCCGGGTAGGGATCGCTCTCGCCGTGCAGGAAGTGCAGGCCGGCGCTGCCGGGCAGCGCGTCGGCGATCGCGTTGAGCGGTCCGAGGTCGGGCAGCCGCAGTGTGGTCGGCACGATCGCCAGCAGCAGGAAGACCGTGACCAGGGTGCCGACCGCGCTGCGCAGCGCGGCGCCGAGACCGAGGGTGAACAGCCCGATCAGCGCCAGGTACCCGGCCAGCCCGAGCGCGTACCCGACGGTCTCGCCCAGCTCGAACCGGCCCCACTCGCCGAGCACCGGAGCGGCGACGGCGGCACCGAGCCCGCCGAGCAGGAGGCCGGTGCCGAAGGTGACCCCGGCGACCACGGTGCTCTTGGCCAGCAGCAGCCGGGCCCGGGACGGGATCCACTGCAGGGTGGTCCGGATCGTCCCGCTGCTGTACTCGCTGGTGATGACGAGCAGGGCGAGCGCGATCACCGCGAACTGGGTCAGCTCGACGGCGTCGACCGCGATCCGCCCGGCCGCCAGCACGCCCCGGTCGTTGGCCGGTTCGTCGTCGGTGTTGCCGTTCGCGACGTAGATCGCGAGTTGCCCGGCGGTGGCGCCCATCAGCAGCACGCTGGAGAGCAGGCACCACCAGACCGAGCGCACCGACCAGAGTTTCGTCCACTCGCTGGCGATCGCGCCCGGAAGTCCACCGCCGGACGGCGGGCGGCCGGCGGTCCGCCGGGCAGCGTGTGGGAGGGCGCGGTTCGGCTGCGGGAGGGTGCTGCTCATCGTGCCTCTTTCCGATCGGATCCCCGGGACCGGGTGCCGGAGTCGTGGGAGCCGCCGACCCGGGCGTCGGGGGCGCCGACCCGGGCGTCGGGGGCGCCGACCCGGGCGTCGGGGGCGCCGACCCGGGCGTCGGGGGTGGTGGCCGGCGGCGGGGCGGCGAACTCCAGGTCCCCGCCGGTGAGTTCGAGATAGGCCTGTTCGAGGGAGGCCTCCCGGGCGTTCAGCCCGTGCAGCCGTACCCCGAGATCGTGGGCCAGGTCGCCGACCTGGGCGACCGTGCTCCCGGTGACCAGCAGTTCGTCGTCACCGATCCGTTCGACGGTGGCGTGCCGGCCGACCAGCCCGTCCCGGAGCCGGGTCAGTGCGGCCGGTTCGGGGCTGACCACCCGGACGGCGGCCAGCGAACTGCCGGCGATCACCTCGGCGATGGGCGCGTCGGCGAGCAGCCGGCCGCGGCCGATCACCACGAGCTGGTCGGCGGTGAGCTGCACCTCGCTCATCAGATGGCTGGAGACGAAGACCGTACGTCCCTGCGCGGCGAGCGACCGCATCAGCTCGCGGATCCACCGCACCCCGTCGGGGTCCAGCCCGTTCACCGGCTCGTCGAAGATCAGCACGCCCGGGTCGCCGAGCAGCGCGCCGGCGATGCCCAGCCGCTGGCCCATGCCGAGCGAGAGGGTGCCGGCCCGCTTCCCGGCCACCTCGGTCAGCCCCACCGTGCCGAGGACCTCGTCCACCCGGCGTACCGGAATGCCGTTGCTCCGGGCCATCGCGGTCAGGTGGGCCCGGGCGGTCCGGCCGGGATGCACCGCCCGGGCGTCGAGCAGCGCGCCGACCTCCCGGAGCGGATGCCGGAAACTCCGGTACGGCCGGCCGCCGACCAGCGCGGTACCCGAGTCGGGCCGGTCCAGGCCGAGGATCATCCGGATCGTGGTGGACTTCCCGGCGCCGTTCGGCCCGAGGAAGCCGGTGACCCGGCCCGGCGTGATCGACAGCGAGAGCCGGTCGACCGCCGTGGTGGCGCCGAAGCGCTTGGTCAGTTCGGTTAATGTGATCATGGATCCTTCCGGTGTTCGCAGCAGCCCGGCAGCCGGTGTTCGGAGTAGCTCAACAGCGACGGTAGGAATCCGGACGGCGGTCACACAGCGGACGATCGAGGGTCGGCGGGGCCGACTTTCGTCAGGAATGCCGGCCGGTGCTCCGGGCCGGCATCCCGGTCGGCCGGCGACGTAGGCTGGGTGCCGTCCGGGCAGCCGTCGGTGCTGGAGGTCTTCTGTCATGCAGCAGGTCGAGGCGGATTCCTCGATGCCCGAAGCGGACCGGGCGGCCGGTTCCGTCCGGTGGTACCCCCGGGTGCTCACCCTGGCCGTCGTGATCGTGCTGGTGGACCAGATCACGAAATACCTGGCCGTGGCCGCGCTCTCCGACGGCGGCGTCGTACCGGTCCTCGGCGACCTGCTCAGCCTGCGGCTGCTCTACAACCCGGGCGCGGCGTTCTCGATCGGCACCGGCGTCACCTGGATCTTCACCATCATCGCCGCCGTCGCGGTGGCCGCGATCACCCGGGCCGCCTGGAAGGTCCGCAACCGGGCCTGGGCGCTCGCCCTCGGTCTGGTGCTGGGCGGCGCCACGACCCACCTGCTGGACCGGCTCTTCCGGGATCCCGGGTTCGCCCGGGGGCACGTCGTCGACTTCATCGACTACGCCGGCTTCTTCGTCGGGAACGTCGCCGACATCTGCCTGGTGCTGGGCGGTGCGCTGATCGTCCTGCTATACCTGCGCGGGATCGACATCGACGGCCGGCGCGACCGGGTGTGACCCGGCCGGGCGGAGCCGGGCCAGGCCGAGCACGGTGCCCAGCCCGGCACCGGCCATCAGCAGCATCGCCCAGGCGATCGCCGCCGGCCCGAACGCGCCGACCGCCAGCCCGATCGCCGGGGGCAGCGCGATGCCGCCGGCCATCGACACCGCGACGACGGTCGGGGTCAGCCCGGGGCGGTGCTCGGCCAGCCAGGCCAGCCCGGTGGGGAAGAGGGGACCGACCGCGGCCCCGAGCAGTCCGTACCCGACCGGTGCGATCGGGTCGGCCAGGGTGGCCGCTGCGGCCAGCACGGTCAGTCCGGTGCAGCCGAAGACGATGGCCCGGGCCGAGTAGCGGCGGCAGAGCGGCACCACCGCGAAGCGCGAGGCGGTGAAGGCCAGCCAGAACCCGGAGGTCGCGGTCGCCGCCGCTGCCGCCGGCCAGCCCGTCGCGATCAGGTGGGTGGTCTCCCAGCCGGCCGCGCCGGTCTCCAGCCCGACGTGCAGTACGAAGAAGAGCAGGAACCCCAGCGACAGTGCGGTGCCGACCGGGAACGCCCGCCGCCGTGGGCCGCTCTGGGCGGTGGAGGTGGCGGTGCCCGCCGTACTGGCCGGGTGGCGGGGCCCGGCGGTGGGCCGGGCCGGGCCGGACAGGGTACGCAGGGCCGGCAGGGCGAGGAGGGCCAGCAGGGCGCAGCCGGCGAACGACCAGCCGTACCCGGGCAGCAGCCCGACGGCGATCGGTCCGGCGACCGCGCCCGCACCGAAGCAGCCGTGCAGCAGGTTGAGCATGCCGTGGCCACCCTCGGCGTACACCTCGGTGAAGACCTGGTTGACGCCGCCGTCCAGGCCGCCGAAACCGACGCCCGCGACGAAGGCGGCGAGCAGCGCGTACGGCCAGTCCGGGGCGAGCGGGAAGGCGAGGGCGCCCAGCGCGACCCCGACCAGCGACCAGCTCAGGAAGCGTCCGTCCGGTACCCCGAGCCGGCGGGCCAGGGGCATCGCCAGTACCCCGATGATCGCGCCCGCGAAGTGCACGCTGAGCGCGGCGGCCGCCCCGGCGGCGGTGATCCCGTGCGCCTGGCGCAACTGCGGGATGGCCGGACCGTACAGCGCCTGTTGCAGGCCGATCATCGCGAAGGCGGTGACCGCGCCGAGCACCGCCAGCCGGCGCAGCCGGGGTGGCCCGGGGTGCCGGGTCGGCGTGTTCATGCCAGCACCACCGTCAGGCCCGCGTCGCGCAGCGCCGCCACCTGTTCCGGATCGGCGCCGTCGTCGGTGACGAGGACGTCGGCGAGCTGTACCGGCCCGATCCGGGCGAAGGTGGCCCGGCCGAGCTTGGTCGAGTCGGCCACCACCACCCGGCGGCGGGAGGCGCCGATGGCGGCCCGTTTGACCCGTACGTCGTCGAGGTTGAAGTCGGTCAGTCCGGTTCCCGGGTCGGCGCCGCCGACGGAGAGCACGAAGGTGTCGAACCGCAGGTCCTCGAAGATCCGCTCGGCGAGCGGCCCGACGAAGCAGTGTTCCCCGGCCCGGACGTCGCCACCGGCGGCGATCAGCCGGATCCCGGGCTCGTCGGCGAGTTCGGTGCTGGCCGGCACGCTCAGCGCGCACACGGTGAGTTGCCGGCGCCCGCGCAGTGCCCGGGCGGTGGCCAGCGCGGTCGTCCCGGCGTCGACCACCACGGTCTCGTTGGCGCCGATCAGCTCGGCGGCGGCGGCCCCGATCCGGGCCTTGACGTCGGCGTGCTGCCGGACCCGTACCGCGAACGGCGGCTCGTAGCTGCCCGAGACGGTGCTGACCGCACCGCCGTGCACCCGCTGGAGCAGCCCCTCCCGTTCGAGCAGCTCCAGGTCGCGGCGGATGGTCATCTCCGAGACACCGGCCCGGGCGGTCAACTCGGCGACCGTGACCCGGCCCGAGGTCAGCAGCGTGTCGATGATCGCCTGGTGCCGTTCCTGTGCAGACATGTGTTCGAGTAAAACACTAAATCTGTTCGAATACCAAGATCCTTTGTTCGAGTGAGCCGCGTCTCATCCCCCGACCGGCAGCGGGCGGCCGGGTGCAGAACGAATGGAACAGGGCTCAGCGGCGCGCGACGACCAGCGCGTCCGGCATCCGGAACGACAGGTTGTCCGGGCACCAGGGCGCCCGGAGCACGGTCACGTCGGCCAGCAGCGGAGCCGTCTCGGCAACCACCACCGCCGCCTCCAGCCGGGAGAGCTGGGCACCGACGCAGCGGTGCGCCCCGGCCCCGAACGCCAGGTGCCGGCGGGAGCCGCGCTGCCCGGGCACGAACGCCTCCGGTGCGGCGACCACCGCCGGATCGCGGCCGGCGCGGGCCAGCCAGAGCACCAGGCTGGTCCCCTCCGGTACGGGGGTGCCGGCCAGCTCGGTGTCCCGGGCGGCGACCCGGCGCCAGGTGACGATCGGCGGCTCCAGCCGCAGCGCCTCCTCGACCACGTCCTCGACGTCCACCGTGCCGGCACGCACTCCGGCGACCACCTCCGGGGTGCCGGTGAGCCGGTGCAGCAGCAGGGTGAGGAACTGCGAGGTGGTCTCCTGACCGGCGACCAGCAGGAAGAACAGGGCCCCGATCACGACGTCCGGCGGATGCCCGGCGGCGCGCAGCACGCCGGCCAGCCCGGCGCCGGTGGCGGCGAACTCCCGCAGTACGGCGTGGAACCGGCCCACCACGTCGGCCAGTACCCGCTGTCGGGGCAGGTCGACCGGTGCCCAGAACAGCTCCAGGGCGGCCCGGGTGAACTCCTTGACCACCTCGGCCGGCGCCTCCGGCAGGTCGACCAGCCGGGCCAGTACCAGCAGCGGCAGGTCGGCGGCGAGGTCCGCGTACAGGTCGACGGGTTCACCGGCGTCGAGCGCGGCGCCGAGCCGGCCGACCCGCTCCCGCACGAGGGTGGTCAGCCACGGCCGCTGGGCGGCGACCCGGTGCGGATGCAGCGCCTCGGCCACGATGCCCCGGATCTCCGGATGACTCGGCCCGCCGTTGTTGGCCAGGGTGGGGGGCAGCCGGAAGCCGTGCCGGGCGAGGATCCGGAGCGCGCCGACCGGGATCGGGGTCATCGCGTCCAGGGCGTTGTCCGGGCGGAACGTCTCGGGATCGGCGAGCACCTGGCGGACCAGCGCGTGCCTGGTCACCACCAGGTGCTCGACCCCGACGTGGTCCGGCACCGCGACCAGGTCCGGCCACGCCCGCTCGTCCGGCTCCTGCCAACTACGGAACAGCACCCGGTCACGCTAACCAGTACCGGCGCGGTGGCCGGTGCCGCCGGTCGTCGGGGTGACCTTCGTCAGTTCCCAGACCCGGCTGTGCTTGACCCGGACGCTCTCCAGGGCGACCGTGACCGGGATGTCGTAGCCGGCCAGCGGCTGGAACCGCTCCCTGGGCAGGTACGCCCGCTCCGGGTCGCCGACCAGCACCCGGGCGCCGGCCCGGGCCGCCCGGATCAGGAACCGGAGCACCCGGTTCGCCATCGCCTGGCTGTAGAAGACGTCGCCGGCCAGTACCACCTGGGCGCCGCCCGCGTCGCCGTCCAGGATGTCGCCGAGTTCACCGGCCACCGCCACCCCGTTGGCCTCGGCGTTGGCCTCGACGGCGGCCACCGCCATCCGGTCGATGTCGACGGCCCGGACCTGCGCGGCGCCGGCCCGGGCGGCGGCGATCGCCACCAGTCCGGAGCCGGACGCCAGGTCCAGCACCCGTCGCCCGGCGACCGCCTCCGGATGGTCGAGCAGGTAGCGGGCCAGCGCCTGGCCGCCGGCCCAGGCGAAGGCCCAGAACGGTGGCGGCTGCTCGCTGCGGAACTCGCCCTCGGTCAGCTCCCAGAGGCCGATCGGCTCGGCCGCCTGGTGCAGCCGGATCTCCGGTACCGCCGACACCGGGGTCAGGTGGGCGTACCTTCGGACGAACTCAGCCGGGCTCTCGGACACAACCGCCGATTGTGCCGGTCAGCCGGCCGGGCACCCCGTCCGCCCCCGGCGTCCCGCCCGTCCAGTCCGGTTCCCGTACCCGGGCGTGTCGCGGTGCAGTGGTAACCGGTTCAGCACTCCGCGTCAAAATCACCCTCTTCATTGCTGAATGGTGCTGATACGCCAGTCTTCCGCACATCCAGCAATGCCCATAGCGTCCATTGAGTACGCAATCGGCGCGGATGGGTGGTGGTGACGGTGTGGCGGCTCGCGACCCGGCTCGGGTCCACGCTGGTGTGCGCGACGGTGGGCTGGGCGATGCTGCCGGCCGATCCGGCCGGGGCGGCTCCCGGCTTCGACACCGCGTTGACCCGGCTACCGGGGCGGTTCGTCGCCGGTGCCGGTGCCGAGACGGTCACCGCGGTGATCTCCACCACCCTGGACGGCGAGTGCCGCAAGGTCCGCTGGTCGCTGGTGCTGCGGGCGGACGGTCTGCGGCTCGACCAGATCGGGATCGACCGCATCGAGCAGGCCGGCGTGGTCCCGATGGACGTCCGGGGCGAGGGCGGCGGGGCCAGGCTCACCGACCGGGACCTGGACCCCGGCACGCTGTGCCGGGACCGGACGGTCACCGCCCAGTACCGGCTGGCCGTCGACGACGCGGTGACGGACGGCCGGATCGAGTTGACGGTGGAGGCGTTCGACGCCCAGTCCCGGCTGCTCGACCGGCGCAGCGCCACCCGCGAGGTGATCAGCGAGCGGAGCGGAGCCCCGCCGCGGCGCGCGCCGACACCGAACACACCGGAGCGGGCCCGGCCCACCCCGACCGAGGCGGCGCCGAGCCCGACCGAGCCGGTCGAGCCGGAGCCGACCGAGTCGGTGGAGGGCGACTCACCGGTACTCGCCGAGGGGCCGGACGGGGCCGCCGGATCGGACGGGGGCGGCTCGGGCGGCGGCGAGGCCAGTGCCACCGCCGGTCGGGGCGGTACCGGGCTGACCGGGATCGGCTTCGCGGTCGGCGCCCTGCTGCTCTTCCTCGGCGCCGGCCTGCTGCTCCGGCTGCGCTTCCGCAACCGGTTCGCGGCGGCGGCGCCCGCCCCGGCGCGCCGGGGCCACCAGGCCGCCGCCCGACGCGGCCACCCGGAGGCGGTACGACGGCGCGGCGGTGCCGCCCGGCGCTATCCCGACTGGTGATTCGATCGGATACGCGGAGCGGCCCCACCCGATCCTGAACCGCGATCGGACGGGGCCGCTCTCGCCGCTTACCTGCCGAACGCCTGGAACTCCGCGATCCGGACCTGGCTGCGGGCCGGGCTGGCAGTCGTGCAGTCGGTGCTGGTCGTCGGGTCGTTGTCCTGCTCACCGGCGTACTCCGGGCCGCCGGTGCACTGGCTGTGCCGCACCTGGATCCGCAGGTGCGTGGCGACCGTACGCGGGATGTCGAACGAGCGCAGGTTGACGTCCCGCGAGTACGCCCGGTACTTCCCGCCCGGGAACGCGTCCGACCGGCTGGTGTACACCGTCCGGTAGTTGGCGTCCACGGTGCAGTCGACCCGGGTGGCGTCGCAGGCCAGTACGGCGAACGAGCGCAGCGCCGAGAGGGCGTTCTGGCTGCGCGGGTCGGCCGGGTCGGCGGCGTTCGTCGGCCGCAGGTAGGCACTCACGTTCACCCGGCGTACGGTCTGCGGCCGGTCGCCGGCGAGGTCGACGGTGACCTGCCTGCCGGCCACCCCGTCCAGGGAGGCCCAGTTGGTCGCCTCGGTGTCGTCGACCAGCTTGTCGGTGTTGACCCCGTCCCCGGCCACGGTCGCGCCGGAGGCGGCCGAGGCGAGGTTGCGGTTCAGCTCCAGCTCCAGGGTGACCGGCTTGTCGCCGTGCCGGCCCCGGCCGGGCTCGAACTCCCGGCTGAACCGGGTGTGCCCGAAGCCCGGGGCGACCGCCACGAACGAGAACCTCGTGTCCGCGATCACCTCGAAGGTGTCCGGTAGCGGGGTGGCCGGGTCGGTGTCCGCGACCGGGACGGCCCGGGCCTCGTACTCGCCGAGGTAGAGCCGGATCGGCGCGTCCCGGCTCTCGCCGTCGGCCTTGAGCTGCACCGTGACGTTGCGGGCGCGCGGCGAGGCGAAGCTCGGCGTCGGGTCGGTGTCGGCGGCGCCGAAGGTGGCGGCGTCCCGGCCCATCCCGGAGACGGCGAAAGCGTTCCAGATGATGTCCTGGTTGGCCCCGCCGAACCGGAGCTGGTCCGCGGCGAGCATGTTGTCCCGCATGTCCAGCATGCTGACCGAGCTGGCCGCCTGGAGCAGGTACGAGTCGAAGACGAGCTGGCTCCAGCGCCGGTTGCCCGGGCACTTCTGCACCGCGACCTTGCCGAGGGCGCAGTCGAGCTGCTTCGACGGCGTACCCTGGCCGTACCGCCCGACCAGCGCGGACCGGACCCGGTAGTTGGTCGCGCCCCAGATCTCGCCGTCGGCGTGCACGGCCGGGCCGGCCGTGTTGTAGCCGATGTCGGAGTAGTTCAGCGGGCTGCGGCTGAGGTCGTAGTTCCGGATGCCGCTGACGGTGTTGCCGGTGACGTAGCCGCCGATGATGAACGGCGTCTCGCCCGGGGCCCGCAGGTTGTGCTGGAAGAGATACTCGGCGGCCATCAGGTCGCTCCAGGACTCACCCATGGCGCCGCCCTGGTGGCCGCTGATGCCGCTGTTCGGGCCGCCGATCATCCGGTTGGTCACCGCGTGCATGTACTCGTGCCCGATCACCGTCATGTCGTAGTCGCCGTCCACGCAGGGCGGGTACGGGCCACCGGCGGCGGGCTGCCACAGGTACATGTTGGTGCTCGGCGGGAGGCCGTCGCGCGGGGTGCTCTGGTTGGCGTTGTTCCGGTTGCCGCTGAGCGCACCCTGCTGGGCCCGGCCCTGCTCGGCGTCGCCGCCGAGGCCGTCGGCGGTGAGGTTGACCGCCTGGAGGTTCCAGGCCGCCTCGTCGAAGCCGAGCCGGTAGGTCCAGTCGTGCATCCGGTTGTGCATCGCGAAGAGGTTGGCGATCGCCGCGTTCGCGTCGTTGTCCTGCGCGGCGGCGAAGACCGCCGGGTCGCACTTGGAGGTCTTCCACGCGTCGGTGAACGGGTAGACGTAGTCCCGGGTCGGGCTCTCGGTTGCCGGTACGGCGGGGGTGCCGCCGCCCCACGACACCACGGTGTTGGCCGAGTTGCCCCGCGCGGTGCGCGTCGGGGCACCGGTGGCCAGGTCGACGTCCCAGGCCTGCCCGCTGTTCGGGTCGCGGACCGGGCGCTCGCAGCCGCGCTCGACGGTCAGGCACCAGAGCACCCGGGAGTCCCGGCCCGGCTTGGTCCTGCTCGGCGGGGTGGCCGGGAAGACGGCCCACTTCGGGTTCTCGGAGTCGAAGTCGACCAGGTCCTCGCGGACCAGCACGGTGCTGCGCTCACCGTCGACGAAGGTGGTGAACGCGGTCGGGTGGTCGGTCCGGTCGGAGATCAGGGTGACCTCCCAGGCGGCCCGGGGCGCGGCGTCCGGCACCGGCACGGCGACCTGCCGGATGTCCCGGCTGGCCACCTCGTCGGGGGTCAGCCCGGCGTCGGCCAGCGCCACCGCGTACGCCTGGTCGGCGGTGACGGTGACCGGCTGGGGGGTTCCGGTGTTCCGGGAGAGCGAGGAGCTGACGTTGATTACTGTGCCGCCGGTGATGGCGATGCTGACCAGTCCGTCGTAGCCGGCCGGCAGGTCGCCGAAGCGCTGCCGCAGGGTCACCACGGCACCGGCGCCGATCTGCCGGACCAGCAGCTTCTCCAGGCTGGCCACGGCCGCGCCGTCCAGACCGAACAGCTCGCTGTTGCGGGCCAGGTACTGCCGCGCGGCGGTCTCCGGGTCGGCGTCCAGCCCGGTGGCGAGCGGGCCGTCGGTGGCGGTCAGCGCGTGCGGGGTGCCGAGCGCGTTCCACCGGACCTCACCGGCGACCCGGTTGGCCAGGCCGCGCTGCCGGGCGTTCGGGGCGGCCGAGCCGGCCCGATTGTCCACGTCCCGGTGGGCGTGACTGCCCCCGTACGACTCCGGGTGCTCTCCCGGCTGGGCCGTAGCGCCGGGGTCACCGGCGGGTGCCGCGTTGGCGCTGGTGGCGCCGGGCAGCAGGGCGGCGGCCAGCACGGCCGCCATCAGCGCGGGCAGCCCGCGCCGACCGGTCCAGATCGTTGATCTCCACCGGGTATGTGGCAAGGCGTCCTCCTTGGACGAGATACGACGAAGCCGACCGGTCAGGTCGGCTTACGGGTGGGGGAGTTGGATCATGAGCGCGTGTAGATACGTGAATATCAGCCGGTGCCGGGGGAAGCAAGGAAAGGTCGGGTACCGGCCACGGGGATAGGTCCCGTTCGTATAACGGTTCGGCCGGGCCGCTGGGTTTTCCGGCGTTCTCGCAGGTCCGGCCGGTCTTCGTCGCGGCGGTGTCTCTTGACAAGCGGCCCGCGTCACACCTAGCGTCCGGTTCTGTTGGATCGTTTCATTGCCGTACCGCACGACCTGCCACCGTCAATTACCGCCCCCGCGACCCGGCCCGACGTCGAGGGAGGATCCGCCGCTGCCTGCCCAGGCATCCCTGCGCCCGCTCAGGCAAGCGGTTTCCTGCCCCGACGTCCCGCACCCACCGGCCGTCGTCGCCCTCGGGAAGGAGAATGTCCATGGTGCACACCCGACGGGCCCGCCGAGCCGTGAGGGCCGCAACCCTCGCCGCGGCGGCCCTGCTCGTCCTGCCGCTGGCCGCCTGTGGCGGTGGTGACGACGCCTCGGACGGCCCGGTCACCCTCGACTTCACCTGGTGGGGCAACGAAGACCGGGCCAAGGTGACCGAGCAGGCCATCGACCTGTTCGAGAAGAAGTACCCGAACATCAAGGTGAACACCTCGTTCGGTGCCTTCGACGCGTACTTCCAGAAGCTCTCCACCCAGATCGCCGGCGGCGACGCGCCGGACGTGGTGCAGATGGACCGCGCCTACCTGCGGGAGTACGCCGACCGCAACGCGCTGCGCGACCTCACCGAGTACATCGAGGACGGCACCCTGAAGGTCGGGGACATCACCCAGACGCTGCTCCCGGCCGGCAAGGTCGGCGACGCGACGTACGCGGTGCCGATCGCGCAGAACACCCAGGGCGTCGTCTACGACCCGGCGCTCTGGCAGAAGGCCGGCGTGCCGGCGCCGAGCCCCGAGTGGAGCTGGGCCGACCTCCAGGCGGCCGGGCAGAAGCTGAGCCAGTCCAGTGGCGGCAAGGTGGCCGGCTTCGGCGACTTCGGCTTCGCCATCGACTGGTTCGACATCTGGCTGCGCCAGCGGGACAAGGCCATCTACACCGACGACGGCAAGCTCGGCTTCACCGAGGCGGAGCTGACCGAGTTCTGGACCATGACCGGCCAGATGCGCGCGGTCGGCGCGCTGGCGCCCCCGGCGCTGACCACCCAGCTCGACGGCTCGATCACCAACTCCTCGCTGATCAAGAAGGGCGTCACCGCCGAGGTCAACTACGACTCCGGGTTCACCGGCATGGTCAGCGCGTACGGCGCGCCGCTGGCCATCGCGCCGATGCCGAGCGACACCCCGAAGCGGGGGATGATCGCGGCGATGTCGATGGCCTACAGCGTCGCGCAGCGCAGCGAGCACCCGAAGGAGGCGACCATGCTGGTCGACTTCCTGATCAACGACGTCGAGGCGGGCAAGGTGCTGGCGGTCTCCCGGGGCATGCCGGCCAACGCCAAGGTGCGGGACGCGATCGCTCCGACCCTGGCCCCGAACGACAAGCTGGTCTACGAGTTCGAGCGGTCCGTCGTCGACAAGCTGCTGCCCACCCCGCCGCCGCAGCCCAAGGGCGGCGGCGCGGTCAAGGCCGAGTTCCAGCGGATCTACGACGAGGTCATCTTCGGCCGGATCCCGGTCGCCGAGGGTGCCAAGCGGGTCATTGACGAGGCCAAGAGCCAACTCGGCTGAGGCCAACCGCGGACACCGGAGGGTGCCCCCGTCCCGGATGGGACGGGGGCACCCGCGTTTCCGGCCGGCGGCCCCGGAATGCGGCGGGGCCGGGAACCCGGGTGGCCGACCCGGCCATCCGGCCGGCCGCCCGGGCGTCTTCCCGGGCTCGCGGTCGTGCGCCGCGAGTCGTTCGGGCAGCGGTCAGGACCCGGGGTGTACCGCGAACACGTGCGCCGGGGCCGGCGGCAGCGGGCCGACCGTCAGCACCGGGCCGTCCGGGCCGGGACGCCACCGGGGCTGCGCCGCCGCCGGGCCGACCGCCCGGAGCCGGGCCCCGGGCGGCAACGACAGCCCGGGTACCCCGAACTCGGGCCCCGGGTCGCCGAGCACGATGAGGTAGCGGACGTCGTCGCGCCGGGTGAACCGGACCGGTACCCCGGCACTGGTGACCGCCGCCGGCACCTCGCATGGACGGGTGCCGTAGATCGCCTCGCCGTACCCGGCCAGCCACCGGCCCACCTCGGGCAGCACCGCCCGCTGTGCGGCCGGGACGACGCCCCGGTCGTCCGGGGTGATCCCGAGCAGCAGGTTGCCGTTCTTGCTCACCACGTCGGCGAGCAGGTGCACCACCTCGGTGGCGGAGAGCAGGTGCTCCGCCGTCTCCTGCCGGTTCCAGCCGAACGACAGCCCCAGCGCCCGGACCGTCTCCCACGGCGCCGGATCGATCTCCGACCGGGTGCCGTACTCCGGGGTGCGCACGTCGGCGCGGTCGCGGGAGAAGCGGTCGTTGACCACCCCGTCCGGTACCGCCGCGTAGTAGTCCGCGACCAGCCGGTCGGGGTCACCGGCCGACGGATATCCGATGTCGTTCCAGAGCACGCTCGGCCGGTACCGGTCGATCAGCTCGCGCCAGTGCGCGTCCACGTACCGGGCGTATCCCGGCGAGTCGGGGACGCTCGCCGCCACGTCGGCCATCCGGCGGATCGGCAGGTTGCCGAAGGTCCAGTCCAGGCCGCCGGAGTAGTAGAGGCCGTAGCGCAGGCCACGCTCGCGCACCGCCGCGCCGAGTTCGCCGATCACGTCCCGCCCGGTCTGCCACCGCGGCAGGTGCGGGTTGGGGTGTGCGGAGGGCCAGAGCAGGAAACCGTCGTGGTGCTTGCTGGTCGGCACGACGTACCGGGCGCCGGCCGCCGCGCAGAGGTCGGCCCAGGGCGCCGGATCCCAGTCCCGGACCGCCGCGACGAACTCGGTGCGGAAGTCGGCGTACGGCCGGTCGCCGTGCACCCGCCGGTGGTACGCCCGGGTCGGTCCGGCCAGCAGGTAGGTGTTCTGGTACCACTCGGCGTACGAGTGCCGGGCCAGCGGGTCCGAGTGCTCCGCCGGGCCCGCGGGGCCGTCCGAAGTGGACTCGTCCGGGCCGGTCCGGCCGGCGCCGAGCAGCCGTACCACCTCGTCGTCCAGGGGCGCCCAGGCCGGGACGGAGTAGAGGCCCCAGTGGATCATGATGCCGAACTTGGCGTCCCGGTACCAGGCCGGGGTCTCCCGCTCCCCGCGCACGTCAGTCGAGTTCCAGCCGGATCGCGTCGTACGCCGCCTCGTTGCCCAGCTCCGGCGGGGTGTCCTCGTTGATCGCCAGGGTGATCTCGTTGCCGGTCCGGCGCAGCGCGCCCGCGTCGAACCGGAACTCCCGCCGGTAGTGCCGGCCGCCGCAGGCGCTGCGGTAGGTGGCGCCCCGGGCGTCGTCCGGGGCGAAGGTCCAGACCAGCCGCAGCTCGTTGACCCGGATGGTCAGGTTGCTCGGCAGCGGCGGTACGTCCCGGGCGGTGTCCATCGCCCAGGCGGCGAGCGCGACGGTCAGCGTGGCGGTCGCGCCGGGCCGCACCGGCCGGTCGAGGTCGAACCGGATCCGCCAGGGCGGCACCGGTTCCCCGTCGACCCGCTGGAACTGGAGGTAGTTCCAGTCGTCGTCACCGCTGCGCCCGACCGTGTAGACCACCCCGTCCGGGAAGTCGGCCTTGAAGAACCGCGCGGTGCCCCACTGCCGGAACTCGTCGCCGCGGCGGAACTCCGCCGAGGTGCGGTCGGGGGTACCGAGCTGGAAGACCGTCCGGCCGTTGCGGGGCGGCTCCCAGTGCAGCTCACCGAGGTCGACCCGGCCACCGGCCGGCACCGGCACGTCGTCCCGGACGTACTCGCCCCAGGTGCCGGGCCGGTAGACGGTGAGCCGGTACGTTCCGGGCCGCACGTCGGGCAGCCGGAACACCCCGCCGGGGCTCACGTCGGTCCAGTACGCGTACCCGAGCGCGGTCCGCTGGAAGTCCAGCCGGTTGTCCGAGAGCACCGCCACCGCGCCGCGCAGGTGCGGCTGGCCGGCGAGCCGGATCCGGCCGTGCACGGTGCACCGCTGCGGGCCGGGTGTCCAGCCCGGCAGCGCCACCCGGTCGTAGAAGTCCCGGTGCACGTCGAGGCGGGCGTAGCGCAGCGCCTCGGCACGCATCCGGGCCGGGTCGTCGCCCCGGCTCAGGTAGACGAAGTACGGCCCGTACGTCTTCTCCCACGCCTGGCCGGCGGCCACCCGTACCGGTGGCGAGCCGTAGTGCGTCGCCTGCGGCTCGACCAGCAGCACCGGTCGGCTGGTGGTCTGGTGCAGGGTCAGGTCCTGCCGGACCGGGCCGCCGCAGAACGCCTCCCGGTTCGGCTGGACGGCCCAGATCCCGTACCCGTTGCCGTAGAGGCCGTGCACCACGTGGTCCTTGAGGTAGGTGGCCCAGTCGTACTTGGTGTAGTAGCGCCGGGGATAGGCCGAGCCGAGGCCGGCCAGGTCGTGCGTCGCGTCCATCACCACCGGGGCGGCGGCCAGTTCGGCCGGGCTGGGCATCCGGGCGGCACCGTCCCGCCACGGTGCACCGATCGGGTCGTCCTCGACCGAGACGTGCGTGAACAGTTCGGGGTCCAGGTAGCAGACGTACCGGTGCTGGTCGGAGCGGAAGCCGTGCAGCTCGGGCGGGTGCTGGAAGACGGTGGCCAGGTGGATGCCGGGCTCACCGGCCCGGACGATGTGGTGCCGCTCCAGCCAGAACGGCCCGCCGTTGGTCGGGCTGTACCGGAAGGCGATGTCGACGAAGTCGTCCCCGCGCCGGATCTCGTACGAGTTCTGTGCCGGCGGCAACGGCAGCGGATCGCCCTCCATCGCGTTGTTCATGTCGAAGTTGCCGCGACCGCCCGCGCCGAGCAACTCCTGACCGTGCAACCGCAGCGAGGTCAGCCGGCTGGCGCTGGTCTTGCTGACGGTGATCTGGACGGGGCCGTTGTCGACGACGATCTCGGTGTCGGTCTCGGTGACCTCGCAGCTCGTTTGCGCTTCGCTCGGCTGCCCCTCGTCGAATGCCGCACCGGCGGCCGCGCTGCCGGTTGCGGCGCCGATCCCGGCGCCGAGGGCGGTCGCCGCGCTGATCCGATGAAAGTCCCTGCGTGCGATCACGTCGTGTCCTCCCGATCAGGAGCATCGGATGTCTGCCCACGATGGCCGGCCACAGCGTCCGGCCATCGCCGGCAGAACCGTCCCGGCGTGACTGCCGCCCACTCCCGGTTGAAACGAATCAATCGGATTACGACGCTATTGCGCTCCGAGTAGACCTGTCAAGGCACCGTCACCAGACATCCGATGTCAGGGCGGGATCGGGCCCGCTCTTCGGGGTAAAGTGCGACGGCGGTGCCCGGACCAGCCGCTTTCTGGTCCGGGCACCGCCGTCTTGGTGCGGGTACGGCTCAGAGCACGCCGTCGGTGAGCAGGTCGGTGGTGCCGCCCAGGTCGGCGCCGCCGACCAGCCCGGTCACGCTGCCCAGGGTGCCGCCGAGGTCGGTGACTCCGCCGACGGTGTCGGTGACGCCGCCGAGGGTGCCGTCCAGGTCGGTGACTCCGCCGACGGTGTCGGTGACGCCGCCGAGGGTGCCGTCCAGGTCGGTGACTCCGCCGACGGTGTCGGTGACGCCGCCGACGGTGCCGCCCAGGTCGGTGACGCCGCCGACGGTGCCGCCCAGGTCGGTGACGCCGCCGAGGGTGCCGCCCAGGTCGGTGACGCCGCCGACGGTGTCGGTGACCCCGCCCAGGCCGATGCCGCCGAGCGTCCCGTCGACGGTGCCGGTGACCCCGCCGACCGTGCCGGTGACGCTGTCCAGGGTGCCGTCGAGGTCCGTCACGCCGCCGAGGTCGGCGACGTTGGTCAGGTCGGTGATGGTGGTCAGGTCCGTCACGCCGCCCAGGTCGCCGGCACCGACCAGGCTGGTCGTGCCGGCCACCGTGGAGGTCACGGTGCTGGCGGCGAAGTCGGCGGTGCCGAGCACGCCGTCGACGGTGTCGACCCCGCCCGCGGTGCCCAGCACCGTCGAGTCGAGGGTGTCGGCCACGTCGTGCACGCCGGACAGATCCACGCTCAGGCCGCTGTCCAGGCCCAGCACCGGCAGGGCGGAGCTGACACCGACCTCCAGGCCGTTGGGGTCCACGCTGACGGCGCCCACGCCGGCCACGTCGACGTCGACACCGGTGCCGTAGACCCCGGCGGTGAACTGGTTGGCGACGGTCTGCACCTGGCCGACGGCGCTGGTCGGGCTGAGGCTGACCGAGCCGAGGCCCAGGCTCTCCACCGCGCCGAGGTCGGTCAGGCCCTGCAGCGGTACGGAGTCGACCACCAGCGGGAGGACGTCCGCGACGTCGGCCGGGACCACGTCGCCGAGCCCGACGCTCTCCAGCGTGCCGGTCGGGTCGAGTTCGTACGCCGTGCGCAGGTCCACGTCGGTGAGCAGGTTGACCACGAACTCCTGCAGGGTCTGGGTGGATTCCACGGCGGGAGTCGCCTCGGGGGCCGGGGCGGGGGCAGGGGCCGGGGCCGGAGCCGGGGCGGGGGTCTCCACGGTCGGTGCCGATTCCACGGTGACGATCTCCTCAGAGGTTTGGGCGGGATGATCTGGGCATGTCGTTCCAGACCTGGCGCCGACCGTACGGCGTTGCCGACGTACCGGACATCGGGGACGATCCCCGGTTCTCGCCCTAACCGGCTAGGTGCGAGGCCCCGGCTCGGGTTAGGGGCATAGGGGCTGCGGTCGGCGGGCCACCCCGAGCACGGCCCCGCTGCCGCCCCGCCACACCGGACCGGGCCGACGGATCGGCCCAGTTCACCCCGGCTGCCCTTCTGGGGTCGGGGCGCTGGCCCGGACACCCCGCAGCCGACGGGTCCGGTCGGGGAAGTCCGCGCCAGCCCTCAGCCGATCGCCACGGCGGCGCGCTGTCCGTACCGCCTGCCCTGCCCCGAGTTCGGCCGACTACTCGTTACCGTGCCAGATCTTCCACAGGGCCCGGCCCAGGTAACTGGCGATCATCCATCCGCCGATCGCGGCCAGCGGACTGCCGTCCACCTCGCCGATCACGATCCCGATCGACACGGCCAGGGCCAGGCCGCCGATGCCGAGGGTGAGCACGCCGAGCACGCCGATCCGCACGTGCCGACGGGTCATCCGACGCCGCTGCCGGGGAGCGCCGCGTCGTGACTGGGGCCGGGGGATCTGGTCCGGGTCCCGGGCTGGCAGCGGCACCTGGGCCTGCGGCGGCACCCGGTCGTCGACGCGTACCTGGTCGGCGTTGCGGTAGAGAGTCGGTTCGATGCGTACCGAGATCCCGTCCTCGCCGATCAGCAGCCGGCCCCCGTCCGGCCAGCCCAGCATCGCCGCGCACCGGTCATACCGGACGGTTGCCGGCGGAGCGCCGTCCGAGGTGACGCTCACGCCCTCGGCACCGACCACTAGGCGCTGGGTCGGGTCGCCCAGCCCGGGGTACGCCGTGCCGGAGACCGCCTCGGCCGACGTGGACGGTGCGGGGACGAAGCCCGCCCAGTCTGCGGTACACCCCACCGGGGTCATCAGCAGCGCGGACGCCAGCGCCTCGCCGGCGACCCGGTGCACCTGTTCGACGGTCACCGCCTTCAGTTCCATCGCCAGATCGTCACTGGAGCTGACCGGATAGCCGGTGAGGAGGTTGAACGCGGCGGCCGGCAACCGTGCGGCGTCGGCCTCGGCGGTGCCGAGCGCGTCCGTGGCCTTGCCGACCACGGCGGCGACCTCGGCGTCGTCGATCCGGCCCACCCGCAGTTCCGCCAGCACGTCGACGAAACCGCCGAGCACGGCGCCCTGCTTCTCCGGCAGCGCGTCGGCGAGCGCGGTGATCACGGCGAACCCGTCTCCGCGCGGCTCGTAGTCGGCCGCTGCCGTGTAGGAGAGACCGGCCTCCTGGCGCAGCGCCCGGAACAGCTTCCGCTCCAACACTCCGGTGAGGACGGTGGCCGCGGCCTGTCGGGGTACCACCGACTGGAAGCCGGTGGCCTGCGAGCCGCCGGGGAAGAAGGCCGGCGTACGGGGCAGGGCCGAGGAGGCGGCCGGTGCCGGGCACCTCTGTCCGGATGGGAGGGCGAGGGTGAGTCCGGCCGGTACGTCCTCCCCAGCGACCCAGAGCACGGCGTTCTCCCGGGTGAAGTACCGCGCTGACCATTCGCGCAGGTCGTCGACGGTGACCACCTCGAGTCCCCATTCCGGGTAGCTGACCAGGCCGTAGTCCCGGGCGCCGTACCGCCACAACGGCATCGCCGAGATGGCCGGGTTGCTCCGGCCGCTCCACTCGGTACGCAGGATCGCCCTCTCGGTCTCCAGCCGATCAGCGGCGAGCCGGTCCAGAGAGGTGCAGACGCCGGTGAGGAAGGTGACGATGTCGGCGGCCGAGCCCTGCATGTGGAAGTGGGTGACGCTGGTTCCGGTGGTGCCGTTGTAGTGGTAGTCGGCGACTCCGAGCGGGTGCAGCACCAGGTGTTCCAGCAGGTGGGTGACGCCCCGCCGGGCCAGCGTCTCGTCGGCCTGGCCAACCCGGAACATCAGGCCGGCGTGCATCGGACCGGTGGTCGGGGCGACCAGGGCCGGTACGCCGTCCACCTCCAGCTGTCGGATCACCGCACACCTGCCTTCTGGTACGCCTCGCGGCGGGCCTGCTCGAACCTGGCGATCGGGTCGCCCGACATCTCCCACGGCTCCACGCTGACGAGGTGGCCCAACCCGTCGAAGAGCCGGGCCGAGGTCCGGTGGTCGTCGACGATGGAGAGCATCATCGCGAAGGTGTTCTGCACCAGCACCCAGCCGGGCGTACGCCGGAACGCCGGGTGCAGCACGGAACGCTCCGCGGCCTCCCGCAACCGGGCGCGCACGTCCGGGTCGGTCCAGTACCGCCGCCGGTTCGCGCCCTCCAGTTCGGCAAGGTGCTCCAGTTGGGCCTCGGCCACCAGTACCGCGTTGTGCGCTCCTTCCGGCGCGGCGAGCATGGCTGACCGGGCGAAGTCGTGGATCGCCTCGAAGGATCCGCCCCACTTCGGGCAGAGCTGCTGGAGGAGCTGACGCTGTCCGGGCAGGTGGTGGGGGTCGCTCGCGGCGAGCCGGTCGTAGCGGCGCCGCGCCTCGGCGGTGCCGAGCTGTAGGCCACGGACGATGATCAATCGGAGCGTCCACAGTGTCGGATCGGTCGGATGGCGGGCGGTCGCGTCGATCAGCAGCCGTTCGGTGTGTCGGAGCATCTCGTGGAACCGGTCGAACTGCTCGCGGCTGACGTGCTGGGCGCGTTTGCGGGTGCGGACCTCCCACGCCTGACGGATGAGGAGGTCGCCGAGGAACGCGGCGGCCAGTGGCTCGTCGGGGTTGGCCTGGGCCAGCTCTTCAAGGAAACGACGGTCGCCGTACCCGTCGACGGTCAGCCGGAGCAGGGTCGTGCGGGCTCCGGGCTCCTCGGCCACAAGCCCGGCGCGTACCGCCGGCCAGTCGCCGGCCCGCAGCGCGGCGCGGAGGCCGGCCAACTGCGGATAGGCGGCGGTGGGGTCGGTGGTGAGGGCGGGGGCGGGCGCGACGGGCATGGCGGGCATCGTAACGAGATCTTGTTCCGGCCGGCTCACCCTTTCCGGTCGAGGCCGGCCGGTCCGGGAGCACTTCGTGCGGGTGACCGTGGACTACTCCGGACGCCGCGACCCGGACCGGCTCCGGGCCCGGTCCAGTCGCCCGGCCAGGACGCCGAGTTCGTCGGCCAGCTCGGCGGGTTCGAGCACGGTGAACTCGGGGCCGAGCAGGGCGAGGTGCAGCGCCAGGAAGCCGAGCCAGTCCGCTCCGGTGCTGAGCAGGCAACTGTTCCGGTCCACCGCCTCCACCAGTCCGGCCGTCGGCGGGACCCGTTCGGCGATCTCCTCGGCCGGTGCGTGCACCAGCACCCGGGCGCGGTACCGGTACGGTGCCGCCCCGACCGAGTCCGCGACGAAGGTCGCCGGGTCGGGCGGGTCGTGCGGCGTGAACCGCTGCCCGGTCGAGCGGAGCCCGCCGATCCGGTCCACCCGGAACGTACGCCAGGCGTCCCGGTCGGTGTCCCGGGCCACCAGATACCAGCGCTGGCCGGTGTGCACCAGCCGGTGTGGCTCCACCCGGCGGATGCTGGTCGTGCCGTCGCGGGTGCGGTAGTCGAAGGTGAGCCGGTGCAGGTTCTGGCACGCCTCGGCGATCGCGGTCAGCAGGTCCGGGTCGACGGTGGGTGCCCTGCCGGCCAGCGGGACGGTGGTCAGCCGCAGCGCGGCGGTGCGCTGCCGCAGCCTGGCCGGCAGGATCCGGTCCAGCTTGGCCAGCGCGCGCAGCGAGGTCTCGGCGATGCCGGTCACGCTCTGGCTGGCGGCGGTACGCAGGCTCAGCACGACCGCCACCGCCTCGTCGTCGTCGAGCAGCAGCGGCGGCAGCGTCGACCCCGCGCCGAGCCGGTAGCCACCGGCGACGCCGGGCGTGGCCCGGACCGGATAGCCGAGGTCGCGCAGCCGGGCCATGTCCCGGCGCAGGGTACGCACCGTCACGTCCAGCCGCTGCGCCAGTTCCGGGCCGGTCCACTCGGTCCGGGTCTGCAGGATGGCGAGCAGGCGCAGCAGCCGTGCCGAGGTGTCGAGCATTTTCCGAGTCTGCCAGCAAACCAGGAACGATCCTGTCCTCAATTGGGACTAGCCTGCGAAACATGGACATCGACTGGACCGGACAACTGGTCGACCAGGTGGACTGGCACTGGCAGCACCACCTGCGGCCCCGGCTCGACGGGCTCACCGACGAGGAGTACCACTGGGAGCCGGTCGCCGGCGGCTGGGGCGTCCGCCCGCGCGACGGGGTGGACGCGGCGGTGGCGCACGGCGCCGGCAGGTACGTCATCGAGTACGCGCTGCCCGAGCCGACGCCGCCGCCGGTCACCACGATCGCCTGGCGGCTGGGGCACCTCATCGTCGGAGTGTTCGGGCAGCGCAGCGCGGCGCACTTCGGCGGGCCGCCGGTCGACTACGACAGTTTCGACTACGCCGGCACCGCCGCCGAGGCACTGCACCAACTCGACACGGCGTACGCCACCTGGCGGGACGGCGTACGCGGGCTCGGCCCGGACGGGCTGGCCCGGCCGTGCGGCCCGGCCGAGGGCCCGTACGCCGAGTTCCCGATGGCCGCACTGGTGCTGCACATCAACCGCGAGACCATCCACCACGGCGCCGAGATCAGTCTGCTCCGTGACCTCTACCGGGCCCGGAGGTGACCCGAATGGCGTACGAGTTCCAGGTGACACAGGACTGTGCCGACCCGCACGTGCTCGCCGACTGGTGGGCGGAGACGCTCGGCTGGCAGGTGGAGCCCTCCGACGAGGCGTTCATCCGCCGCATGGTCGCCGAGGGGCACGCCACCGAGGACGACACCCGGACCTACCACGGGGTGCTGGTCTGGAAGGAGGGGGCGGCGATCCGGCACCCCGAGGGGACGCAGCGGGCGCCACGGGTGCTGTTCCAACTCGTTCCGGAGGCCAAGACGGTCAAGAACCGGATGCACCTCGACGTCCGTACCGGTGCCGAGGACCTCACGCCGGTGGTCGAGGCGCTGGTGGCGCGCGGCGCGAAGTTCCTGCACAACGGACGCCAGGGCCCGTACACCTGGGTCACCCTCGCCGACCCGGAGGGCAACGAGTTCTGCGTCTCCCGCTAGCCGGGCTGCCGGTGGCCGGCTCAGGGGGCGGCCGCGAGAATCCGTTCGAGCGCGCTGCGCAGCCGTGGTGCGAGCGTACCGGCGTAGGTGGCGGTGAGGTGCTGGTTGTCCCGGTAGACCAGCACTCCGCCGATGACCGGGGCGCAGCGCTGTCTGGGGCAGATCGCCCCGGTGAGGTCGATCAGGCCGACCCGGGGGAGGTCCTCCAGCGCCGCGAGCTGCGCGGCTCCGGCGCCGGTCGCCAGGGCGTCCTGCCGGTCGGCTGCGCACCGGGTCAGCCGGCGCGGGTTCGCCGACACGCATTTCGGGCTGTCGGCCGCGAGGATCGGGGTGCCCCGGAGCACCACCGTGGGCACCCCGGCCGAAACCAGGTCCGACCAGGTGCGCCGCATGCCGTCCACCAGCGCGTTCTCTGCCCGCTCGCCGTTCAGTCCCCGACCGCCGGCCATCGGCCGGTAGCGGGAACTGGTGGTCAGCAGCAGTTCGGGCCGCTCCGGGCCGGTGAGCGCGGCGCGGACGTTGCGGTACCACCCGGCGCAGGCGTCCCGCTGCGGCTGGTCTCCGGTCAGCATCTCGAGTCGGAGGAACGGGCAGTTCGGCTTGAGGTACGTCACCAGCCGCCAGCGTTTCGCCAGCGCGACCGCCTGGAGCGCCGGCACCCAGCTCGCGGCGTGGCTGTCGCCGGCCAGCGCGACGGTGAACGGGGCGTCCCGGTCGCCGTACGCGCACGCCTGGGCGGTGCCGCTGGTGACCGGGGGGAAGCAGTTGTGCCGGTAGACGTCGGGCTGGTCGGCCGCGGCGTCGGCCGGGTCCGGGGTGATCGACCGGACCCGGTCGACCGGGACGCCGGCCCGGCTCTTCTGGGGCGACCGGCCCAGCGCGGTGGCGCCCGGTGCCGCCGATGGCGCCGGGCTGGGCAGCGCTGACACCGGTGCGGCGGCGGGTGGCGGGACCGGCCGCTCGGGCGGCCAGACGGTGAGCTGGAAGAGCAGCCCGGCGAGGATTCCGGCGGTGGGGAGCAGCGCGCCGACCCGGAGTACCTGCCCTGGTGACCAGCCGTCCAACGCACCGGTCCGGGCCGGGATCTCGACGTACCGGTGGGTGAGGACGGCGAGCAGTACGGCCCCGCCGAGCACGCCGAGATCGGCTGCCAGCGGTAGGTCGCCGAACCGGGCGTGCGCGGCGACCAGCAGCGGCCAGTGCCAGAGGTAGAGCGGATAGCTGACGGCTCCCGCCGCCCGCAGCGGCCTCGCGCCCAGCACCCGGTACACCGCACCCGGCCTCGCCGGCACTGCCGCCGTACCCGTGGCACCGGCCGGCATGCCGATCGTGCCGCCGGCGATGATCGCGGCCGCGCCCAGCGCGGGCAGCAGGGCCAGCGGTCCGGGAAACTCCGGGCCGGGCCGCAGGGTGAGTACCGCGACCGCGACGGCGGCCAGTCCGGCCCAGCCGAGCAGGGTGCCGAGGCGCCGGGGCAGTCCGGCCAGTCGCGCCCCGAGCAGGGCCAGCACGGCGCCGAGGGCCGGCTCCCAGAACCGGGTGGTGGTGACGAGGAAGGCGCGCCCCGGTTCGGCGGCGGTGTGCCAGACCGACCAGGCGAACGAGCCGAGCGCGAGCAGCCCGGCGGTGAGCAGCAGCGGGCCGGCGAGCCGCACCGGGCCGCTGCCCGGCTGCCCCCGGCGGCGTACCGTCCAGGCCGCGACACCGGCCGCCAGCAGCGGCCAGACCAGGACGAACTGCGCGGCGACCCCGACCGCCCAGAGCTGGGCCAGCAGGCTGGCGTCGGCGTCCGGGACGACCGCCTGGGCGTCCTGTGCGGCGAGCCGCCAGTTCAGCACCTGACCGGCGCCGGCCAGCACGTCCCAGCCGGCCGCCGACCAGCGGCTCCGGGGCAGGCAGGCCAGCGCCAGTGGCAGTGACGCGGCGAGCACCAGCGTGCCGGCCGGCAGTGTCCGCCGGACCCGCCGGGCGAAGAATCCGGCCAGGTCGATCCGTCCGGTGCGCTGCCACGCACCGAGCAGGGCGCCGGTGACCAGGAAGCCGAAGACCACCAGGAAGACGTCAACGCCGACGAAGCCGCCGGGGACGATGCCGATTCCGGCGGCGCCCAGCAGCAGCGACCCGACGGCCAGGGCGCGCAGGCCGGTGAGGTCAGCCCGGGTCGGGCCGGCGGCGTCCGTTCGGGACCGTGGTCGCGACCGCACCATTGTTGAACCTCCGGCCCAGGTTTCTGTCCAGTTAGTCCCTTCTTAACAGATAAACATCCTGATAGACGCCTTTTGACGTTTTCGAGCGGCGTTCACCTCGGCCCGGAGCCGGTGACGCCGGGTTGGACGGTCTGCGGCTATCCGTCGGCCAGGCCGGCCCGCTCCGCCGCCGCCCGCCAGGCGGCCTCGCCGCCGGCCCGCGGCCGGTAGGTCCGGGTCGATCCGGTACGCCGCAGCAGCGCCCGCAGCTCCGTCAGCCCGCCGTCCAGTACGCCGAGCGCCCTGGCCTGCACCAGCGCGTTGCCCAGCGCCGTCGCCTCCACCGGCCCGGCCACCACCGGCAGACCACACGCGTCGGCGGTGAGCTGGCAGAGCAACTCGTTGCGGGCCCCGCCGCCGACCACGTGCAGCACGTCCACGTCCCGACCGGACAGCCGCTGCGCCTGGCGTACCGCGACCCGGTGGGCCAGGGCCAGACTGTCCAGGATGCACCGGGTCAGCGCCGCCGGTCCCTCGGGTACCGGCTCGCCGCGCCGGACGCACGCCTTCGCGATCCGGGCCGGCATGTCGCCCGGAGGCAGGAAGACCGGGTCGTCCGGGTCGACCACGGCGGCCAGCGAGGGCGCCCGGGCGGCGGCGGCGAGCAGCGTGGTCAGGTCGTCGGCCAGCCCCTGCGACCGCCACACCCGCAGCGACTCCTGGAGCAGCCAGAGCCCCATCACGTTGCGCAGGTAGCGGACCGTGCCGTCCACCCCGGCCTCGTTGGTGAAGTTGGCCGCCCGGCTCGCCTCGGTCAGCACCGGCGCGGGCAGCTCGACGCCGACCAGCGACCAGGTGCCGCAGGAGATGTAGCCGAACCGGTCGTGCTCGGCGGGTACCGCCGCGACCGCCGACGCGGTGTCGTGCGAACCGACCGCGGTCACCGGTACCGGCCGGTCGGTCCCGACCGCCTCCCGGACCTCCGGCCGCAGCTCGCCGACCGGGTCGCCGGGCCGGCGCAGCGGCCCGAACAGCCGGGCCGGCAGCCCGGCCCGGGCGATCAGGTCGGCGGACCATTCCCGGGTACGCACGTCCAGCAGTTGCGTGGTGGAGGCGTTGGTCACCTCGGTCCCGGCGACCCCGGTCAGCCAGTAACCGAGCAGATCCGGGATGAGCAGCAACGTCTGCGCCCGGTCCAGGGCCGGGGTGCCGAGTTCGGCGGTGAGCTGGAACAGCGTGTTGAACGGCAGCAGTTGCAGCCCGGTCGTCCGGTACAGATAGTCGGCGCCGAGCGCCGCCACCACCGACTCCTGCACCCCGTCGGTACGCCGGTCCCGGTAGTGCACCGGGTTGCCGACCAGCGCGCCGGTGGCGTCCAGCAGCCCGTAGTCCACCGCCCACGAGTCGATGCCGACGCTGGCCAGGTCGGGCCGGCGGTGCAGCGCGGCCCGCAGCCCGGTCAGCGTCTCGGCGTAGAGCCGGGGGACGTCCCAGTGCAGGGTGTCGAGCAGCCGGACCGGCCCGTTGTCGAACCGGTGCACCTCGGTCAGCGTCACCCCGTCCGGGGCGACCTCGGCGAGCATCACCCGGCCGCTGGCCGCGCCGAGGTCGACGGCCGCGACGGCGGTCGAACCGGTCATCGAAGGAACGCCGCGGCCACGCCGGAGTCGACGGGTACGTGCAGTCCGGTGGTGTGCGACAGCTCGCCGCCGGTCAGCGCGAAGACCGCGCCCGCGACGTGCTCCGGCAGCACCTCCCGCTTCAGCAGGGTACGCCGGGCGTAGTAGGCGCCCAGTTCCTCCTCCGGCACCCCGTACACGGCGGCGCGCTGGGCGCCCCAGCCGCTGGCGAAGATCCCGGAGCCGCGTACCACGCCGTCCGGGTTGACCCCGTTGACCCGGATGCCGTGCTCGCCGAGTTCGGCGGCGAGCAGGCGTACCTGATGCGCCTGGTCGGCCTTTGCCGCGCTGTACGCGATGTTGTTCGGCCCGGCGAAGACCGAGTTCTTGCTGGAGATGTAGACGATGTCCCCGCCGAGGCCCTGGTCGAGCATCAGCCGGGCGGCGGCCCGGGAGACCAGGAAGGAGCCCTTGGCCATCACGCCGTGCTGGATGTCCCAGTCCGCCTCGGTCGTGTCCAGCAGCGACTTCGAGATGGAGAGCCCGGCGTTGTTGACCACCAGGTCGACCCCGCCGAAGGCGAGCGCCGCCTCGGCGAAGGCGCCCTCGATCCCGGCCGCCTCGGTGACGTCCACCGCCACCGCGACCGCCCGGTCCGCGCCGCCGATCTCCCCGGCCACCGACGCCGCGCCCTCGACGTTGCGGTCGGCCACCACCACGCAGGCACCCTCGGCGGCCAGCCGACGGGCGATCGCCGCGCCGATCCCGGAACCGCCCCCGGTGACCAGCGCGACCCGGCCCGCCAGTGCCTTCGGCTTCGGCATCCGGCGCAGCTTCGCCTCTTCGAGCTGCCAGTACTCGATCCGGAACTTCTCCGCCTCGTCGATCGGGGCGTACGTCGAGACCGCCTCCGCCCCGCGCATCACGTTTATCGCGTTGAGGTAGTACTCGGCGGCCACCCGGGCGGTCTGCTTGTCCCGGCCGAAGCTGAACATCCCGACCCCGGGCACCAGCACGATCGCCGGGTCGGCACCCCGGATCGGCGGCGAGTCCGGCTCGGCGTAGCGCTCGTAGTAGGCGCGGTAGTCCTTGCGGTACTCCTCGTGCAGCTCGCGCAGCCGGGTCACCATTTCGGGTAGCGGCGCGTCCGGCGGCAGGTCGAGCACCAGCGGCCGGACCTTGGTCCGCAGGAAGTGGTCCGGGCAGGAGGTGCCGAGCGCGGCCAGCCGTGGGTGCTCGGCGCGGGACAGGAAGTCCAGCACCGCCTCGTCGTCGGTGAAGTGTCCGACCTGGAACTGCCCCTGCTGCCGGCTGTCGGTGCTGGCCAGCCCGCGCAGCGTCGGGGCCAGCGCGGCGGCCCGCTCCCGCCGCTGTTCCGCCGGCAGCGCCGCGTACCCCGCAAGCACCGCGCCGAACGGCTCCGGCCGGCCGTGCTCGGCCAGGAACCGGGTGGCGGTCTCGATGATCTCCAGCGAGCGGGCCTCGCACTCGGCGCTGCTGGCGCCCCAGGCGGTGATCCCGTGGCCGCCGAGGATCACGCCGATCGCCTGCGGGTTGTCCCGGGCGATCGCGGCGATGTCCAGGCCGAGCTGGAAGCCGGGCCGGCGCCACGGTACCCAGAGCACCCGGTCGCCGAAGCAGCGGCGGGTCAGCTCCGGGCCGTCGGCGGCGGTGGCCAGCGCGATCCCGGCGTCCGGGTGCAGGTGGTCGACGTGCGCGGCGTCGACCAGGCCGTGCATCGCGGTGTCGATCGACGGTGCCGCCCCGCCCCGGCCGTGCAGGCAGTAGTCGAAGGCGGCGACCATCTCGTCCTCGCGGTCCACCCCGGGATAGACGTCGACCAGGGAGCGCAGCCGGTCCAGCCGGAGCACCGCCAGTCCCGCCTCGGTCAGCGTGCCGATGTCCCCGCCGGAACCCTTGACCCAGAGCAGTTCGGCGGGCCCTCCGGTGACCGGGTCGGCGCCGGTCGCCTTGGCCGAGGTGTTGCCGCCGCCGTAGTTGGTGTTGCGCCGGTCGGCGCCGAGCCGGTGGCCCCGGGCCAGCAGCGCGGCGACCTCCGGATTCGTCGGTCCGGTGCTCACGATCATGCCCCCCAGCCGGCCTGCTGCCCGCCGACCCGCTCGGCGGCGATCCGCTCGGCGTAGCCGGAGCGGGCGTACGCGGCCATCGGATCCGGGTCGAGGCCCATCTCCTGACGGACCTCCGCCAGCATCGGCCGTACGTCGGTGTTGTACGCGTCCATCAGCACCCCGTTGGCGCCGAGCACGTCCCCGGCGGCCTGTGCGGCGGCCAGCGCGTCGGCGTCGATCAGCAGCGCCTTGGCGGTCGCCTCCTGGACGTTCATCACCGAGCGGATCTGGGCCGGGATCTTCGGTTCGATGTTGTGGCACTGGTCGAGCATGAAGTTGACCCCGGACTCGGCCCGCAGCGCGTCGGCCCGGACGATCTCGTGCATGATCCGGAAGAGCTGGAACGGGTCGGCCGCCCCGACCATCAGGTCGTCGTCGGCGTAGAACCGGGAGTTGAAGTCGAAGGCGCCGAGCTTCCCCTCCCGGAGCAGGAAGGCGACGATGAACTCGATGTTGGTGCCGGGGGCGTGGTGGCCGGTGTCGATCACCACCTGGGCCCGGTCACCCAGCTTGAGGCAGTGCGCGTACGCGGTGCCCCAGTCCGGTACGTCGGTCAGATAGAACGCCGGCTCGAAGAGCTTGTACTCCAGCAGCATCCGCTGTTCCGGCCCGAGCCGTCCGTAGGTGGCGTGCAGCGCCTCGGCCAGCCGGTCCTGCCGGGCCCGGATGTCGTCCTGGCCGGGATAGTTGGTGCCGTCGGAGAACCACAGCTTCAGGTCGCGTGATCCGGTGGCGTCCATGATGTCGACGCACTCCAGCAGGTGGCCCAGGGCCTTGCGCCGGATCCGTGGGTCGGGGTTGGTGACGCTGCCCAGCCGGTAGTCGTCGTCCTGGAAGACGTTGGCGTTGATGGTGCCGATCCGCACCCCCCGCTCGGCCGCGTAGGACGCGAGCTTGCCGAAGTCGTCGACCCGGTCCCAGGGGATGTGCAGCGAGACCACCGGGGCGACTCCGGTGAACGCGTGCACCTGTGCGGCGTCGGCGATCTTCTCCTCGGGATTGCGCGGCACCCCGGGCTGGCTGAACACCTTGAACCGGGTGCCCGAGTTGCCGTACGCCCAGGAGGGCACCTCGATCCGTTGCGCGCGCAGCGCCGCCCGGACGTCGGTCTCGGTCATGTCAGGCCTCCGTGGTGTCGAGCGTGGTGTTGTCCAGCGCGGTGTTGTCCAGCGCGGTGTTGTCCAGCGCGGCGAGTTGCGAGTCCAGATTGAAGATCTCGTCGAGGACGACGAACCCCTCGTCGGGGCGGCGACCGTCCAGGCCGACGAAGAAGGGGGCCATCTCGGCCTGCCACCGGGCGTTGACGTCGGTGGCCTCCATCGCGGCGAGCGACGCGGCCAGGTCCTCGGTGCGGAAGTGCCCGACCAGCAGCCCGTCGTCGTGCAGGAAGAGGGAGTAGTCGTGCCAGCCGGCCGCGTGCAGCGCCCGGAGCATCTCGGGCCAGACCGCCGCGTGTCGTTCCCGGTATTCGGCCAGCCGGTCGGGCCGGACCCGCAGGACGAAGCACACTCGCCGCATCGGCGGGCCTCCCAACAAATGAACCGTTTCAACAAGCCGCACTCAACATACGAGCGCCGTCACTGAACTGTCAAGAAACCGGGCCGGGTCCGGAGCTCAGCCCGGGGCGCGGGCGTACTGGCTGGACTCCCGGACCACCAGCTCCGGATCGAAGATCACCTGTTTGTGCTGGTGGTTCTCCGGGTCGTTCGCCTCGTCCAGCATCAACTGTGCCGCCGTCTGGCCGAGCCGCTGCCGTGGCTGGCGTACCGAGGAGAGCGGCACCGCCGCCGCGGCGGCGAAGTCGATGTCGTCGTAGCCGACCAGCGCGATGTCCTCCGGTACCCGGACCTGCTGCCGGGTCAGCTCCTGGAGTACGCCGAGCGCCAGCAGGTCGTTGGCGCAGAAGACCGCGGTGGCCCGGGCGGACCGGGGCAGCCCGAGGATCCGGGAGGCGGCGTCCCGGCCGGCCGCCACGGTCGGGCTCGGCGTCTCGAACCGGCGCAGCGTCTCCTCGGCGAGCCCGGCCTCGCGCAGCGCGTGCACGGCGCCGTGGTAGCGGTCCCGCACCTGTTCCAGCCGCCACGGCCCGCCGACGAAGGCGATCCGCCGGTGTCCGGCCTCCACCAGGTGCCGCATCGCCAGTTCGCCGCCGAGCCGGTCGTCGACCGCGACCGAGCAGACGTCCGGCCGGGTGGAGCGCCGGTCCAGCAGGACCACGAGTACGCCCCGCTCGCGGAGCCGGACCAGCCGCTCGTTGGCGTCGTCGACCGGGGTGATCAGCACCCCCTGGACCCGCTGCTCCTCCAGCAGGTCCAGATATCTGCTCTCCTTGGCCGAGTCGCCGTCGCTGTTACAGAAGATCACCGCCATCCCGGCCGCACCGGTGGCGTCCTCGACCCCCTTGGCGACATCCGTGAAAAACGGGTTCGCCACGTCCAGCACGACCAGGCCGAGGGTGCGCCCCCGGCCCCGGCGCAACTGCCGGGCGGCGTCGTTGGGCACGAAACCTAGCTCGTTGATCGCGGCGAGTACCCGGTTCCGGGTCGACGCTGCGACGATGTCGGGCCGGTTGAGCACGTTGGAGACGGTGCCCACCGACACTCCCGCCTGGCTGGCCACGTCGCGGATGCTCACCGCTGGTCCCGGCACCACCGTCTCCTTCCGCAGCCCCGACCGTCGGGCTGAAACGTGTCAAGGTTATCCGGCGGTTCCGCGCGACGGTGCGGCTGACCGCAGTCCCCGCACGGCGGCCTCCACCGCGTGCGACCGACACTAACTCCCCGGTGCACCGCACCGGGTGCACCTCGCCGGTCCGGTGCCCCGGTGCCCCGGTGCCCCGGTACCCCGATGCCCCGATGGTCACGGCCCCCAGGGCCGGCGACGATGCCGTTCGGGACCGCGGGTCCGGACGGCGCGCGGTGCGTGGTTTCCGACCGGCGGCGCCGTCGGTACCCTGTCGGGTCAGGGGAAGCGCTTTCCTGTCGGTGCCGCCGACCGGGGCACCGTGGAACCGACGCACAGAGGGCGGCGAGCATGGGCGAGGACCTGACCGGGGTACGGCTGCGGGTGCGTGGCGAGACCGTCGCGGAGTACGTCCTCGACGACCCGCACGTCGACCCGCGCTGGGGGCGCCGGCCGTACCTGCATCCGGTGCGTACCCTCGCCGGGGTCGTGGTGACCGACACGCTGCCCGAGGACCACCGCTGGCACCTTGGAGTCTCGGTCGCCATGCAGGACGTCTCGGGCACCAACCTCTGGGGAGGCCGGACCTACGTCCGGGATGCCGGCTACACCTGGCTCGACGACCACGGCCGGATCGTGCACGACGGCTGGCTGCCGGACGGATCTGTGCCGGACG
The DNA here is from genome assembly GCF_039649625.1 of Plantactinospora sp. ZYX-F-223. Taxonomy (NCBI): domain Bacteria; kingdom Bacillati; phylum Actinomycetota; class Actinomycetes; order Micromonosporales; family Micromonosporaceae; genus Plantactinospora; species Plantactinospora sp. ZYX-F-223. Next base: position 7,604 of record NZ_JBDJAV010000018.1, on the reverse strand, counting down.
GATTCGTGCCGGACGCGGACGCCGGCGACCGCGACGCGGTGGCCGAGGGCGGCTCGGGCGACGGTCCCGGTGACGGCGGGTTCGCCGAGCGGCTGCGCTGGCTCGACCCGGCCGGCGCGACCCTGCTGACCGAGGAGCGGCGGGTCGAGGCCGCCGGGGTGGCCGGCCGGGCCGACGCCTGGCTGCTCGACTTCGGGTACGTCCTGACCGCACCGGTCGACCGGGACATCCTGCTCGGCAGCCCGGCCACCAACGGCCGGCCGGAGGGCGCCGGATACGGCGGCTTCTTCTGGCGGGTCGCCCCGGGGCCCAACCGGGCCTTCACCGCGAGCGCCGAGGGGGAGGAGCGGGTCAACGGCAGCACCGAGCCCTGGCTCGCGATGGTCGGCGCGGCGGGCGGCGGCCGGCCGTACACGCTGGTCTTCGCCGGCCTGGCCGACGGCGACCACTGGTTCGTGCGGACCGGGATCTATCCCGGGGTCTGCGTTGCGCTCGCCTTCGACCGGACCCTGCCGGTCCCGGCCGGCACCTCGGTGCGGCGCCGGCACCGGATCGTGGTCTCGGACGGCGAGCTGACCCGCGACGAGGTCGAGGCGTTGGGGCCGGTCCTGACCTCCTGACCGGCCCCGCGCTCCGAACCCGAACCCGAACCCGAACCGACCCTCAGCCCTTCAGGCCGGAGGTGGCGATACCCTCCACCAGATAACGCTGGAAGGCCAGGAAGAAGAGCATCACCGGAACGATGCTCAGCACCGACATCGCGAACATCGGGCCGTACGCCGACTCGCTGGTCTGGTCGATGAAGAGCCGCAGCGCCAGCGGCAGGGTGTACGACTCCGGGTCGTTGAGGTAGACGAGCTGGCTGAAGAAGTCGTTCCAGGTCCAGATGAAGGTGAAGATCGCGGTGGTGACCAGGGCCGGCTTGAGCAGCGGCAGGATCACGTACCGGAAGGTGAGCACCGGGCCGCAGCCGTCGATCTCGGCAGCGTCGTCCAACTCCCGGGGCAGGCCCCGGATGAACTGCACCATCAGGAAGACGAAGAACGCGTCCGTGGCGAGCAGCTTGGGCAGGATCAGCGGTACGAAGGTGCCGACCAGATCCAGCTTCTGGAAGATCGTGTACTGCGGGATCAGCACCACGTGGTACGGCAGCATGATGGTCAGCAGGGTGAACGCGAACAGTGGCCCGCGCAGCCTGAACCGCAGCCGGGCGAAGGCGTACGCGGCCAGCGCGCAGGAGATCAGGTTGCCGATCACCGCGCCGACCGCCACGATCAGCGAGTTGGTGAAGAACTGCCAGACGCCGATGCCCGCGATCCCGTCCAGCGCGGCGGAGTAGTTCTGCGGCGCCAGCCGGGTCGGCAGCAGGCTCAGGCTGGACAGGATCTCGTCAGTTGGCTTGATCGAGGTGGCCAGCAGCCACACCACCGGATACAGCAGCAGGGCCAGTACGGCGATGATCAGCGTGTGCCAGCCGACCGTACGCAGCCGGGCACCGGTCGCGCCCGGCCGCCGAGCCGCCGGAGTGCGGGTCGACAGGCCGTCGGAGAGCGTGCTCACCGGTCCTCCCCCGAGTAGAACACCCAGCGGCGCGAGGTGCCGAAGAACAGTGCCGTGATGATCGCGATGACCAGCAGCAGCAGCCAGGCCATCGCCGAGGCGTAGCCCATCCGGAACTGCGAGAACCCGCGTTCGTAGAGGTAGAGCGTGTAGAACAGGGTCGAGTTGCTCGGCCCGCCCCGGCCACCGCTGACGATGAACGCCGGGGTGAACGCCTGGAACGCGTGGATCGTCTCCAGCACCAGGTTGAACAGGATGATCGGGGAGAGCATCGGCAGCGTCACCGACCGGAAGGTGCGCCAGGCGCCCGAGCCGTCGACCGCGGCGGCGTCGTACAACTCGGTCGGGATCTGCTTCAGACCGGCCAGGAAGATCACCATCGGCGCGCCGAACTGCCAGACGGCGAGGATGATCAGCACGTAGAGCGCGTAGTCCGGCTCGTTGATCCAGCCGCCGGTGTCCCAGCCGACGCTGCCGGTGACCGAGTCGACCACCCCGGCGTCGGTGAACATCGCCCGCCAGACCAGCGCGATCGCCACGCCGGTGCCGAGCAGCGAGGGCGCGTAGAAGGCCGACCGGTAGAAGCCCTGCCCGCGCCGCTTGCGGTTGAGCAGCAGGGCCACCGCGAGGGCGGCGGCCAGCTTCAGCGGTACGGAGATCAGCACGTACATCGCGGTGACCTTGGCCGAGGCGAGGAACCGCGCGTCGTCGGCGAAGAGCCGCTGGTAGTTCTCCAGGCCGACCCACTCCGGAGAGGTGAAGAGGTCGTAGTCGGTGAACGACAGGTAGAGCGAGGCGAGCATCGGGCCGACGGTCAGCAGCAGCGCCCCGACGACCCAGGGGGAGAGGAAGAGGTACGCGATCCCGGGCCGATTGCGTCGGTATCGGGGCCGGGCTCCGGCGGCGGCGCCGCCCGGTGTGGCGGGCCGGGGCGGCGGCCTGCGCAGGGTCCCAGTTGTCATGGTCGACTTTCCCATCGGCTCCTGGCGGCCACACCCTCGCCGGGTGTGTGCACGCGCCCCGGTGGTGAGGCGGTGATGAAACCATTCAACAAACCGCACGAAGGTACCGCCGGCGGGCGGGGCCTGTCAACGGAGGCTCTCCCGACCGGAGTGGAGTCCGGGCTGGTTGGAGGAATGTCCGGCTGTGGATGAATCGATTCAGGAGGACGATCGGGGCTCGGGACGCCAGCCCGTCCCGGCGCGGGTCTCGGGTCAGTCCAGTTGCGGCGGGTCTCCGGTCAGTCCAGTTGCTCGGGGAGCAGCCCGAGTTCGCGGGCGACCGAGAGCCGCACCCACTCGGTGAGCTGACGGCGTGGGACGACCCGGTCGTGCACCGCCATCTGCACGGCGAGCCCGTCGATCAGGCCGTTGATCCGCCAGGCGGCCCCGGCCGGGTCGTCGCAGCTGAACACCCCGGCCGCGACCCCGGCCGAGATCACCTCGCCGAGCCCCTCCCGCCGGCGCAGGTCCAGCCGCCGCGACACCTTCTCCAGTTCCGGCGTGCGCAGCGACTCCGACCACCCGTCGATCCACATCGCCCACGACCGGGACCGGCCCGGCAGGGTGTAGAGGCGGAGCAGTTTCTTCAACTTGACCAGTGGGGTGGCGGGAGACCGGAGCACTGCCTCCAGCCGGGCCAGATCCTGCTCCGCGGCGTACGCGAACGCCTGGGCGACCAGTCGCTCCTTCGTGGCGAAGTGGTAGAAGACCAGCGCCTGACTCACCCCGGCGGCCTGGGCCACGTCGGCGGTACGCGTGTTGGCCAGGCCCCGCGTCGCGATCACGTCGCAGGCGGTGCGTAGTAGCGCATCCAGGCGCACCTCTGCCGCACGTCTCGTCACGCGGCTACGTTAGCCCATTCCGGCCGGCACAATAAGCTATCAACACGTCGGATAAGTTACTAGCGGGTCAGACTGTCCACTAGCGCCTCAGAAGCCGCACGCCCCGGCACCGGTAGCCGAGCCGCCTGACCCCCGCCCAGCAGGGGTGCAGCGGCGGAGGGCTGCCGGGTGGGCCGGCCGGCGCAGCCAGTCAACCGCCCGGCCCGGCGGGCCAACCACCGGACGGAGAAGATCGGCAACCATCGGTACCCCGTAGTAGTGTCCGCTCATGCCAGACGGTGTGGCCGAAATCCCTCCGGCGACAGGCCCCGAACCCGGGCCGGACCGGCCGGCGGAAACCCCCGCCCGTCATCCGGACCGGCCGGCGGAAACCCCCGCCCGTCATCCGGGGCGGTCGGCGGAAACGCCCGGCCGGATCGGGCGGGACGAGCTGCCCGCGCTGGCCACCCCGGACGTCGCCACCGCCGCCGTGACCTATGACGACGAGGAGCGGCCGGCCCGGCAACTCAGCGGCCCGGTCGAGGTCGGGGTGGCGGTGGTCGCCTTCGTCGTCGCGCTGCTGGTCCTCTGGCAGGTGTTCCGGCCACTGTCCCAGGGCAGCCAGTTCTATCTGATCGTCTTCCTGACCGGCGTACTGCCACTGGTCTTCCTCGCGTACCGGTCGGGGCTGCGGCTGCCGGACCGGCTGGCGAGCCGGCTGCCGGCGGTCGCCCCGCGCCGCGTACCCGATCCGGATGCTCCGGCCGCGTCGCGCCGGGACCTGCCGACGGTGCCGGACTGGCTGCTGGCCGGGCTGGCCCTGGTCGTCTGCCTCTATCCGGTGCTGCCGGTCGCGATCGGCGACGCCGGCGGTGGCTACGACGCCTTCCTCGACCGGCAGGGGCTGCTCGCCCCGGTCGACGTGTTGATGGGCGCGCTGCTCCTGGTGCTCCTGATCGAGGCCTGCCGGCGCACCACCGGCTGGATCCTGCCGGTGGTCTGCCTGCTCTTCCTCGGCTACGGCTACTACGGCGGGCTGCTGCCGCAGAGCTGGGCGATCGCGCACGCCGGGCTCGACTTCGGACAGATCGTCGACGCGCTCTACAACTCCGGCAGCGGCTTCTACGGCACCCCGCTGGACGTCGCCGCCACCTACATCGTGCTGTTCACGATCTACGGTGCGGTACTCGACCTCTCCGGCGCCGGACGGTTCTTCGTCGACCTGTCGGTGGCCGCGTTCCGGCGGTCCCGCAGCGCCGCCGGCCGCACCGCCGTCGCCTCCGGATTCCTGCTCGGCACCGTCTCCGGCTCCGGCACCGCCACCGCGGTCAGCGTCGGCGCCGTCACCTGGCCGATCCTGCGCCGCGCCGGCTACCCCGCCGAACACGCTGGCGGCATGCTGGCGGCGGCCGGGGTCGGCGCGATCCTCTCGCCCCCGACCCTGGGCGCGGCGGCCTTCATCGTCGCCGAATACCTGGAGGTCTCCTACCTGACCGTGCTCGGCTGGGCGGTGATCCCGACCCTGCTCTACTACCTCGGCATCCTGCTCGCCGTCGAGATCGACGCCCGCCGGTTCAAGGTACGCCCGGTCGAGGTGGCCGCCGGCTCGGCGTGGCGGTTGCTGGGCCGGTTCGGCTACCACTTCTCCTCGCTGATCGTCATCGTCGTGCTGCTGGCCGTCGGGGTGAGCGCCACGCGAGCGGTCGTCTACGCCACCGGGCTGGCGGTGCTGCTCAGCTTCCTTGACCGGCGGAGCTGGCTGACCCCACGTCGGATCTTCACCGCCCTCTCCGCCGGGGTCCGCGGCGTGCTCCCGGTCGCCGCGGTCTGCGGCGCGGCCGGCATCATCACCGCCACCACCACCAAGACCGGGCTCGGCGCGCAGTTCGCCTCGCTGCTGGTCCGGGGCGCCGGGGCACTGACCGACAACCCGACCGTGGTGCTGGCGCTGACCGTGGTCTTCGCCGCGGTGGCGCTCTCACTGCTCGGGCTGGCCGTACCGGTCACCGCCTCGTTCATCATCGGCTGGGTGATCATCGGTCCGGCGCTGCTCGCGCTCGGCGTACCGGCCCCGGCGGCGGCGATGTTCGTCTTCTACTACTCGGTGCTCTCCGAGGTCACTCCGCCGACCGCGCTGGCCGCGGTGGGCGCGGCGGCGATCACCGGCGGCCGGACCGTGCCCACCATGTGGCAGGCGCTCAAGTACGCCCTGCCGGCGTTCCTCGCTCCGATCGCCTTCGTGCTCACCGGGCCGGGGGAGTACCTGCTCGGCCGGGGCTCACCGGTCGAGGTGCTCTGGGCGGGGCTGGTCGGCTGTCTCGGCGTGGCGGCGCTCGCCGTGGCCACCGGTGGCTGGCTGCTCGGCGTCGGGCCGGTCGGGGCGGTCGAACGGTCCCTCAGCGCCGTCGCCGGCCTGCTGCTGCTCTACCTGCACCCGGTGTCGATCGCGATTGGCGGCACGCTGGTCGTCGTCGCCGTGCTGGCCGCACTGGCGCGCCGGCGCCGTATGGCCGGGACCCGGTCGGTGGTCGAGGAGGTGGTGGCCGAGGAGGTCGACCCGGCGGTGCCAGGCTCCCGGGGCGGCGGTGACCGGCACGTCGAGGCCGGACCGGGCGGCGCGGACGCGCAGCGGTCGGGGCCGGAGAGCACGCCGGTGCCGGCCGCCCCGGATTCCCGGGTGGACGACGGTTCCCGGGTGGACGACGACACCGGGCCGAGGGGCCGGGGAATCGGTTCGAGCGTGGGAGAGGATGCGAAATGAGGCGTACGACGAGGATCGTGGTTGCGGTCGCCGCCGCCGGCCTGGGGCTGACCGGCCTGGCCGGCTGTGGTGGTCGGCAGGACACCGCCAGTACCGACGCGGGCGGCGACGTCACCTGTGAGGTGGGTACGGAGACCCGGATCGGAATCGCCACCGGCAACGCGACCGGGGTCTACTTCGCGCTCGGCAACGCGTACGCCGAGCAGGTCTCCAACGCGCCGGGCAGCAAGGTCAAGGCCACCGCGGCCGAGACGGGCGCCTCGGTGCAGAACATCCAGCAGCTCGTCGCCGGCACGTACGCGATGGCGTTCTCGCTGGCCGACACCGCCGCCGACGCGGTGCAGGGCACCGGCAGTTTCGAGGGGCAGCGGCAGCCGGTGCAGGCGCTGGCCCGGATCCACACGAACTTCACCCAGGTGATCGTCCGTAACGGTGCCGGGATCAACTCGGTGGCCGACATGCGGGGCAAGCGGGTCTCCACCGGTTCGCCGAAGTCCGGTACCGAGGTGATCGCGAACCGGCTCCTCCAGGCGGCCGGGCTCGACCCCGCCAAGGACATCCAGGCGCAGCGGCTGGACCTGGCCAAGACCGTCGACGGGATGAAGGACGGCTCGATCGACGCGCTGTTCTGGTCGGGCGGCCTGCCGACACCGGGCATCACCGACCTGCTCACCACGGCCAAGGGCCAGGTCAGCTTCCTGGACATCACCCCGCTGCTGGCCGAGATGAAGAAAATCAACCCGGTGTACGAGGAGGGTGCGATCCCGGCCGCCACCTACGGCACTCCGGCGGACGTCAAGACCATCGTGGTACCAAACTTCCTGCTGGTGAAGGACGACCTGGACGCGAACCTGGTCTGCGTACTGACCAAGGCGCTCTTCGACCGGAAGCCGCAACTGGAGCAGGCCAATGCGGCGGCCAAGGAGATCAGCCTGGACACCGCCCGTAAGACCGACCCGGTACCCCTGCACCGCGGTGCCGCCCAGGCCCTCGACGACCTCAACGCCGCGAAGTAACCGTCCGACGCCCGCGCCACCGCCCCTTCATTCCAGGTTCCTAGGATGCTTAGGGGCGATGGCCCGGGCCGGGGCGGACGATCAAGGCTTCGACCAGGCTGAAGTCGCCGACGTCGGGGGTGCGGGTGGGTGTCCTGGACCTGTTGACCCGCCGACCGGCCCCCGAGTTGGCATCTGTTCGCGGCCTCGGCTAAAGTTCTCATCCGTCACCAGGAAACACCGGATGACAAGCGGACGTAGCGCAGTTGGTAGCGCATCACCTTGCCAAGGTGAGGGTCGCGGGTTCGAGTCCCGTCGTCCGCTCGGAGATGCCGCCACATGTCGGGGGCTACCTCGGTGGAGTGGCCGAGAGGCGAGGCAACGGCCTGCAAAGCCGTGTACACGGGTTCAAATCCCGTCTCCACCTCGGCTACAAGCGAGGGCGATTGGCGCAGTGGGAGCGCGC